>JAFTXD010000132.1 GCA_017461775.1 Lachnospiraceae bacterium
GATAAAAGAACTGCATACTCATCACTGGCAAGCACATTCAGATAATCATAAAAATGATAAGGTAAAAGCTCGTCCGGCATATTGGCAATCTTGGAAAATTCACCGGTATTGATACCTAAGATTGTCATCTGTTTATTGTTACGAACCATTTCTGTCTCGTAACGAAGCACCTTTGTAACATTCTCCACTTGGTCAATTACGGTATATCTACCGAAATCCGGCTCTATGTAGGTTGCATCTTCACCCATGCCCATTCGCCACACTTCCTTCAGCACAAGGTCTGCACCATTCACATAGGAAGCATTATGCTCCGCATTGGCTACAATGGTTCGTGCAACTGTAGTTGAGTGAATACCCAGAGCCACCGTCAGTACCATAAAAAGCATAATGAACTCGGTCTTCTTGCCACCGCGAATGGCATCCGTAAAGGATACATAGCTACTTGGCGACATACGTTTGCCCCGAATCAGGAAAATCAATTTCAAAATCCATGGCTGGATTCGCACTGCCAAAAGTCCGCACCCCAGCAGGAACAAAGAAGAGCTTAAGTAAAGAAGGGGATCTAAGGGTTCCCCCATAAGTACCTGCTGCATCATATTTTCCTGGTTTTGTGAGAAATTGTAGTATCCATAAAGGGAAATACCAATACAGATAAAATCTAAAAACAGCTTTTTCCAAAGGGACTTACTCTTCTGTGCCTTGGACTGCTTCAAATGTACAATGGATACCCGGCTGTAGCCGATTACCGGCAGGAGCGTCAGCAAAATTGTCAGTAAAACAGCACCGGCTGCATAAATCGCCACATCCTGTGAAAACTTCGGCTCCAACACCTGCGTTCCCGCAAAAACCATAAAGTCTGTAGCCGTACCAATCAGGCTGCAAAGCACTCTTCCAAGAGGGATGCCGATTGCTGCGCCTGCCCCACTTAAAATAATGCTCTGAATCAGATACATTCCCAGAATCTGACCTCGCCCCGCACCGCGGCTCTTCATTACCGAAATCTCATTCTGCTCCATGGTCAGCATCTGGGACGAAATCATATAAATAAATGCCACCAGAAGTGCCAGCACCGGAATCTGCAAAATCATAAGAGAGGTCTCTACCTTTTTCGCCTTGGCACTGTAATTATCAATAATGCCCTCATAGGCATTCTCCATAATCAAATCGCCGCCGTTCCCATTTAAAAGCTGCTGAGTTGTATACACCAGACTCTTTACGCTACTTGGCTCGATTTTCTCATAATCCATCTGCTCATAGATGGTTTTCTTCATACCGAGAGCTTTTTCATTCTCTTCTCCGATGCAGAGCTCATGGAAGGTCTCGGTATGCATAAACACATCCCTATCCATATCCTCTAAGCTGCTTGCCCAGAAATAATCTGCGGAATTCAGCTCCTTAAATATACCAACCACCTTGATTTTAATGGGATCACCATTTGGCCAGGTCAGCTTGGTATATTCATACATTTCATCCAGAAGAATATCCATCTTATCCGCAATAATATCCGAGGTAATGACTTCCACATATTCTCCATCAATCATTCCCGGCTCCGGAAGTCGCCCTGCAAATACATTGATATAATCCTCCAAATCAGTCACACTGGTGAGACGCACCTTTCGGGAAACCTTCTCGTCTCTGGGAGTAACCGGCGTAATCTCTGAAATTGTGGTACTTAGAATCTCAATCTCTCGATAAATGGGAACCTCCAGCTTTGCTACTGACTGCTCCACATAGGCGCGAAGCTGTTCATAGCTGGTTCCATCTTTTCCTTTTGTTCTACTGTGAGACACCGCAAAGGTGGCAGGCCAGTCACCTGTCTGGTCACGGTACGCCTCAAATTCATCACAAAGCATCCTTTGGAAGGACGCTCCTCTGTACATGGGATAGCTTACCGCTACTGCAATCAGCAATATATTGCCAATCAACAGACACAGTGCCATCCATTTTTTATGCATAATTTTCTGCCAAATCAAAGTAAGCATTCTATCGGCCCCCGCATTAGTTGTTATAAATCAAGACTGATGTACCTTCCTCCAGGCCATCGTATACCCAATAATACTCTGTGTTGTTGCCTCCAGCTAAGAACTGGGTCTTTTCCAGTGTGCCATCCTCGTTTAGAACCGTCACAAAATATTTTCCGTTATCTGTGGAAACTGCATCATAAGGCACCAGCAGTACATTCTTCATAACATTCGTAATTGCCTTTACATAGAAAGGTCCTTCTGTCAGTACTGCATAGGGCTCCACACTGGCCTCAATATAGGAAAGCTGCTTATTCCAGCCACTGCCCAGAGCCTTACCGTTGGTAGATACCACCTTTGCCGAGAACTCCTTCGCCTGCAGATTTCTTCCTACAACAAAGGTCATTTCATTCCCATATGCATAATGAGAAAGAGCATCTTCAAAGCACATGTAAATCTGATCCGTAGGGATAATCTTCGCAACCATATCCCCATTTTCCAGCTTAGCTCCTCCCATTTCTGCACTTATTTCCGTAACAATTCCATCCACCGGAGCCAGAATCTCCGTCATATTCATTAGCTCCTTCTGCTCCTCCAGCTGCTGCTCATAACGCTCGATTTGCTGTAAGTAGCTTTGCTCCTGTCTTGCGTAGTCCAGCTCTGCCTGATAAAACTCAATACGGTCAATCTTACCGGGCAACTCATATA
>JAFTXD010000133.1 GCA_017461775.1 Lachnospiraceae bacterium
GATGAAAGGTATTATTTTAGCAGGTGGTTCCGGAACACGTCTTTACCCATTAACTAAGGCTATTTCCAAGCAGATTATGCCGGTATATGATAAGCCTATGATTTATTATCCCTTATCTACCTTGATGCTGGCAGGTATCAGAGAGGTGCTGATTATTTCCACCCCCAGAGATTTGCCGGTATTTGAAGAGCTTTTAGGTGATGGAAGTCAGCTGGGCATGGATATCAGCTACGCAGTGCAGGAGACTCCCAGAGGACTTGCGGATGCGTTTATCATTGGTGAAGAGTTTATCGGCAAGGATAATGTTGCGCTTGTACTGGGTGACAATATTTTCTACGGTCAGAGCTTTTCCAAGCTGCTTCGCGAAGTGGCATCCAGAGAAAGCGGCGCCACCATTTTTGGTTACTATGTGCGTGACCCCAGAGAGTATGGTGTAGTAGAGTTTGATGCAGAAGGTAAGGCTCTTTCCATCGAGGAGAAGCCCGCAAATCCCAAGAGTAATTACGCAGTGCCGGGACTCTATTTCTACGACAATGACGTAGTGGAAATTGCAAAGAATGTAAAGCCCTCCGCAAGAGGAGAAATTGAAATCACTTCTATCAACAACGAGTATTTACGTCGCGGAACTCTTCGTGTAGAGACGATGGGACGTGGTTTCGCATGGCTGGATACCGGTAATCATGATGCGCTCTTAGAGGCTGCCAATTTCGTAGAGGCATTCCAGAAGCGTCAGGGATTATACGTATCCTGTATTGAAGAGATTGCATTTAAGAGAGGCTTTATCGATAAGGAGCAGCTTCTGAAGCTGGCTGAGCCTCTTATGAAAACCGAGTATGGTAAATATTTAGTTGAGGTAGCAAATGGACTCTAAGCTGAAACGCTTATGTATTGTCAGTGCGCTGGCGGTGATTTCTGTTGCCGTATTTCTGGTAATACTGATGAATCAGGAAAAGCCAAATACGTTAAACACTGCTCTGCTGGCGCAGTCCCAGGAGGCGGAGGCACCCAGGGATGTGAATCAGATTGGTGATGACTTGTCCGCTTTTTTAAAGGATGATACCTTCTTTGATGTGGATGAAGACTCCTTTATGGGTATGGCCCTGGACGATTCCAATCGCCTGTCCTTGATGGTGACCAGTGTAGAGAAGGATCTGCGTGTGCAGATTGTGGGGCAGGACGGAAAGCCGGTATCCGGCAAAAGCTTTTATATTGATGTGGAAGAGCTGGGGGAATATAAGGACCTGGATAAGGATGGTATCATCTATATCGGTGATATTGCGTCCGGAGATTATCATGTGTCCTTAAATCCCATGGTTGGTTATAAGGTACCCAACAATTCGACCAAGATTTATGTGAAGGATAAGGTGGAGTATGTTCCCATCGATGATATTTCTCTTTTGATAAAAACGGAAGCGGAAATTGATGCCGAAGCGGAAGATACCGGTGTGAAGGATGCACTGGAGGATGCGGACAAGACGGAGATAAAGAAGCTTCAGGCAGGCAGCAAGAATACCCAGGCAGGTATCGATGTGTCCAAGTGGCAGGGCGAGATTGACTGGGATAAGGTGAAAAATGCCGGAATACAGTTTGCTATCATCAGAGCAGGTTACCGTGGTTCTTCTACGGGAAGTCTGGTTGTGGACCCATATTTTGAAGCCAATATTCGTGGTGCCATAAATGCGGGGCTTGATGTGGGTGTGTACTTCTTTACCCAGGCAATCAATGAAATAGAAGCGGTGGAGGAGGCCTCCATGGTGCTGCAGCTGGTAAATGATTATCAGCTTACCTATCCCATATACATTGACACCGAAGGCGCCGGAGGCAACGGAAGAGCGGATGGGCTGGATGTAGACACCAGAACATTGGTCTGCGAAGCTTTTTGCCGTACAGTGGAAAATGCAGGCTATACTGCCGGCGTGTATGCAAGCCGTAACTGGCTGAATAATAATCTGCATACGGAGAAGCTGGACAATTATGTTATCTGGCTGGCAGAATATCGCAGCGTGCCGCTTTATAAGGGATATTATGAGATGTGGCAGTATACCTCCAAGGGTAAGGTGGATGGTATTGAAGGCCGCGTAGATTTGAATATCAGTTATATAAAAGAATAACGAAGCAAGTACTTAGGATTAAAACGGGAACAGCAAGCTTGCTTGCATGGGCACGATTTTGCGAATACTTGCTTTGTAAAGAATAAAATAAAAGAGGTATAAAATGGGCAAAATTACAGTTGAAACATGTGATATTGAAGGATTGAAGGTAATCACCCCCACAGTTTTCGGGGACGAGAGAGGATATTTTGTAGAGACCTACAATTATAATGATTATAAAGCAGCGGGCATCGATGTAGAATTTGTACAGGACAATCAGTCCGCATCCAAAAAGGGCGTGCTCCGCGGACTTCATTTTCAGATTAATTACCCACAGGACAAGCTGGTGCGTGTAATTAAGGGTGAGGTATATGATGTGGCGGTAGACCTTCGTAAGGGCTCTCCTACCTTTGGTCAGTGGAAGGGAGTGCTTCTTTCCGAGGAAAACAAAAAGCAGTTTTTCGTTCCCAAGGGATTTGCCCATGGCTTTTTGGTGCTGTCTGATTATGCAGAATTCTGCTATAAGGTGACCGATTTTTATCATCCGGGAGATGAGGGCGGTCTGATGTACAATGACCCTGCCATCGGTGTGGAATGGCCGATTACGGAGGGAATGGAAATCATCCTTTCCGATAAGGACAAGGTGCATGAACCATTTGAAAAGTATCAGGAGAAGTATTGCTAATGCAGCCCACAAAGAAACCTCGTTTTTCAAAAAAAGGTGTAATATCCATTTTTATATTGGTGGCAGTGGTTATGATGGCCATTATAGTGGTACATCACAACCAGTTTGCCGACCCCCAGGAGGAGCTTGTCAAGAAAGTGATTTCCTGTGGGCTTATTGTGGTGTCCTGCATTATTTTTGTAAGATTTTATGATAAGTTCACCACACTTCCTGTGGAGCTGTGGCAGAGCAGACACTTAATCTGGAAGCTTTCCAAGAATGATTTTAAGAAAAGATATGCAGGCTCCTATCTGGGAGCAGTTTGGGCCATGGCACAGCCGGTAGTAACGGTGCTGATGTATTATCTTGTGTTTGACAAGATTTTTGGCAGTAAGGGACCCGAGCTTCGGGCCGGAGTAGAGGTGCCATTTGTGCTCTTTTTGACCGCAGGACTTGTTCCATGGTTCTATTTCAGTGAGGCGCTGAATCACGGGACCATGGCTCTTTTAGAATACTCCTATCTGGTAAAGAAGGTAGTGTTTAAAATCAGTATTATCCCCATTATCAAGGTGATTGGTGCTACCTTTATCCATGCTTTTTTCGTGGGGGTACTTTTGGTGGTAGCTACGCTATACGGATATCCGCCAAGTCTGTATACTCTACAGATTTTCTATTATAGTGGGTGTCTGTTTATCCTGGTGTTGGCTATGTGTTATTCCACCTGTGCCATCATGGTATTTTTTAAGGATCTGGCCCAGATTATTAACATTGCCCTTCAGCTGGGAATGTGGGCGACTCCCATTCTCTGGAATATGGACGATTTGGTAAATAAAAATGGCGATGGAGTAAATCTTCTCAAAATAAATCCTCTTGTGTACATTGTGCAGGGGTATCGTGATGCCATTTATGGCCAGAGATGGTTCTTTGAAGACTTTTATTCTACCATGTATTTCTGGATATTTACCGTGGTACTTTTTGGTATCGGCGCATTGATATTCAAACGATTGAAGTTACATTTTGCTGATGTGCTGTAGGAGGTTTATGAAGAGAATTAAAAGAATTTTTGGGATTTCCATACCCGAGAGATGGCTTTTTGTTCCGGCCGTGCTTCTTTTTGTAATATTGCTTATACCGATTATTCGATTAGCGTTTTATGCAATACCATGGTATGATGACTATAGCTATGCAGTGTATGTAAAAAGTCATATTGATGTGTATGGTCCTTTAAAGGGGGCTATTCTGGGAGCAATGTATGTGGCGAGAACCTGGTGGTATTGTTGGCAAGGAACCTTTTCTTCTATTGTGATGATGTCCATAATGCCGGAGGCTTTTGGAGAGGGCTATTATTATGTGGGAATTATAGGCATTGTATTGTTTTTTTGTGTGTCAAGTCTTTGCTTTGTAAAGACGATTTGTAAGCATTTCATGAAGGCGCAATACAGTATACAAATTTCAGTGGCAGTATTAGTGACTCTTACAATGATTGAGTTGATTTATACAGCACAAGAAGGTATTTATTGGTACAATGCGGCGGTACACTATACCTTTATGCATGGTTGTCTATTTTTGCTGCTAACGTCGATAATAAAAGGGTTTTATGCCAGAACCAGAATGCAGAGAGTGTGTGCCGGTTTTTTTGCGGCATTGTTATCGTTGGTTTGTGGCGGCAGTAATTTTGTAACCGCACTGCAGGGGATATTATTGATATTGTTTGCAACTACTGTGGGATTTTTATTAGAGAGAAAGTCTTGTATTTTTCTTTTGCCGGCAGATATAATTTACACGATTGCATTGTATTTTAACATTAGTGCGCCGGGAAATGCTGTTAGGAGTGCATGGTATAATGGCTATGGTGCACTAGAGTCCATTCTGTATTCATTTAAGTCGGGTGCGGTACATTTTTGGGAGTTTACCGGAAGTATTACTATCGTTATTCTGGTGCCATTTGTATTAATGATATGGAATAGCATTAGTAGGTTGGAATATAAATTCCGTTGCCCATTGTTGGTTACTATATTTTCGTTTTGTTTTTATTGTACAGGATTTACATCCAGTTATTACGGTATGGGATAGAAGGACTTTCAAGAACATGGGTTGTTGTGAAATTTACTCTTCAGCTATTGTTATTCTTTAATGTGGCTTATTGGCTGGGCTGGTGGATGCAACGAAGGAAAAGAACCGGTAAAACAGTTCCACAGGTAAAACAATGGTTATTAATGTACATGTTGGTAGGTGGGGCAGCTGTTTTATGGTTAGTATTTTCGCCCAACCAGGCAGGAACCTGTGCTACCTGGGGGCATACTTTTATGTGCATATTGGAGAAGCGAATAATTTACATAACGAATATCTGGAAAGAGTGGAGCAGATTACTGAGAGTGATGAGTCAATAGTAGGAGTCAAAGCATATCAGTGGAAACCATGGTTTTTGTACAAGGGTGAGTTGAGTATTGATATGAATTATGATACCAATAAGGCCATGGCACAATGGTTTGGAAAAGATGGAATCTATATTGTAGAATAGTAGGATTGGTGCAAGGTGCAGGATAAACGTATTGCAATAGATGTAAACAATGTAAAAAAAGTATATAAGCTCTATGAAAAGCCCATGGACCGTGTAAAGGAGGCCTTTGGTCTTTCGAAAACCCCCGCAAAGAAGCACTATGCTTTAAATGGTGTGAGCCTTCAGATTAGGACTGGGGAGACCGTGGGTATCATCGGTACCAATGGTTCTGGTAAGTCCACCATCCTTAAGATTATCACCGGTGTGGTGAATCCGTCCGAGGGTAATGTGAAGGTAAACGGTCGCATCTCAGCACTTCTTGAGCTGGGCGCGGGCTTTAATATGGAGTATAACGGTATCGAGAATGTGTATTTGAACGGTACCATGATGGGCTTTTCAGAGAAGGAAATCGATGAAAAGCTGCCGGCAATTTTAGAGTTTGCGGATATCGGGGACTATGTATATCAGCCCTTCAAGACCTAGTCCAGTGGTATGTTTGTACGACTGGCTTTTGCTGTGGCTATCAATATCGAGCCGGAGATTTTGATTGTGGATTAGGCGTTGTCCGTAGGTGACGTGTTCTTCCAGGCAAAGTGTTATCATAAGTTTGAAGAATTTAAGAAAATGGGTAAAACCATTGTCTTTGTAAGTCATGATTTGAGCAGTATCAGCAAATACTGTGACAGAGTCTATCTGCTGAATAAGGGTACGCTTTTGGGAGAGGGCTCTCCCAAGGAGATGATTGATACCTATAAGCGGGTGCTGGTGGGACAGTATACCCCGGATGAAACCGATGAAAGCACCAACCTTTTGGAGGATGACGGTATCAAAAAGGCTGCGGTTGCAGATGCGGATGCAGCGGATATGGGCAAAAATCCCGAGCTTTTGGAGTATGGTACTAAGCAGGGGGAGATTGAGTCCGTATATATCACTGATGACAGAGGAATCAAGACCAATGCTATTTTAAAGGGTAGTGAATTTACCATCCATATGCGGGTACGTTTCCACGATACTCTTCCGGCACCGATTTTTGCATTTTCTATCAAAAATCCCATTGGTGTGGAGATTACCGGTACCAATACTATGCTGGAGAAGGCCTTTCTGGACAGTGTGAAGCCGGGAATGGTGAAGGATATCACCTTTAAGCAGAAAATGACGCTACAGGGAGGAGAGTACCTCCTTTCCTTTGGGCTGACCGGATATAACGGGGATACCTTTGAGGTGTATCACCGCTTGTACGATGCATTGAATATTACGGTGGTGTCGGATAAAAATACCGTGGGCTACTACGATATGATATCCGAGACTTTGGTAACGGATGTGCCGGAGCAGAAGGACGAAAAGGTTGTAGATATCAAGGATTATATAAAAACTTCGTAGGAGAGGATCACCTATGACAGAAACGATTGGAAAAATTACGCTTGATTTGAGCAAATATCCGGGAGAGGATTTTTACTGTGACGGCACGGTGGAGGATGAGCTTTTACAGATTGCCAGGGACTATTCTCCTGTAGAATATGGACGTATCATCGAAGAGAAAAAGAGCTGGCCTATTTTGTACCATCTTTCTCCTCTTCGTGAAAATATTGTGGATTTTATCCCCTTTACCAAGGAGGATAAGGTATTGGAGGTCGGCAGTGGATGTGGAGCCATTACCGGTGTGTTTTCCCGTAAGGCGGGAAGTGTTACCTGTGTGGATTTGTCCAAGAAGCGCAGTATGATTAATGCCTATCGCCATACGGATTGCGAGAATGTAACCATTCATGTGGGGAATTTTAAGGATATAGAGCCCACACTTCCCACGGATTTTAATTATATCTGCCTGATTGGTGTGTTTGAATATGGACAGGCCTATATCGGAGGCGAGACGCCTTACGAGGATTTTTTAAAGATTCTGTTAAGGCACTTGGCGCCCGGCGGGCGTATTGTTATCGCCATTGAGAATCGTCTGGGAATGAAGTATTTCGCCGGCTGTAAGGAAGACCATCTGGGAGATTATTTCAGTGGTATCGAAGGATATCCAAACGGAGGCGGTGTGCGAACCTTTTCCAGGCCTGCGCTGGAGCAGATTTTTGCAAACTGCGGTGTGGAGAATGCCGCTTTTTATTATCCATATCCGGATTATAAGTTTATGACCACCGTATATTCGGACGGTTATCTTCCGGGGCAGGGAGAGCTGTGTAATAATTTCAGAAATTTTGACAGAGACCGTATGCTTTTATTTGATGAAAAAAACGCCTTTGATGGGGTGGTAAAGGACGGTCTGTTTTCTGTGTTCGCCAATTCCTATGTGGCGGTTATTGGCGGGGAATTGCCGGTGATGTATACCAAATACTCCAATGACAGAGCACCCCAGTATCAGATTAAGACCGTCATTTGTAAGGATGAAGCCGGTAATCTGCAGGTGCGTAAGTATTCTCTGACAGAGGAGGCCAGAGAGCATGTGCGGAGCATGAAGCTTGCCTACGAGAATCTTTGCAAGCGGTACGAAAACAGCGTGTTGGCCATTAATAAGTGCCAGGTGGTGGAAACGGCGGAGGAGCTTTACGCTGCCTTTGAATTTGTGTCCGGCAGACCCCTTTCCGAGCTGATGGATGCGTGTGTGGAAAAGAGGGATTATGAGGGCTTCTATGCGCTGTTTGAAGAGTATATGGAGAGAGTCGGCTACAACGAGGAGTATCCGGTAGCGGATTATGATTTGATATTTGCCAATATTTTGGTGGATGGAAATACATGGACATTGATTGATTATGAGTGGACCTTCGGTAAGGCAGTATCCACCAGAGAGCTGGCTTTCCGTGCTATTTACTGCTACATTTTGGAGGATGAGAAGCGGAATGCCATCGACCTGGGCAGGGTGTTGGATACTCTTCATATCAGTGAGAAGGAAGCGGAAGAGTACAGAGCTCAGGAGGCAGATTTCCAGAAATTTGTCACCGGCAAACGTCTTTCCATGGGAGAAATCCGAAACCTCTTAGGTGGGGAGGTATATACTCCCGAAAAGTGGATAGAGCCACACAAGGAAGCAACAAAAGCGGCCAGAGTCCAGATTTATCAGGATACGGGCAGTGGCTACAAGGAAGAGGAATCCGTGTATGTGCCGGATGCTTATGTAAATGATACCCTGGTGGAATTTGAGTTCCATGTCAGCGGGAATGTGCAGATGCTGCGTGTGGATCCATCCTTTAGCTCCTGTATGTGTAAGATTCTGGAGATGACCTTTAATGAACAACCCGTTCCTTTGGAGAAGAGAGGCATCCTGATTACCAACGGTAAGGTGCTAAAGGGAGACAAGAGCTGCCCAAGCGTGGTATTTCCTACTATGGATCCTAATATTAATATTGCGGTGGCAAAATTAAATCCGGAGAAGGACAATATTTTCCGCGTAAAAATGGAGGTTGTAAGCCTTCCGCTGGCTATGGCAGAGGATATGGCGCGGGCGGTAAAGAAGCTGATATAAGAGGTGACGCATGGGGATACAGAGTATCGTAAAGAATGCATGGATTCAGAAAGTAAGCAGGGACTATGAGAAGGAGCTTGGCAGGCAGAAGCTGACCTATACTCAGTGGGCAGAGCAGGATGAGGCAAAGAAGAAGGTGCCGACCCGAAAGAAAGAGGGGGACTATGTTATCTGGAAGCTGCGTGGTGCCATTCTCTCCAAGGAAGCTGAGAACCAGCTTACTGCTTATTTTGCAGAGAAGCCCCAGGTGCAGATTCTTTACGGAGATGAGGATGTGCTTTTGGCAGATGGTGAGCGTAGAAGTCCCTTTGTAAAGCCCTGTTGGTCACCGGATACTTACATTTCCTACTTTTATGTGGGCAGTGTGGTTGCAGTGAGAAAGAGTCTGCTTAAGGAGGCGGGGCTTTCCACCGAAGCGGACTTGATAGAATATGAGGAGACGGTGCAAATACGTTCTCTTATGGATAAATTATTTACTCTGGCGGGAGGCTTTGAAAGAGGCTGCCGGAGCATTGCGAGAGTACCTTATGTACTCAGTCATGTGGAGGATGAAAAAAGCTGGGAAAGCCATTTTCAGTCTCCGGGAACTCTCTGGCAGATGCCGGAGATAAAGGCGCTTCCGGGGATATCAGTGGTAATTCCCTCCAAGGACAATCCACAGGTGTTAAAGAAATGTCTGGAGGCATTGCAAAAGGTATCTGCCGAAATGGAAATCATCGTGGTGGACAATGGCAGCAGCGCTGAAAATAAAAAAGAAGTGGAAGCCTTGACCGGGGGCATGAAATACATTTATGAGCCCATGGCGTTTAATTTCTCCCGAATGTGCAATATTGGCGCAGAACAGGCCACCAGGGAGCTGTTGCTTTTCTTAAATGACGATATTGAGGTCGTAGATAGTAGCTGGCTGCAAGCCATGTGCAGTAAGGCGCTTTTGCCCTATGTGGGGGCGGTGGGTCTGAAGCTTTATTATCCCGGAGGAGACAATATCCAGCATGCGGGGGTAGTGAATCTCCCCATTGGTCCCGACCATAAGCTGCATGGATTTTCGGATAGCCAGGGCTACTATTTTGACTGGAATAAATATAACCGTAACTGTCTGGCTGTAACTGCAGCCTGCCTGTTGACGGAGGCAAAAAAGTTTCGGGAGCTGGGCGGTTTTCTGAAAGACCTGGCGGTGAATTATAACGATGTGGAGCTTTGTATCCGCTACTACGAGCAGGGCTATCAGAATGTGGTAATCAATGATTATTACGCGTATCATCATGAGTCCCTGAGCCGGGGGAATGATGAGCGTCCGGAAAAATTGGAGGCTATCCGCAAGGAGCGGGAGTTGTTGTATCACCTGCACCCCGATTTCTGGGATGAGGACCCATATTTTCCGGCGGAGCTTGACTGGAAGGGGCTGAATGTAAAGATTCAGCCGGCCTATGTGTATGCAGTGGGCGAAAAGCAGATGCCATGCTGGAGGAACCTTGCGGGAGCGGACAAGGCGCGCTATGACCAGTGTCTCATGGTTCGTGTGGAAATCTGTGATGAGAAAAAAATGCAGGGCTACGGCATCATTTTAGGTGACAACAATGCCTGCTATAACCGGTATCTGCTACTGGAATCTGCGGATAATGAGGAAACGCAGCTGTCCGCGGAGTGCCTTACGTTGAAGGTGGACGGCGTATACCGATATGAGCTGGAACTCAGCGTACCGGACCAGGTGAATGTGGCCTTGGGCGGCTTTTATATTTCCATGGAGAATGCAGGAATTCCCAAGGGAAGATACCGTATCGGTATGCTGGCAGAGCATAAATTATCAAAAGGAAAACTGTTTTGCTGGAGCGGAAAAGAGCTGACAGTATAGCAAAGAAGGATAAGAAATATGGCAGAATTTGATTACAAAGAGGCTTATGAAAGAGAGCATGAGCGTTGTATCCGTTTAGAGGAGCAGGTGCTTGCCTTAGAAACGGCCAATGAGGATTTGCAGAAAAAACTGGATAAAATCAAGGACAGTGTGTTCTGGAAAGCAAGTAAGCCTGCCAGAGGTGCCATCAATTTTGTATTGGCGAAGAAGCAGCGCTTGCAGCAGTGTGATGGAATCGGCGATTTGATACGAAGTATCCGTTTCAAATTTCACCAAAGCAGCCGGAAGAAAAATTTCGGTACTGCCAGTTTCCCTACCCCGGAGCAGGCACAGGAGCAGAGAGAGACGCACTTTGAAAAGAATGTGAAAATCAGTATCCTTGTGCCCCTTTGGAACACACCGGAGAATTTCCTGCGGGAAATGATAGAGTCAGTGATGAACCAGACCTACGAAAACTGGGAGCTTTGCTTAGCGGACGGCTCCGACGGCGAGCACGCCTATGTGGGGGATATCTGTAAGGAGTATCAGCAGAAGGCAAATGGCAGAATCCTTTACCAGAAGCTTCTGAAAAACGAGGGTATCGCAGGAAATACCAACCAGTGCTACAAGATGGCCACCGGTGAGTATATTGGTCTCTTCGACCATGATGATGTGCTTCATCCCAGCGTGCTTTTTGAATATGTGAAGGCTATCAATGAGAAGGATGCAGATTATTTGTATTGTGATGAAATCACCTTCCATAACGGGGATATCAACAAAATGCTGGTAATGCATTTTAAGCCGGATTATGCGCTGGATAATTTACGTGCCAATAATTATATTTGCCATTTCAGTGTATTTTCCAGAGAGCTTTTAGATGGGACGGAGCTGTTCCGCACGGCCTTTGACGGCAGCCAGGACCA
This sequence comes from Lachnospiraceae bacterium, assembly GCA_017461775.1. GTDB lineage: Bacteria > Bacillota > Clostridia > Lachnospirales > Lachnospiraceae > Acetatifactor. Next base: position 11,469 of record JAFTXD010000133.1, read on the forward strand.
TGATATGATTTTGCGCCTTACCGACAGAGCAAAGCATGTGGTGCATATTCCTAAGGTGTTGTATTATTGGCGAAGCCATGCGGCAAGCGTGGCTTCGGGTATTGGTGCTAAGCCTTACGCCATCGAGGCGGGAAAGGGAGCTATTGCGGACCATTTAAAAAATCATGGACTGGATCATTTCCAGATTAGCAGTACCAGAGCCTGTGAGACCATTTACCGCATCCGTTACCAGATTTTAGGAAATCCCAAGATTTCCATTGTGATTGCCAATAAGGACCATGCGGAGGATTTGCAGCGTTGTGTGGACTCCATTATAAATAAATCCACCTATGGGAATTATGAGATTATCATTGTGGAAAATAACAGTACTACCGAGGAAATTAAGAAGCTGTATGAGCAGTATCAGAGCCAGTATGATTTTATTAAGGTGGTAACCTTTACCGGGGCCTTTAATTATTCCGCGGTGAATAATCTGGGCGTGAAGAAAGCCACAGGAGATTATGTTCTCCTCCTAAATAATGATACTGAAGTGATTACTCCGGGCTGGATGGAGGAGCTTTTAATGTATGCCCAGCGAGAGGACGTAGGTGCTGTAGGAGCTAAGCTGTACTATCCCGACAAGACCATTCAGCATGCCGGTGTGGTAATCGGTCTGGGAGCCCACAGAACGGCGGGACATACTCATTACAAGATTCCCCAGCAGAATCTGGGCTATATGGGACGCCTCTGCTATGCACAGAATATGACTGCGGTGACCGGGGCCTGTCTCATGGTGCGGAAGGACAGATTTGAAGAAGTGGGCGGTTTGGAAGAGAGCTTTGCCATTTCCTTAAATGATGTGGACTTTTGCTTAAAACTTCGTGCCAAGGGATATTTGAATGTATTTACACCTTTTGCGGAGCTGTATCACTATGAGTCTATTTCCAGAGGCATGGATGATCAGGGAGAGAAGGCAGAGCGCTATAATCAGGAATCTGCCCGTTTCCGGGAAAAGTGGGCAAAGGAATTAGAGGCCGGGGATCCCTACTACAATCCTAATTTTTCATTGGATAGAAGTGATTTTGCCCTTAGGTAGAAGTTTGCAACTATACAGGTAGGAAAAAAAATGATATAATGTACGCATACATGGGACTGTCTGAGTTTTCTGGAGTCCGGTATATTTATAAAGACAAGCATTGTCAGGAAAGTGAGGATGATTTTTATGGGTTATATGGAAGAGTATAAGCTTTGGCTTACCGACGATTACTTTGATCAGGCAACCAAGGACGAGTTAAAGGCTATCGCTGATAACGAGGCTGAGATTGAAGATCGTTTCTACAAGGAATTAGAGTTTGGTACCGGTGGTCTTCGTGGTGTTATCGGAGCGGGAACCAATCGTATGAACCTTTACACAGTAAGAAAGGCTTCCCAGGGTCTTGCAAATTATATTATCAAGCAGGGCGCACAGGAGAAGGGAATTGCCATTGCATACGACTCTCGTTTTATGTCTCCGGAGTTTGCAGATGAAGCAGCACTCTGTATGGCAGCAAACGGTATTAAGGCGTACGTATTCGATGCTCTTCGCCCTACACCGGAGCTTTCCTTTGCACTTAGAACCTTAGGTTGTACCGCAGGTATCGTTATTACTGCATCCCACAACCCACCGGAGTACAATGGCTACAAGGTATATTGGGATGACGGAGCACAGGTTACCGCACCGAAGGATAAAGAAATCATCGGTGAAGTACAGGCAATCAAGGATTTTAAGGATTGCAAGTCCATGGACAAGGAAGCTGCTATGGCAGCAGGTCTCTACAATGTCATCGGCAAGGAAATCGACGATGCATATATGGTAGAGTTAAAGAAGCAGATTATTCATCCGGAAATCATCGAAGAAGTTGCGGATGATATTAAGATTGTATATACTCCTCTCTGCGGTACCGGTAACGTACCTGTACAGAGAGTATTAAAGGAGCTGGGCTTTAAGAACGTATACGTAGTTCCTGAGCAGGAGAAGCCGGATCCTAAGTTTACTACTCTGGATTATCCGAATCCTGAGGATCCAAAGGCATTTACCTATGCACTGAACCTGGCTAAGGAAAAGGATGCAGATATTGTACTTGCAACCGACCCTGACGCAGACAGACTTGGTGTATACGCTAAGGATACTAAGACCGGCGAATATGTGGCATTTACCGGTAATATGTCCGGTATGCTGATTGCAGAGTACTTATTCCGTGAGAAAACAAAGACAAATACCATGCCGGAAAATCCTGCTATGGTAACCACCATCGTAACCACCAATATGACCTTCCCAATTTCTCAGAAGTATGGTCTTAAGTTAATCGAGGTATTAACCGGATTTAAGTTTATTGGTGAGCAGATTAAGCTTTTCGAGCAGACCGGCAGCAATAACTATGTATTTGGTCTGGAAGAAAGCTATGGATGTCTTGCAGGTACTCATGCAAGAGATAAGGACGCTATCGTAGCAGTAATGTGCTTATGTGAAGTAGCTGCTTACTGCAAGAAGAACAATATGACCTTATGGGATATGATGCTGGATATGTACGAGACCTACGGCTACTTCAAGGAAGGTCAGTACACCATCACCATGAAGGGGGCATCCGGTGCAAGCCAGATTGCTGCCCTTATGGATAAGCTTCGTCAGAATCCACCTAAGGCTATCGGCGATGCTAAGGTGTTGAAGTTCAGAGATTATCAGGAAGATAAGATTGTGGATATGGAGACCGGCGCAGTGACCACTACCGGACTTCCGAAGTCCAACGTTCTCTACTTCGAGCTTCCTAATAACTGCTGGTGTTGTGCAAGACCATCCGGTACAGAGCCTAAGATTAAGTTCTACATGGGTATTGTAGGTAAGGATTTAGCGGATGCAGACGCAAAGCTGGCTCAGTTAACTGAGGATTTAAAGAAAGAGTTATAAGAAATGAATGGGGCTGTTGCATTTTGTAATAGCCCCTTTTAGCGAGGATTTCATGAGGAAACTTAGCAAAGCGAATCTAAGGAAAACCATAAATTATTTTAAGAAAAACGGCTTAAAAGATACAATTTTTGCAGCCGCAGAGCGTCTGAAGCACAGTGCGCAGGATGAATATGTTTATGATGTGCCTAAGGAGGAGGAGCTGGAGCAGCAAAGAAAGAGGCAGTGGGAAGAGCCCATCACCTTCAGTATTGTGGTGCCGGTATATCATACCCCTAAGGAGTATTACCGGGAAATGATAGAGTCGGTGCTTCATCAGACTTATCCATATTTTCAGTTGGTTTTAGCGGATGCAGGGAAATCCCCGGAGCTTAAGGAGATTGCCGCATCCTACGAGGAGGAAAGAATCTCGTATGTAGAACTGAAAGATAATGCAGGGATTGCGGAAAATACCAATCAGGCTTTTGAATATGCTACGGGAGATTATATCGCTCTTTTGGATCATGATGATGTGATTACACCGGATGCGTTGTATTATATGGCGGAAGCCATTTACGCAGGAAAACAAAGGGGAGATGAGAAGATACTTCTCTACTCCGATGAAGATAAATGTAACAGTGATGGTACCAGATGTTATGACCCCCATTTTAAGCTGGATTATAATCTGGACCTGCTTCTTACCAATAACTATATCTGCCATTTCACGGCGGTGAGAAGTGATGTGGCGAAGGAGTTGAAGCTCCGGGCCGCTTTTGATGGTGCACAGGATTTTGATTTTGTGCTCCGGGTGGTGGAGAAGATTCAGTCGCTCTATGGTAAAGAGAAGGCAGCAGAGCATATCTGCCATATTCCCCGGGTACTCTATCACTGGAGATGCCATGAGAATTCTACAGCACTGAATACGGAGAGTAAGCGCTATGCTTACGAGGCCGGAAAACGGGCAGTGGAGGCTTTTGCGGAAAGGCAGGGCTGGAAAGTGACAGTATCCCATTTAAAGCATCTGGGCTTTTATCGTATTCATTACCCCGAAAATATCTGGGAAATGCGCCCGGAAGTAGCCATGGTGGGAGGTAATCTTTATGAGAATGGAAGGATATCCGGGGGACTGATGAGGGAAAACGGAGAAGTGGTTTTTGCAGGACTTGCCAAGGGCTTTTCCGGGTATGTAAACCGGGCGGCACTGATGCAGCAGGCGGAGGCACTGGATATCCGAAGTGCCAGACTGTCCCCGGCCGCAGAAGAAGTTTTATTGCAGATTCCGGAGACGGAGCCATTAAAAAGGAGCCTTGCACTTAGCAGAAGACTTCGGGAACGCGGATATGTACTACTTTATGACCCACAGCTTTAATGGAGAATATATATGAAACAGGTAACGGTCATAATTCCCAATTGGAATGGGAAAAAATATTTGGAAAAATGCCTTGATGCGCTTCTTGCGCAGCAGGGCGTTTTTGACGTGATTGTAGTGGACAATGGTTCCGGGGATGGCAGCGTAGAGCTTCTGGCGGAAAAATACCCTATGGTAAAAACCATACTTTTTCAGGAAAATACAGGCTTTTGCCATGCTTGCAATGAGGGAATCCAGGCCAGCAGCACTCCTTATGTAATTTTACTGAACAATGACACAGAGGTATTGCCGGGCTTTGTGGAGAATCTGGTAAAGGCCATGGAAAAGGATGAAAATATTTTCTCCGTGGGCGCGCAGATGCTGCAGATTCAGGACCCGGAGCGGATTGACAGCGCCGGGGATATGTACACGATTATGGGCTGGGGATATTGTCGTGGGAAAGGAAAGTCTGCGGCAAATTTTGATACCCCTGCGAAAATTTTTTCTGCCTGTGGCGGAGCTGCCATTTACCGGAAAAGTATTTTAGACAAAATAGGTCTTCTGGATGAAAATCATTTTGCCTATCTGGAGGATATGGATTTGGGTTATCGCGCCCGGATTTATGGATATACTAATTTGTATGAGCCTTCTGCAAAGGTAATACATGCCGGCAGCGCGTCTTCCGGTTCGACTTATAATGAATTTAAGACTAGGCTTGCTGCGGCCAACAATGCTTATATGATTGGGAAGAATATGCCACTTTTGCAGTTACTTATTAATCTGCCCTTTTTGGTGGCCGGTGTGATGATTAAGGCTATTTTCTTCGCAAGAAAGGGTATGGGAGGCTTGTATCTTAAGAGTTATTTTTCAGGCATTAAGAGGATTTTTGGGGAAGAGGGAAAAAAGCATAAAATTCCGTTTAAGATGGCTCATCTTAAGAATTATCTGGTGATTGAGAAGGAACTGATTTGCGGTGTTTTGGGGATGTTAAAATAGTTCAGCCCGCGCCGTGCTACGTTCAGCCCGCGTCGTGCTACGTTCAGCCCGCGTCATTCGCAAAGGCGCCTACGGCGCTTTCTCGCTGCTTCGCAGCTAACTTTGCTCATAAACGGGCGCTCCCCTCATGCCCATATCCGCACAAAAAATCCTGCGAGCAGTATTTTTGTGTGCGAACATGTGCATGGCTGAACTGGAATCTTCATAAATTCTTAAGTTGTTTATATTATGATAATATCGTAAAATATGAAAAGGCACACCGACAGCATTTTGTTTAGTAGGTGAGAGTTGTATGATAAAAGACAATCAAAAGGTATTTAATAGAATGCATGTGGTCATGGATGCTTTGATTACACTGATATCCTACGCCCTGGCATACTTTATTAAATTTTATGTTATTAATGCCGGGCTCCTTGGTATCGGAGTGCTTCCGGTGACTTATTACTTTAAAATGCTTTGGGTCATTATTCCGGCATATATGCTTCTGTACTATTATTGTGATGTGTACGGACCGAAGCGTACTCATAAGCAGATTAAGGAAATCTATGCCATTATCAAGGCTAATACGGCAGGAATGGCGCTGTTTATCATTTTCCTGTATGTGTTTGTAAGGGAGATTCATATTTCCCGTACCATGATGGCACTTTTCTATGTACTCAATATTGCCATTACCACCTGTTCCAGACTGATTCTCCGTAAGACGCTGCGTAATATGCGTAAGCGTGGGTATAATATGAAGCATGTACTTCTGGTAGGCTACTCCAGAGCTGCGGAGCAGTACATTGACAGATTACAGTGGAATCCTCAGTGGGGGTATTCCATTTATGGTATTTTGGATGATTCCGTGCCCAGTGGCACATTATATAAGGGTGTAAAGGTGTTGGGAGAGGTAAATCTCCTGTATGAGCTTTTACCGAAGAATAAGATGGATGAGATTGCCATAACCTTAGATTTGAAGGATTATGACAGACTGGAAGAAATTGTGAATGCCTGTGAGAAATTCGGTGTTCACACTAAGTTCATTCCGGACTATGACAGGGTGATTCCTACAAGACCTTATACCGAGGATTTGATGGGCATGCCGGTTATCAATATCCGTTATGTCCCGCTGGCAAGCACCGGCAATATGGTGATTAAAAGGCTGATGGATATTGTGGGTTCCCTGTTTGGTATCATTGTTTCATCACCTATTTTATTAATTGCGGCGCTGCTTGTGAAAATCAGCAGTCCCGGCCCCATTATTTTTAAGCAGGAAAGAGTTGGGCTGCACAATAAGCCCTTTTATATGTATAAATTCCGAAGCATGAAGCTCCAATCGGAGGAAAGTGAGAAAAAAGCCTGGACCGTAAAGGATGACCCCAGAGTCACCGGTATTGGCAAATTCTTACGCAGAACCAGCTTGGATGAATTACCACAGCTCTTTAATATCTTGAAGGGAGATATGAGTTTAGTAGGGCCACGGCCTGAAAGACCGCTTTTTGTAGAGAAGTTCATGGAAGAGGTTCCTCGTTATATGGTAAAGCATCAGGTCAGACCGGGACTTACCGGATGGGCACAGGTGAATGGTCTTAGGGGGGATACGTCCATTCGCAAAAGAATTGACTATGATATCTACTATATCGAGAATTGGAGCGTAAGCTTTGATGTGAAGATAATATTCCTGACGTTCTTTACAGGATTTATTAATAAAAACGCGTACTAAAGTGTATTGTTAAGGAGAAGGAAATGGCAACTGGAAACCAGAGTAAAAAGGCAAAAAAGAAAAAAAGCAAAACAACTGCAAGAATTGTAATTTTTGCAATTGAGATCATCATCATTCTCGTAATGCTTGTAGTGGTTGCAAAGGTATTTAAGACCACAGAAGAGGTGGAAGGACCTCACTATGCAGAGATTGAAGAAACACAGATTGTAATTAACTCCGAGGTAGTGGAGAACCCGGTATTGAAGGGTTACTGGAACATTGCACTGTTTGGTGTAGATGCAACCACCGACAGTCAGCTGTACAAGGGAAGCCGAAGCGATAGTATGATGGTAGCTTCTGTAAATCTTGACACCGGTGATATTAAGCTGGTATCCGTATATCGTGATACCTATTTAAATCAGGGTAACGATTCCTATCGTAAGGCAAATAACGCATACTCCACCGGTGGTGCAGAGCAGGCAATCGGTATGCTGAATATGAACCTGGACCTGGATATTAAGGATTTCGTAACCGTTAATTATCAGGGACTTATTGATTGTATCAATGGTCTGGGCGGTATTTATCTTGATATCGACTCAGCGGAAATTAAGCATATCAACAATTACCAGATTACCATTTCCAAGGATGTGTTGGATGGCGATTATGTTCCGGTAGAGGAAACCGGTTACCAGAAGGTGGATGGTCTTCAGGCTGCAGCATATTGCCGTATCCGTTACACCAAGGGTGATGACTTCAAGCGTGCAGAACGCCAGAGAGAGGTTATTCAGGCCATTGCAGACCAGGCAAAGGAAGCAGATGTAGCTACTTTGACAAAGGTATTTACAAAGGTTATCAATAACGTGTATACTTCTATTTCGCAGGATGATATTTTAGGAATGCTGAATGAAGTAGGAAATTATTCCATCGTAGACGAGGGTGGTTTCCCTCATGAGGATATGCGTACCGTAGGTACCATCGGTACCAAGGGAAGCTGTGTTATCCCGGTAAGTCTGGAAGAGAATGTACAGTGGCTGCATGAGTTCCTGTTCGATGATAGCGAATATACCGTATCATCCGATGTAAAGGATTACAGCCAGAGAATTGAGGAAGAAACCAGTCCATATATACAGCGCTAGGAGAAAGAGATAGCAAGGGAGCTAACATAGGCTCCCTTGTTTTGGGTAAAAATATATGATAGTAGATGTAATTATTCCGGTATATAAACCGGAGCAGTCCTTTTTGCATCTGATTGATATGTTGCAAAAGCAGACTTATGAGGTACATCAGATTATTTTGATGAATACGGAAGAGAAGTATTTTGAGAAGCTGGTGTACGGAACGGACTTTTCGGATAAATACCGCAATGTAAAGGTGTACCATTTGTCCAAAAGAGAGTTTGACCACGGTAAGACCAGACACATAGGCATGGAGAAATCGGAGGCGGACATCTGTCTCTTAATGACGCAGGATGCCATACCGGAGGATGAGTATCTGGTAGAGAATCTGGTGAAGGCGCTACAGGATGACATGGTAGTCTGTGCCTATGGAAAGCAGCTTCCCAGGGAGGATTGCAGTCCTATTGAGAGATATATGCGAGGCTTTAATTATCCGGAGAAATCCCGAAAAAAGACAATGGAGGATTTGCCGGCTCTGGGGATTAAGACCTTTTTCTGCTCCAACGTATGTTGCGCCTACAAAAGAGAAAAATACATGGAACTGGGCGGATTTATCCGCCGCACTATATTCAATGAGGATATGATATTTGCATCCAAGGTGATTCGAAGCGGATATGCGGTGGTATATGCGGCAGATGCCAGGGTGGTACATTCCCATAATTATACCTGCGCCGCCCAGTTACATCGTAATTTTGACCTGGGAGTTTCCCAGGCTCAGCATCCGGAGGTATTTGCAGACGTTCCCTCAGAAGGGGAGGGAATCCGTAGCGTGAAGGCTACGGCAAAGTATCTGAAGGATGAGAAATTGTGGATATGGATTCCTTATCTGATAGCGCAGAGTGGCTGTAAGTACCTGGGCTATCTGCTGGGGAAAAAATATAAGAAACTGCCTCTCTGGATGGTGAAGAAGCTGTCCATGAATAAGGCATACTGGAACTAGTTTTAGGAGGAGTAAAATATGTGTGGAATTGTAGGTTACATCGGAAAAGAGCAGGCTGCGCCAGTGATTCTGGACGGCTTGTCCAAATTAGAGTACAGAGGATATGATTCTGCCGGAATGGCGATTTTTGACGGAGAGAAAATCCAGACCACAAAAGCGGTGGGACGACTTAAGGTGCTGGAGAATATTACCCGTGGCGGAAGTACTCTTCCGGGAACCTTGGGAATCGGACATACCAGATGGGCCACACATGGAGCTCCCAGCGATGAGAACTCACATCCACACACCAATGCGGCACGTACCATTGCGGTGGTACATAACGGAATTATTGAGAATTATATCCCTTTGAGAGCGAAGATGCAGGACAGGGGCTATGTGTTTACCTCAGAGACCGACACGGAGGTAGTGGCACATATGCTGGATTATTACTATAAGGGAAATCCCCTGGAGGCAATCCGTAAGGTGCTCCACCGTGTAGAAGGCTCTTATGCTCTGGGAATCCTGTTTGCAGCCCATCCGGACACTATTTATTCGGTGCGTAAGGACAGTCCGTTGATTGTGGGGCAGAGTGAGGATGGTGCTTTCATTGCATCGGATGTTCCGGCCATTTTAAAATACACCAGAAATGTATTTTATGTGCAGAATATGGAAATCGCAGAGCTGAAAGTGGATTCCATTAGGTTCTTTACCGTGGATGAGGAAGAAATTGAAAAAGAGATGGTCACCGTGGACTGGGATGCAGAGGCGGCAGAAAAGGGCGGCTATGAGCATTTCATGCTTAAAGAAATCTACGAGCAGCCCAAGACCATTAATGACACCATTTCTCCCCGTATTAAGGACAATGATATTGTGATTGAAGAGCTGGGAATGACCGATGAGGAAATCAAGGCCCTTCGCAGAATCCATATTGTTGCCTGCGGTTCCGCATATCATACCGGTATGACGGCAAAGTATGTTATTGAGAAAATGGTGCGTATCCCGGTAGAGGTGGATGTGGCAAGCGAATTCCGCTACCGTGACCCCATTCTGGAAGAGGACAGTATGGTAATCGTTATCAGCCAGTCCGGTGAGACTGCGGATACTCTGGCGGCTCTTAGAGAGTCAAAATCCAGAGGCTTTAAGGTGCTGGGTATTGTGAATGTGGTAGGAAGCTCCATTGCCAGAGAGGCGGATAATATCATCTATACCTGGGCAGGACCGGAGATTTCCGTTGCCACCACCAAGGCTTACAGCTGTCAGCTGGTGGCGCTGTATATGCTGGCCATGAAGTTTGCCAAGGTTCGGGGAACCATTGATGAAGAGCAGTTCCAAAGCCTTTTAGGAGATTTGCGCAGACTCCCGGATCAGATTGAGAGACTTCTGGGACAGAAGGGGAAAATCCAGAAGTTTGCTAACCGTTATGTGGCGGCAAAGGATATTTTCTTTATCGGACGAGGATTGGATTATGCCATTTCCTTGGAGGGCTCCCTAAAGCTGAAGGAGATTTCCTATGTACATTCGGAGGCTTATGCAGCGGGAGAGCTTAAGCACGGAACCATTTCCCTGATTGAGGACGGAACCCTGGTGGTTGCGCTGGCAACCCAGCCGAACTTATATCAGAAGACCATTAGTAATATTGTAGAAGTAAAGGCCAGAGGTGCCTTTGTCATGGCTCTTACCGGGGAAGATAATAAAGCTATCGAAAAAGCATCGGATTATGTGGTATACTTACCTGAGACCAGTCCATATTTTGCAAATTCCCTGGCAATTATTCCACTGCAGCTGTTTGCTTACTATGTGGCTGTGGGAAGGGGCTGTGACGTGGATAAGCCTCGTAATCTGGCAAAGTCCGTAACCGTAGAATAAGGATAACAAATGAAGAGAATTGGGTATTTGGATGTGGCGCGTGGAATTGGGATGATTCTGGTGGTGCTGGGACACATCTCTTTTGCGGATGAGTCCCTTCGCAGATTTATCACCAGCTTCCACATGCCCCTGTTTCTGATGATTTCAGGAATCCTGTTGTATGTGACGAAAACTGAAGAGCGAAGCTTTGGGCAGATTGTAAAGGGAAAGTGTAAATCCATTTTGCTGCCCTATTTTGTGTTTAGTGCAGGTGCCATACTGTTGGAGCTTTTGCGGATGGTGGTGAAAGACTTGGATTTGACGGAGGTTCTTTTGCGGAATGTGTTTCAGACGCTTTGCCTGCAGGGATTTTCCACTTTTTGGTTTCTGCCCACCCTTTTTCTTGGAGAAGTGCTTTTTATAAAGGTCCGGCAGACCTGCAATTTGCGGAAAACAGCATGGGCAGGAGCTTTCTTGGTGGTGCTGATGTATCTGGTATCTTTGGGCGAGCAGCATTTTTATCAGCTTCATGCAGGGATACTGGGTTATGAGCTGTTACATGATGTTCTTCTGGTACCAATCCGGGCCGGAATCGCCGGTGGCTACATCTTCCTTGGATATTTTCTGGGAATTCTTTTGGAGAAAAGAGAGCGATCCTGGCGTGATGGAGTGCTGGGAAGCATCTTGCTTATCGCTATGGCATTTGTCAGTAGTTTTACCGGATTTATCGACTTGCGATTTCTGCAAATCGAGAACCCCTTTTTCTTTTTGCTGCGGACCATTTGCGGAAGCGTGGGATTGATTTTGGTTTGCAGAGGCTTTAAGATAGCTTTTGATGGTATTGTGGGAAAAGTGCTTATGTTCTTTGGACAGAATTCGTTGATTATCATGGTTACCCATTTGGATTATCATGTACTGAATTATAGTATCAAAGCAGCATCTGTGGTAAATAAGTTGATTCCGGGACAAGTGCTTTATGTAACTTGTACGGTTCTGTTGGTATTTGTCATTGAGGCTTTTGTAATTTATATTATCAATCGCTTTTTTTATAAATTTTTAGGAAGAAAAACACAAAAGGAGCATACTTTTTTCACAGGATGAACACAATTTGTGGTTATGATAGGTTCATAAGATGAACACGGAGGTGCACAAATGTATAACGATGATTTTTCAAATAATATAAATAATGAATCCCTGGACGGAGGAGATTCCCGGCAGGAAGCTGCCGGAAGGTACAGCAGCTACAATGTACAGGAGTCTGCTTCTACCTACGTAAATGAGGTTCCCAAAAAGAAAAAGGGGGGTGTCATTAAAAAGGCCTTCGCTTTTGCCTGTGGCGGTCTTTGCTTTGGACTTTTTGCAGGAATCGGTCTGTATGCAGTGACACAGGTGATGGATTTGAGCTTTGAGCAGCCGACAAGTACTTCAACCCCGGTGCCCCAGATTTCCACAGTGGATACCAGCGACAATACGATTCAGAAGGATAATCTGGTGATGACCACTGTGATTACCTCGGATGTATCGGATATGGTGGAGGACGTCATGCCCGCCATGGTATCCATTATCAATAACTACACCGAGACCACTTCCTATTTTGGACGTACCTACTCCCAGGAAGCACAGTCCAGTGGTTCGGGAATCATCATTGGTCAGACCGAGACCGAGCTTTTGATTGCAAGTAACCATCATGTGGTTTCCGGCGCAGACAGACTGGATGTAACCTTTATCGATGATTCTGTAGCAGTAGCTTCCATCAAGGGTATGGATGCAGATATGGACCTTGCGGTAATCGCTATTCCTTTGGAGAGCTTAACGGAGGAGACCATGAACAACATCAGCATCGCTAAGCTTGGAAATTCCGAAGAGCTTCGCCTGGGTGAGCCGGTGGTAGCTATCGGTAATGCACTTGGCTATGGTCAGTCCGTAACCGGTGGTTATGTCAGTGCCCTGAATCGTGAGATTGATGTGGAGGGTGGTGCAAAGTGTGAATTTATTCAGACCGATGCAGCCATCAATCCCGGGAACTCCGGTGGTGCGCTCCTTAATATGAACGGAGAGGTTATCGGTATCAATTCCAGCAAAATCGGTGGTTCTGCCATCGAGGGTATGGGATATGCCATTCCCATCAGCGCAGCGGAGCCCATTATCGGCGAGCTTATGCTGAAGGAGACACGCGTAAAGATTACTGACGGTAACGTAGGTTATATGGGACTGAATCCCCAGACCATTACCGAGGACTATGCATATATGTTCAATATGCCGGAGGGCGTATATATCCGTAGTGTGGAAGAGAATTCTCCTGCACAGCAGGCAGGTATGCTGGTAGGTGATATCATCTGCAAGATGGATGGACAGAGCATCAGCTCTTACGAGGATTTACAGGAAATCCTCCAGTACTTCGGTCCGGGCTCTACTACCACGGTGGTAGTAAAGCGCCCTATAGATGGTGTATATACAGAGGTGGAATTGGAGATTACCTTTGGGAAGAGACCGGAATAAAGAATAACGAAATGGTAAAAGGCGTATGTCCATGGGATATGCGCTTTTTATATTTCCTTTATAAAAAGTTTACTTGAGCCGAGGCTTTGTTTTATGTATACTATGGTAGGACAAGTTAATCAGTCTATGATGGAGGGAAATATGTCAGATTTTGAAAAGAATGAAATAGATGAGGTTTTAGAAGAAAAGGTTGATACCACTTCGGAAGAAACCGAAGAGAATGATAATGATTATGAGGACGTGTGTTTTGTGTGCCGCAGACCGGAAAGCAAGGCGGGAAGAATGTTTAAGCTTCCCAACAATATCTGTATATGCGACGACTGTATGCACAAAACCATGGATACGGTAAGTCAGTACGACTATCAGGAGCTGATGAGTAACCCGCAGCTGCAGAAGGAATTGGATGATTTGATGAAGGGTGGCGGTAATATGCCGGGGGGCAATCCGGGTGGTATTCCGGGGATGCCTCAGATTCGTTTTGTGAATATGTCCGATTTCCAGGGAATGGGCGGTATTCCCCAGAAGCAGAAGCTGAAAAAGAAGAA
>JAFTXD010000134.1 GCA_017461775.1 Lachnospiraceae bacterium
ATAGGGGCTTTGGTTCTGGGCATGTCCGGCTGTGGGCAGGCGGATGAGCCAGCCGGTGAGGTGGCATCTGTAACGGAGGAACCCATTGTGCTGGACTGGTATGTGAATTATACATGGTACAATACGCCTTGGGGCGGGAATATTGTTTCGGAGAAGATTACGGAGGATACGGGTATTTCCATCAATTTTCAGGCACCCATGGGTAATGCGGAGGAGAAGTTTAACGCGCTGATTTCTTCAGATACTTTGCCGGATATCATTACATTGGGCTGGTGGGAAGACCAGGTGGATGAAATGATTGAGAAAGAGATGGTGTATGCTCTGAATGTACTGGCGGATGAGTACGACACACTCTTTTGGCAGGTGGCAGATCAGGAAGCCGTGAACTGGTATACCCGGGAGGACGGCAATATTTATTGTTATCCCAATTCATCCTACTCCCCATCGGATTATGAGAATTACAATGTGGCTTCCAACCAGACTTTTCTGGTGCGGAAGGATATTTATGAAGCCTTGGGTTGTCCGGATATGACCACCACAGAGGGCTTTATAGATGCGGTACGCCGTGCTGCAGAGGAGTTCCCTACAGTGGACGGAGAACCGCTGATTCCCATCGGAGCGCACATTTTTGATTCAGGCGGATGTGTATCCTTTGACCAATATTTGCAGAATTTCCTGGCAGTGCCTTATGAAAAGGAAAATGGTGACGTATATGACAGATACACGGACCCGGATTTTGTAACTTGGCTGAAAGCCTTTCGTCAGCTGGGGGAAGAGGGTTATTTGAAAGAAGATATTTTCATTGACCAGAGAGCCCAGATGGAGGAGAAGCTTTCCAAGGGAAGATATTTTTGTATGCTTTATCAGCGCACGGACATGGCAGATCAGCAGGCTGCGCTGTATGCCAATCATCCGGAGCGTGTTTACATAGCAGTGGATGGTCCCAGGAATGCAGCCGGCGACGATCCGGTACTGCCCGGTGCAGGGATTAATGGCTGGACGGTTACTCTGATTTCCAAGAATTGCGAGCATCCGGATAAAGCCATTTCGTTGCTTTCTTATCTGATGAGTGATGAGGGGCAGAAGCTGATTTACCTTGGGGTAGAAGGCGTCACCTACGATATGGTGGATGGGAAAGCGGTGGTGAAAGAAGAAGTCCGCAGACTTTTAAACACGGACCGCGAGCAGTACGATGCGCTTTACGGTGCGGACAATGCCTATTGGATGCTGCAGGACAATGCAACACAGCTTCAGTGGAGTCAGCCATTGACAGAGCCCAACGGTCAGCTGGAGGAGTGGACCTATCCTTACAGTCACTATCTGGCACAGTACGAGACCAGCTATGACAGTAACACAGAAGCTGGAAATGCAGATAGTAATATCAAGAGACTTTGGGGAAAAACCCTTCCGAAGCTTTTGCTTGCGCCTACGGAGGAGGAATTTGATGCAATTTTTGCAGACTTTGTGGAGCAGAGAGAGCAGCTGGGGTATGAGCTGGTTTGTCAGGAGAGTAAGAAAATGATTCAGGACGCGAAGAAGCGTCTGGGAATGGAGTAACAAAAACCTTATGAAAAGGCTTAAGAACTGGTTTCAGGGCTTAAAACTAAATGTAAAATTTACGCTGATTTGTACAGTGTTCGTATTGATTCCGGTGGTAGTACTCTCTACATGGGTATTCACCAGTATGGAAGAGAATGTTATCAATGAGCGTGTGAATAATCTGAGCTACAAGCTGAGCAAGGGCTATGACCAGGCGATTACCAGTATGGATTCTGTAAATATGTCCACGCAGTTTTTCTTAAGCGATCAGGCACTGAAGGAGTTCCTGGTAGCGCAGAAAAGTGGTAATCCCTATGATACGAAGAGGTCCATTGAGTTCTACAACGAGGATATTGCGTCCTTGGAGCGAATGATTAACAATAACTCTGCGCTGTATCAGATTCGTGTTTATGTGGATAGCATAGATATGCAGGAGATGATGCCCATCCTTTACCGTATGGACCGTATGTATAAGCAGCCATGGGCACAGAAGGAAGACTATTATGGTTGGAATTTTGGCTACAAGGATAGTATTTTTGATGATTATGGTAAGCTGTACAAGGATAACCCTATCCTGTCCCTGGTAACACCTATGGAAGCCTTTGGAGAAGGTGTTATCGGCATTATTGAAGTCACCATGTATATGGAGACCATGTTCCCTATGCTGTATGATGGGGATGAGAAGGAATGGACCTGCTTTGTAGATGACAACGGTGAGATGATTTTTGCAGAGCAGCCCCAAGGTGATAAAGAGGAAAGAGTGGGCAAGGTGCTGGAGTATGTAAGGTCCTTGGAGAATGTAGGTACGGAAGCTACGGTATATTACAGTGACGAAGAAGGTCATCTGATATGCGGCTATCAACCATTGCCGGAGCTGGGCGGTGCCCTGATTAGTGTCAGTGATATCGGCGCGGACTTGGGAAGTATCGCTAAGGAGCGGGCGGTGTTTGTACTAGCGGCCTTTGGGGTAATAATAGTACTGGCACTGGCTGCTGATATGGTGGTTCGCAGTATGCTGAATCAGTTTTACAGTATATTACATTCCATACGAGAGGTACAAAAGGGCGATTTGGATGTGGTGATTCAGAATTGTGGCAGAGATGAAATGGGTGAGCTGGGCAACCAGATTAACAAGATGCTTGGCAGTATCAAGCAACTGACGGAGACCAATCTAAAACATGAGCTTCTGGTGAAAAATACAGAGATTCGAGCACTGCAGAATCAGATTAACGCCCATTTTATTTACAATGTACTGGAGTCCATTAAGATGATGGCGGAGATTGAGGAAAAGTACGACATTTCCGACGCTATTACGGCGCTGGGTAAGCTGCTTCGGTACAGTATGCGTTGGACCAGTGGAAACGTAACCGTAGGAGAAGAGCTGGAATATATTCGCAATTATTTAAGCCTGATTAACCTGCGGTTTGATTATGAAATTTATCTTTCGGAGAATATTCCGGAGGTGATATATAAGCAAGAGATTCCCAAGTTATCCCTACAGCCTATTGTGGAAAATGCTATTTATCACGGAATCGAAGAGATGGCAGAAGACACAAGCATTTATATTAAAGGCTTTGTGGAGGCGGACGATTGTATTATCGAAATTACCGATGCAGGCAAGGGCATGGGGGAAGAGGAAGTGGAGCAGCTTCTTCGTAAGATTAATGGAGAGTTGGAGGCTTCCGGCGGCAGCGGTAATGGTATCGGTTTGAAGAATGTCCAGGATCGTATCAAAGTAAGCTTTGGAGAGAGATATGGTATAGAGATCGCCTCCAAGCTGGGCTGCTATACCAAGATAATGGTGCGGATTCCCATTACGCACCCTGTAGAAAGCAAGGATGTAAAATAGTATGCGTACATTATTGATTGTTGAGGATGAAAAATTAATTCGTCAGGGTATCAAGGTGATGGTACAACGGAGTGGCGTGCCAGTGGAACGGATATTGGAATGCTCCAACGGAGAGCAGGCGCTGGAGGTACTGAAAAATGAAGAAGTGGATGTGATGTTTACGGATATCCGTATGCCCAAGATGGATGGGATTGCTTTGGTGAAGGAGGCACAGCTTTTGCCCAACGTACCTTTGACGGTGGCTGTCAGCGGATATGATGAGTTTTCTTATGCGGTGGAGATGCTTCGCAGTGGTGTGCGGGAATACCTGCTGAAACCTGTGGACCGTGACAAGGTAAAGGAAATCCTCTTTAAGCTGAATGAGGAGCTGGAGGCAAAGCTGGAAACCGCCAAGCAGGACAGGGGAACTCTTTGCAGACAGTTTAAATATGTGATTTTGAATGAAAAGCTGACGGAGGAAGAAAAAACGCAGCTACAGAAGCAGTATGAA
>JAFTXD010000135.1 GCA_017461775.1 Lachnospiraceae bacterium
ATTTTCCTACATTCTTTCATAAAAGTGGCTTCTTGCCATGGCAGATGAAGATGATTATTATTTTAGTTTGCATGAGTAGTACCACCTCGTTTTTCTTAGCCTTTGTTTGATTTTATTAGGTTCTAAGTTTCTCCTCTTTAGAATAAATATGTCCAACTCCTATGAGCAGAGCTGGAGAGAAGAAACCTTCCAGGATGAAAGCGGCAATCCCTACAGCTTCTACTTAGAAGCAGGAACACATACACTTCGCATGGAAGTAGTACTGGGCGATATGGCTGAAATTATCAGCACTGTTCAGGAAGCGGTACAGCAGCTGAACAGTATCTATCGCCAGGTTATCTATATTACCGGTGTGGCACCGGACCAGTATCGTGACTACCAGATTGAAGCTACCCTGCCGGGACTGGAAGCGCAGCTGGTAGAGACCAAGGGACTTTTGGATGAGGCTCTTGCAGCACTGGAGATTACCGCAGGTAATAACTCCGATAAGCTGACCGTGCTTCGTACCATGATTGATCAGCTGGAAGAATTGATTGAAGATCAGGAGCGTTTCACAGAAGTAATTGCTTCCTATAAAGTAAATGTAAGAGCATGTGGTAACTGGATTACACAGGTACTTCCGCAGCCGCTTCAGATTGACAGAATCATGGTTTATTCACCGGATAGCAAGACAGAAATCGAAGGTGACAGCTGGCTTTCCAGAGCGGGCTATGAGATTCAGAGACTTTACTACTCCTTCATCGTTGACTACAACCAGATTGGTAACGTAGTGGAAGAGGGAGAGGACAGCAAGATTTTAACTCTTTGGATTGGTACGGGACGTGATCAGGCAAATGTTATCAAGTCCTTAATTGACGAACGCTTTACCAACGAAACCGGTATCAGCGTAAATGTACAGCTGGTTGATATGAATACTCTTCTCCGTGCAACACTTGCGGGAGAGGGACCGGATGTGGCAATTCAGGTAGCCAATACCAACGGCATTGCCGGAGCGGTACTTCATACAGGTAATGATACTCCCGTAAACTACGGACTTCGTAATGCAGTACTGTATTTAACCCAGTTTGAAGATTTTGAAGAAATCACAGAGAGATTCTCAGAAAGTGCACTTGTTCCCTTCAGCTTTGACGGTGCAACTTATGCACTGCCGGATACGCAGACCTTCCCCATGATGTTCTACCGTAAGGATATTTTGGCAGAGATTGGACTTGAGGTTCCAACCACATGGTCAGAAGTGAAGGTGGCTATGACTGTACTTGCCAAGAACCAGATGGAATTCGGTATGTTACCAAGTGAGCAGATATTTGCAATGCTTCTGTTCCAGAACGGCGGCGAGTATTATACAGCAAACGGTGATGCATCAGCGCTGGATTCCGATGTTGCGGTAAACACCTTCAAGGAATACTGCGAATACTACACCGATTACAAGCTGGATAAGGCAACTAGCGTGGAAGAAAGATTCCGTACCGGAGAATGTCCAATTATTATTTCGGATTACACCACATACAACAATCTGCAGGTATCCGCACCGGATATTGCGGGGCTCTGGGATTTCACCGTAGTTCCCGGCGTAGAGCAGGAGGATGGAAGTATCCTTCATACCACAGGTAGTACCGGTCTTGCAGATATCATCATGGCAGATACGGAATATCCACAGGAATGTTGGGAGTTCCTTAAGTGGTGGACGGATGCAGAGACCCAGACGCTCTATGGTAGAGAAATGGAAAGCTTAATGGGTGCCTGTGCAAGAGTTGCAACCGCGAACTTAGAAGCACTTGGTAATCTTTCCTGGCCTATTCGTGATTACAGAGAAATCATGGAGCAGTACTCTCAGGTACAGGGAATTCCTCAGGTACCGGGAGGATATTATTCATGGCGTAACCTAAATAATGCATTCTATAGTGTAACAACTCCAGCTTCTGACACAGGACGAACTGCTGTGGTAACTCCAAGAGAAGAGCTGATGGATAAGGTTCTCTATATTAACGCAGAAATTGATTATAAGAGAGAAGAATTCGGCTTACCGATTGCCGGTGAGTAGAAAGGAGGAAAACATGGACACACAAGAAATGACCGTATCTCAGGAAGCTTTGGATATTGCCAAAAAGCAGGCAACCCATAGCTACCAGATTAAAAGAAATAAAGCATCCTACTTTATGCTGGCACCATACTTTATCCTGTTTTTCTTCTTCACAGTATTGCCGGTAGTGATTTCCGTAGGCTTATCATTTACTCACTTTAATATGCTGGAAATGCCTACCTTCGTAGGCTGGAAAAATTACATTAAGTTGTTTTTAGAGGATGACATCTTCATGATTTCCTTGAAAAACACCTTACTTTTTGCAGTAATCACAGGTCCCATTTCCTACATGCTGTGCTTACTCTTTGCATGGATTATCAATGAGTTTAAGGGAAAGCTGAGAGCCTTCCTTACCTTGATTTTCTACGCGCCATCCATTTGCGGTAACGCATATCTGGTATGGAACTTAATCCTTACCGGCGACCGCTACGGATATTTAAACGGTATTTTACTTGAGCTGGATATCATCAATGAAGCAAAGCTTTGGATGCAGACGGAAAAGTATGTTTTACCGGTACTTATCGTAGTTCAGCTCTGGTTATCCTTAGGAACTGGTTTCCTTTCCTTCATTGCAGGTCTTCAGACCGTTGATAAGAGCTTGTACGAAGCAGCAGCCTTAGACGGTGTTAAGAACCGCTGGCAGGAGCTTTGGTATGTAACTCTTCCGGCAATGAAGCCTCAGCTGATGTTCGGTGCGGTAATGCAGATTACCCAGTCCTTTGCGGTAGCGGATATCTCCATTAATCTGGCAGGTAATCCATCCGTAAACTACGCCGGTGCAACAGTAGTAACCCACCTTCTGGACTATGGCTCTACAAGATTTGAGATGGGTTACGCATCAGCAATTGCAACCGTACTTTTCCTGTTAATGGTAGGTACAAACAAATTAGTTCAGAAAGTTTTAGGAAGGGTAGGCGAGTAAATTGGCAAAAAAAGATTATACAAAACCAAAAAAACGACTCTTCCGAAGACGTGAGAAGCAGTTAAATCGTTCCTTTGCGGGAAACTCACTTTTGTTCTTTATCATGTTTATCTGCGGTATTTTCATGGTTTTACCGCTGGTCATGATAGTGAACAACGCACTGAAGCCCTTGGATGAGCTGTATCAGTTCCCACCGAAAATCTTCGTGCGAAATCCTACTCTGGAGAACTTCTCCGACCTATTCGTTCTTATGAACGATTCCTGGGTTCCGTTCTCCAGATATATCTTAAATACCATCATCATTACCGGTGGCGGTATGGTAGGACACGTAATAGTGGCTTCCCTTGCAGCTTATCCATTGGCTAAGCATAGATTTCCGGGAAAGAATATTCTTTTCAGCATGGTAGTACTTTCCATGATGTTCTCATGGACGGTCACACAGATTCCGCAGTACCTGATTATCTCGGCATTGCATATCAACAATACCTATGCAGCACTTATTTTACCGGCATGGTCTTTTGGTATGGGACTTTACTTGATGAAGCAGTTTATGGAGCAGCTTCC
>JAFTXD010000136.1 GCA_017461775.1 Lachnospiraceae bacterium
GTGGGCCGGACCCTTTTGTTTTTACAAAAAAATTAAAGTGGAGGTTCCTAAAATGGGCTTAAACAAGAAATCAGTTGATGATATCAACGCAAAAGGAAAAAGAGTATTAGTGAGATGTGACTTTAACGTTCCTCTTAAGAATGGTGAAATCACCGACGAGACCCGTATCGTTGCAGCTCTTCCTACAATCCAGAAGTTATTAAACGATGGCGGCAAGGTTATCCTTTGCTCGCATCTTGGAAAGGTTAAGAATGGCCCTAACGAAGGCGAGTCTTTAGCTCCTGTTGCTAAGAGATTATCTGAGAAGTTAGGTAAGGAAGTTGTATTCGTTGCAGATTACAACGTTACCGGCGAGGCAGCTACCGCAGCTGTAGAAGCTATGAAGGAAGGCGATGTAGTTCTTCTTCAGAATACCCGTTTCCGTGGCGCAGAAGAGACCAAGAACGGCGAAGCATTCAGCAAGGAATTAGCTGACCTGGCTGATATCTATGTATGTGACGCTTTCGGTTCTTCCCACAGAGCACATGCATCTGTAGCTGGCGTTACCAAGTTCATCACCGAAAAGGGTGGCGTAAACTGTGTTGGTTACTTAATGCAGAAGGAAATCGACTTCTTAGGAAACGCTGTAGAGAATCCTGTAAGACCTTTCGTTGCAATCCTTGGTGGTGCTAAGGTTGCTGATAAATTAAATGTTATCTCTAACTTACTTGAGAAGTGTGATACCCTCATCATTGGTGGTGGTATGGCTTACACCTTCTTAAAGGCTCAGGGCTATGAAATCGGAAACTCCTTAGTTGACGAGTCCAAGTTAGATTACTGTAAGGAAATGATGGCTAAGGCTGAGTCTCTTGGCAAGAAGTTAGTGCTTCCTGTAGACTCTGCAACCATTACTGCATTCCCTAACCCTATCGACGCTCCTGTAGAAATCGAAGTATACGATTACGACAAGATGCCTGCTGACAGAGAAGGCTGCGATATCGGACCTAAGTCTCAGGCTATGTTTGCGGAAGCTGTAAAATCTGCAAAGACCGTAGTTTGGAACGGACCTATGGGTGTATTCGAGAACCCTACTTTAGCACAGGGTACTATCGCTGTAGCTAAGGCTCTTGCTGAGACCGATGCAACTACCATTATCGGTGGTGGTGACTCTGCAGCAGCTGTTAACCAGTTAGGATTTGGCGATAAGATGAGCCATATCTCTACCGGTGGTGGTGCTTCCCTTGAGTTCCTTGAGGGTAAGGAATTACCTGGTGTAGTAGCAGCAGACAATAAGTAAGAAATAGAGGATAAAAACATGGCAAGAAAGAAAATTATCGCTGGTAACTGGAAGATGAACATGACTCCCAGTCAGGCAGTAGAATTAGTAAATACCTTAAAGCCACTGGTAGCAAATGATGAAGTAGACGTAGTATTCTGCGTACCTGCAATTGACATCATTCCTGCTATGGAGGCTGCAAAGGGTTCTAACATCAACATTGGTGCAGAGAATATGTATTTCGAGGAGAAGGGTGCTTTCACCGGCGAAATCTCTCCGGAAATGCTTGTAGATGCAGGCGTTAAGTACGTTATCATTGGTCACTCTGAGAGAAGAGAATACTTCGCAGAGACCGATGAGACCGTAAATAAGAAGGTGTTAAAGGCATTTGAGCATGATTTAACTCCTATTATCTGCTGTGGTGAGACCTTAACTCAGAGAGAGCAGGGCGTTACCATTGACTTCATTCGTCAGCAGATTAAGATTGCTTTCTTAAACGTTACCGCTGAGCAGGCTGCTAAGGCAGTTATCGCTTATGAGCCTATCTGGGCTATCGGTACCGGTAAGGTTGCAACTACTGAGCAGGCTCAGGAAGTATGTAAGGCTATCCGTGAGTGCATCGCTGAGATTTATGATGATGCTACTGCAGAAGCTATCCGTATCCAGTACGGCGGTTCTGTATCCGCTTCTAGCGCTCCTGAATTATTTGCTCAGGCAGATATCGATGGTGGCCTTGTAGGTGGCGCATCCTTAAAGCCGGACTTTGGTGCAATTGTTAATTATAACAAATAGGAAATTTTCCATAGCGGCGTATCTGTTTACAGATACGCCGTTTTTTGTTATGATAAAGGATGAAAGTGTCAACAAAAGGGGGGACCGATATGATTTTTAAATGTAAAAATTGTGGTGGTAATGTAATATACAGCCCGGAGCATAAGCAGATGTACTGTCCTTATTGTGACAGCAAGGAGAGTCAGGAGCGGGCCATGGAAGAGTGCGATAAGCAGTTTTGTCCCAACTGCGGTGGTGAGATAACTGTGGAGGAGCATACCAGTGCTCTTCAGTGTAAGTACTGCGATCACTATATTATTTTGAATGATCGTGTGGAAGGCGCATATTTGCCCAAGAAGATTATTCCATTCAAGCTTAGCAAGGAAATGGTGAAAAATGCTCTTCGCCAGCGTTTTAAGAAGGCTACTTTTGCGCCCACAGACTTTTTATCCGAGGTACGTTTAAACAGTATGGTGGGAGAGTATGTGCCTTTCTGGATGTACGATTATGATGTGAATTGTACCTATAATGCAGAGGGTGTAAGGGTTAGAACCTGGACCACCGGAGATATTCAGCATACAGAGACTTCCTATTATGATGTTATCCGTGATATGAATATCAATTATAAAGAAATTCCGGTGGATGCTTCCGTAAAGATGCCGGACGGTGTCATGGATTTATTGGAGCCGTACAATTATGGGGAGTTTGTGGAGTTTAAACCGGAGTTTATGTCCGGCTTCACCGCAGAGAAATACAATATGGAATCGGATACAGTGGAGTTTCGTGCAAATGACAAAATGTCCACCAGTGCATCCGCTATTTTGCGTAACAGTGTAAGTGGATATTCTAGGTTGCATGAGCGGAGTAAGAATTTTTCTGTGCGCAATAAGGTGCATAATTACAACCTTCTTCCTGCATGGAAGTACTTATATACCTACAAGGATAAGCTATATCCTTTCTATGTAAACGGACAGACAGGTAAAATCGTAGGAAGTGTGCCGGTGTCCAAGCAGAAGGTGCTTGCTTATGGAGCAACATTGTTTGCGCTGCTTAGTACCATTTTGATTGCCGGAGGATTTATTATTGCATCCCTTGGACTGATTTAGGATTGTTGTTTTACATAGAAGATAGCGGAAAGGTATGGTTTATAATATGGAATATGATGTAAAAAAAGAGGCGAGGAAGCAATACCTTAATTATTTTAAGGTATGGTTTATTTTAGCCGGTGTTCTTTTAGCGATAGCCATTGTTCTGGGAGTGAAAAACAGCGCTCAGGAAACGGTGGAAAGAACCAATAATCAGGCTCCTGCCCAGAGAGTGTATGATGAGGCGGATGTGCTGACGAGCCAGCAGGAAGCGGATTTAGAGACATACATAGCAGAGGCTGAGAGGCGCTGCCATTGTGATATCGTACTGGTGACCATAAGTAAACCGGTGGAGGGACCGGAAATCCAGGACATGGGATACCGTTATGATAACTGGGATTATAATATGCGTGACCTTGCAGATGATTTTTATGATAACAATAAATTTGGTTATAATAAAGATTTTGAAGGCGATGGAGTACTTCTTTTAGATAACTGGTATGAAGGGCAGGCCGGAAGCTGGCTTTCCACCAGTGGAAAAGTGTACGAGGAAATGGGAACCATCGAAATTGATGAGCTTTTGGATGACGTGTACTATTATGTGGAGGATAATCCCTATAAGGCATACAAAGCATATGTAGATTATATTGTAGATTTGATGCAGCCGGTAAATAACGGCGTGATTCTCCTGATGGTTGCTCCGGTATGCTTATTGATAGCTCTTATTGTAGCGTTAATCTTTGTTGTTTCAAAGCTGCGTAACAAGGAAGGAAAGGTTACCGTAGTACCCAGCACTTATACCGATGGTAATGCGGTGTACAATGTGCGTGACGACCGCTTTATCCGTAAGCATGTCTCCACCAGAAGAATTCAGACCAGCTCAAGCTCCGGCGGAGGCGGTGGCGGAAGTCACAGCAGAGGCGGAAGCCATAGAAGCAGCAGTGGTGCAAGACATGGCGGTGGTGGTAGAAGGAGATAATAAAAGGATAAAAAACTGTGATGCATATGCATCACAGTTTTTTGCGAGACGATACCGAAGGAGCTGGGGATTTGTGGCAAGGGATATTGCTCCCCTATATATTTAATCAGGCTCCGATATTAAGTACTTCTAAGATGTCTGATATAGTATATTGACAGGCTACGCGTCGGAAGCAATGCGCGTCCATGCGCAGTGCCTCCTAATCCGGGCTTCCATGCCCGGATTCCGCTGATAGTGTAGCAGAAATCTAAGAAGTACTAAATATCTCCACATTCATA
>JAFTXD010000137.1 GCA_017461775.1 Lachnospiraceae bacterium
CGCAAGAAATCTTGTTGATAATCCGGATGAAGTGGTCGTGACTGAAAAGTCTGAAGGCAAGAATGTTGTTATCGAACTTCATGTAGCACCATCCGATATGGGTAAAGTCATTGGAAAACAGGGTAGAATTGCTAAGGCAATTCGCTCCGTTGTAAAAGCAGCGTCTTCCAAAGACAATAAGATTGTAGACGTAGAAATCGTTTAAGAGTTCATGAGAGAGGCGAAACATGCTTTTTAGCGTGTTTCGCTTAACTTGTCTGTATGGAGAAATAGAATGGATGATTTATTGCAGGTGGGTGTGATTACCACCACTCATGGTGTCAGAGGAGAGGTAAAGGTATTTCCCACCACCGATGACCCCAGAAGATTTAAAAGACTGAAGGAAACCATATTAGATACCGGCAAAGAGCAGCTGGTACTGGAAATCGAGGGCGTGAAATTCTTTAAGAATCTGGTAATTCTGAAATTCAAGGGCTATGACAATATGGATGATGTGGTGAAATTCCGGCAGAAGAGCCTTTATGTGACCAGAAAGAATGCAGTACGCCTAAGTAAGGACGAGTACTTCATTGCTGACTTGATTGATTTGACCGTAATTAATGAAGAAGAGCAGGAAATTGGCACCATTACCGACGTAATGAGTACCGGTGCCAATGATGTTTATGTGATAAATATGACGGATGGCAGGGAGCTTCTTCTGCCCGCCATTAAAGATTGTATCTTACAGGTGGATATGGAAAACCGTAAGATGAAGGTGCACGTACTGGAAGGATTATTGGATTAACCTATGAATTTTCATGTGATGACATTGTTCCCGGAGATGATTGAAAATGGTC
Source organism: Lachnospiraceae bacterium (assembly GCA_017461775.1). GTDB lineage: Bacteria > Bacillota > Clostridia > Lachnospirales > Lachnospiraceae > Acetatifactor. The sequence continues at coordinate 837 of JAFTXD010000137.1, forward strand.
TGGGAGAAAGCATTATCGGCAGAGCGGCAAAGGCGGGCTATATCAGCTACCAGGCCGTGAATATAAGGGATTATACCCAGGAAAAGCATGGTAAAGTGGATGATTATCCTTACGGTGGCGGTGCGGGAATGCTTATTCAACCTCAGCCGGTGTATGACTGCTATGAGGATATTACTAAGGGTATGAAGGCAAAACCACGCACCATTTACCTTACTCCCCAGGGAAGAAGATTTGACCAGAAATTTGCCAGAGAGCTTTCCAGAGAAGAGGAACTGGTATTTTTGTGTGGACATTATGAGGGGATTGATGAACGTGTGTTAGAGGAAATCGTCACCGATTATGTGTCCATTGGTGATTATGTTTTGACCGGCGGTGAGCTTCCGGTGATGGTGATGATTGATGCCATCGCCAGATTGGTGCCGGGGGTTTTAAACAATGAATTTTCCGCAGAAACGGAGAGCTTTCATAATGATTTATTAGAGTATCCCCAGTACACCAGACCACCTGTGTGGAAGGATAAGGAAGTACCGCAGGTGCTTTTGTCCGGTAATCACAATAACATTGTGAAATGGCGTCTGGAGCAGTCTGAGGAACGTACAAAGGAGCGTAGACCGGATCTTTACGCAAAATATCAGAGAAAGCAGGAAATTATAAAGAGACTTTCTAAGAAAAAGCGTTTTTATATCCATATGATGGAGCTTCTTAACCGGGGAATCGGGGAAGTTCTTTATGAAAGGAATATGGATATCGTGCTTTATGAGCCGGACAGTGAGCTTTATATGGTCAGTGCGGAAAGTAAGGAAAGTGCCGATTATCTGGTGGAGAAATATCTAAAGGATGCCGGACTTGTACTGACTACCTCGGAAGAAGTGGTACAAGTGCTTATAGCAAAGAAGAATATGCGTGTGAATGAAAAAGTATGGCAGTATGTTTATACTTTGAAGGAGCCCCTTCCGGTGAAGTATAAGGATATCCGCAGACTTACCATGGAGCATTTATCATATGTGACAGAGCATTATGATGAGAATGAAGCATATCTCCGCAGATTAATCGAAAAGGGGCATATGTTTGGTGCTTTCGTAGAAGATAAAATTGTAGGCTTTGTGGGAATCCACGTAGAAGGCAGCTGCGGACTCTTATTTGTTGATTCTGCCTGTAGAGGTATGGGTCTTGGACAGTCTTTAGAAAATTATATTATCAATTATGTAAAGAGCCTTGGCTTTACACCCTATGGGCATGTAGTGGAAGGCAATGTAGCTTCTACGAAGCTACAGGAGAAAAACGGACTTTATATTTCAGAGGAGCCGTTATATTGGGTTGGATTTGAATAAAAAAGTACTTGCATTCCAGATATACCCGTGGTATAATCTTCACGTTGCGAAAAATGAGATGGTCCTCTGTTACAAAAGTGTATTAAGAACATCCAGTTGAATAAGGAGGCTTATAAAATGAGCAATATTGCAATTATCAAAGAAATCGAAGCAGAACAGTTAAAAGCTACCGTTGACGAGTTCGCAGTAGGCGATACCGTTAAGGTTTACGGTAAGATTAAGGAAGGAAACCGTGAAAGAATTCAGGTTTTCGAGGGTACCGTAATTAAGAGACAGGGCGGAAGCAACAGAGAAACCTTTACTGTTAGAAAGTCATCTAATGGTGTTGGTGTTGAGAAGACCTGGCCTGTACACAGCCCTAACGTAGAGAAGATTGAAGTAGTTAGAAGAGGTAAGGTACGTCGTGCTAAGCTGAACTACTTAAGAGACCGCGTTGGTAAGAAGGCTAAGGTTAAAGAGTTAGTTAGATAATTAACCAGTCTGTTTCAGGGACAACTGCATTGCAGTTGTCCTTTTCTATTTACAGAAAGTGTGCTATACTATATTTTGTGTTAGATTGCAGTCAGAAAGGGTGTATATATGGCAAAAAAGTATAATGGACTTAGCTTTTACACCAGAAAAAAGAAGATCAGCCCGTCCATATTCCGAGAGATTTTCGGCGTGCTGTTCGGCGTATTTGCAGCCATGTTTATTGCAGTGGTTCTAGTGTATTTCTTTGGAATGACGACCAATGTGGTGGGAAACTCCATGGAGCCCACTGTGTACAATGGACAGACGATTTACATTGACAGATTCGCCTATATGCTGGCCACTCCCCAGAAGGGAGATGTGGTGGTATTTCTTCCCAATGGAAATAAGAATACCCACTACTATGTGAAGCGGGTTATTGCCACGCCGGGGGATAAGGTAGTGATTGAGGATGGTATTTGCTATGTAAATGGAGAGGAAAGTGAATTTGTAACCATTAAGATTATGGATGCCGGTACTGTGGAGAACGAAGTGACGCTGGGAAGCGGCGAATACTTTTGTCTGGGGGATGACCCCAACAGTGGCGAGGACAGCCGTTCTGCCAATATAGGAATGGTGAAAATAAGTGATATCAAGGGGAGGGCCTGGCTTCATTTAAAGTGTGAGGAGGACTCCATCGGTTTTATTAAATAGATAGGTAGGAATAGTTATGAATTATCAGTGGTATCCCGGTCATATGACGAAGGCAAAGCGTATGATGCAGGAGAATATAAAGCTAATTGATTTGGTGATTGAGCTGGTGGATGCCAGAATTCCATTAAGCAGCAGAAATCCGGACATTGACGAGCTGGCGAAGAATAAGTCCAGAATCGTTCTTTTGAACAAATCAGATTTGGCGGACCCTCATTTCAACAAGCTGTGGACCGCTTATTTTGAGGCTCAAGGAGCCCATGTACTGGAGATTAACTCCAAATCCGGCGCCGGTATCAAGTCCATTAACGGACTGGTGCAGGAGGCATGTAAGGAGAAGATTGAGCGGGACAGAAAGCGTGGTATCGTAAACCGCCCGGTTCGTGCCATGGTAGTGGGAATTCCCAATGTGGGAAAGTCCACCTTTATCAATTCCTTTGCAGGAAAGGCCTGTGCAAAAACCGGCAATAAGCCCGGTGTCACCAAGGGAAAGCAGTGGATTAAATTGAATAAGAGTCTGGAGCTTTTGGATACCCCGGGTATTTTGTGGCCCAAGTTTGAGGACCAGATTGTGGGAATGCGCCTTGCTTTTATCGGTTCCATCAATGATGAGATTCTGATTATTGAAGAGCTGGCTGTGGATTTAATCAAGGTTTTGGCAGAGCTTTATCCCAAGTGCTTTGAGGAGCGGTATGGTATCGATGCATCCGGAGATGCACTGGATATACTACAGAAGATTGCAGAAAACCGCAGATGCTTTTTAAAAGGGGAAGAGCTGGATTTGAAAAAGGCGGCAGGTATGCTGATTGATGATTACCGCAGTGGTAAGCTGGGCAGAATGACCGTGGAAAGACCGGAGGAGTAAGGACGTGAAGGAAAGCAAATTGAATGGGGTGCTGAAGGAAATTTTAAGTACCGGTATATATATATTGGTGGTGTTTTTTGCCACTTATCTGCTGATTACCTATGTGATACAGCGCACAGAGGTAAATGGCGCCAGCATGGAGCCCACGCTGCATAATGCAGACAATCTGTTTGTGGATAAAATTTCTTACCGTTTCAGGGACCCGGAGCGTTTTGATGTGATTGTGTTCCCTTTCCATTATCAGGAGGAGACCTTTTATATTAAGCGAATTATCGGGCTTCCCGGGGAGACTGTACAGATTGACGAAAGCGGCACCATTTATATTGACGGAGAAGTGTTGACAGAGAACTTCGGTAAGGAAGTGATTCAGGCAGATAAGATAGGACTTGCAGCAGAGCCCATTGTTCTGGGCGAGGATGAGTATTTTGTACTGGGAGACAATCGTAATGACAGCTTTGATAGTCGTTATGCCCAGGTGGGGAATATTTCCAGGGATGAGATTATCGGCCGTGCATGGCTCCGTATCTGGCCCTTGTCTGATTTTGGATTTGTAAAGCACGATTAAAGGGGAAATGAGTATGAATAAGATATTAAGGGAAATCCTCAGTACAGGATTGTACCTTCTGGGGGTTGTGTGTATTACTTATCTTGTGATTATGTATGTAGTTCAGCTGACCAATGTGGATGGAGAAAGCATGGAGCCCACTTTACAGGATAAGAATAAGATTTTTGTAGAAAAGATTAGTTATCGCTTTAATGACCCTAAGCGGTTTGATATCATTGTATTTCCCGTAGATTACAAAAAGGATACTTTTTACATAAAAAGAATCATTGGACTTCCCGGGGAAACGATTCAGATTGGAGAAGATGGTACCATTTATATTAATGGAGAAGCATTGGTGGAAGCCTATGGCAAGGAAGTGATTCGGGCGGAAAATCGTGGAATTGCAGCTGACCCCATTGTGATTGGCTGGAATGAGTATTTTGTAATGGGTGATAATCGAAACGACAGCACGGACAGCCGTTTTGTACAGGTGGGGAACATTCATAGAGATGAGATTATCGGCCGTGCATGGGTTCGCGTCTGGCCATTATCTGATTTTGAAGTGATTGCACATGAGTAGAAAGAGGGATTTTCTATGGAATACAGTATTTCAGAGATAAAAAATATGTACCAGGCAGCTTGTGAAGATGAGCTGCCTGAATTTGTAAAGCGTTTCGAAGGTGATGACAGAAGTGGTGTACAGAAGCTCATTATTGCCGCAAAAAAGCGTTTTGAAGCTTACGAAAAGGAGAAGCAGCGTATCTATGATTTGCAGGCCTATGAGAGGGAATACGCGGCCTACAGCTATATTTGCGGAATCGATGAGGTGGGAAGAGGCCCCTTAGCCGGACCGGTAGTTGCCGGTGCGGTGGTTCTGCCGAAAAATTGTGACATTCTGTACATAAATGATTCCAAGAAATTGACCGAAAAAAAGAGAGAAGAGCTGTATGATGTCATTATGGAGAAGGCTA
>JAFTXD010000138.1 GCA_017461775.1 Lachnospiraceae bacterium
CATTCTACAATCCAAATCGCAATGAATCTCTATTGCCATGTAACAGACGATATGCTCATATCAAAAAAACCTTATTTTTCAAGGAAAATTCCCCTTATTTAACAAAACTTTAACATCTCCCAAACATTTCTGAATCATTCCACCTTTATTATGGCATCATAAGCAGTAAACAAACATTACAAAATAAAGGAGAAGAAAAAGATGTCAGGTTTAGAGAAGATTGAAAAAGCAGTTGTAGAGGGTTACAAGAAGATTGAGGACGGTGTAGTGGAAGGCTACAAGAAAATCGAGGATGGTGTAGTGGAAGGCTACAAGAAAATCGAAAAGGGTGCCGTAGAAGGCTTTGAAAAGATTGATAACGGCAAGATAGAGAAAATCGCAGATGCGGTGACCAGCGGTTATAAGAAGGTAGAGGATACGGTAGTTAGTGGCTTTAACAAAATGGCAGATGGTTTTGTGGAGAAGCATCTGGTAAAAGAGGGCGAGACCGTAGAGGAAGCTAAGGCGCGTCTTGCAAAGGAGCAGGCAGACAGAGCGGAAAAAAGCCCTCAGGCTAAGGTGGAGATTCCAAATTCTGAGGAGATTGTAAAGAAGAATCTGGAAGCCAGCAAGAATGCCGGAAAAAGATAAGAAATGGTTAGAGAAGAGTTCTCATTTGTTCTATGGAGCAGATGGGAACTTTTTTATGCAAAAGTAATGGATTACGGTATATAATGGTTATTGTATAAGGAGGGACTATCATGGACAAACCGAAGAAACGTTCCAGACTGCGTGCTAGATGTGGCATGTGGTATTATACTTTGCTACGATACCTGCTCTGGATAAAAAAGAGAAATATATTTGCAAAAAGAAAAGTGAAAGAGAAATATCCATATATCTATTTTGCGCACAGTACACCACTGATGCGCAGGCTAAAGGATGTGGATATGTGGCTTCAGGAAAATAAGGTGGTGAATCTGAAAATAGCTGCACCAAAACTGGATGGTATTATACTGCAACCGGGAGAGGTTTTCAGTTATTGGAGACTCATTGGTAAACCGACTTATGGAAAAGGGTATAAGGACGGTATGGTGCTGAAAAACGGCGGTTTTATGCCGGGAGCAGGTGGCGGGCTTTGCCAGATGTCCAATCTGATTTTCTGGATGACTATACATACTCCACTGACTATTATAGAGCGTCACAGACATGGCTATGATGTGTTTCCGGACTCCAATCGTACTCAGCCCTTCGGAAGTGGCGCCACCTGTTTTTACCCTCATGGAGATCTGATGATTCGAAATGATACAGACACTCCTTTTCAGCTCCGTGTGTGGGTTGGCGAAAAGGAGCTTTTCGGTGAGTGGCGGTGTATGGAAGCACCGGAGTTTACCTATGAAATCGAGGAACGCAATCATGTGATGCAGAGCGAGTATTGGGGTGGGTACAGCCGCCACAATGAGCTGTATCAATTGAAATATGATAAAACCGGGCTACTAATCAGTGACGAGCTGATTGTAAAAAATGATGCTATGATGATGTATGAGCCCTTTTTGGAATACTGTGCGGATAAGGAGAAGATGTAACTTATGATAAATGATGCGAAACAGATATGGATAACCGGTGAAAATGGTGTAAATACCTGGATGTGTTTCCGGAAAGAGTTTGAGTGCACGTCGACTGGGGAGGATGCACCTGTAATTGCAGAGATTGCGGTGGATTCCAAGTATTGGCTTTATTTGAATGGTAAGCTTTTGGTCAGGGAAGGTGGATTAAAGCGTGGTCCATCCAGAAATGGTACCTATTATGATGAGGTGGATTTGAGCGAATATTTGATACCGGGCAGAAATACGCTGGCTATTTTGGTGTGGCATTTTGGGAAAAGTGGTTTTTCTCATTTATCCAGCAATCTGGGGGGACTACGCTGTGCCATTGCATTACCGGATGGAGTGCTCTTCAGTGATGCATCCTGGCAGGTGAAAAAGCATCCGGCGTTTGTGGCACCGGACCCGGCGGATGAGCCCACCAATTTCCGGCTGGCGGAGGCGAATATTTATTTTGATGCAGCAAAGGATGTAGAGGGCTGGCAGGAAGTAGATTATGACAGTAGCACATGGCAGTGCGCGGACGAGATACCGGAGGAGCTTGCCGGTCAAGCATGGGGAAGACTGGAAAAGAGAATTATCCCGCAGCTGAAGGATTTTGGTGTTAAGCAGTATTTGGGTGGTGAGACTTATGAAAATATTACGCTGGAAGAAGATACGGTAGTTGCTTTGCGCCTGCCTTACAATGCCCAGTTTACGCCAAGACTGTCCATTTCGGCTCCGGAAGGATTGAAAATAGTAATAAAAACGGATAATTATGAAGTGGGTATGATGGGCGAGAAATGCGCCATGTCTGTATATTACACCAAAGGGGGGGCGCAGTCCTACGAAGCCCTTGGCTGGCTCAATGGTGAGTGGGCATACTATCACTTTCCGGCAGGGGTGACAATTCATTCTCTGGGATATCGGGAAACCGGTTATAATACGGAATTTGTGGGAAACTTTGCATGTGATGACGAGTTCCTGAATAAATTGTGGGAAAAGTCTCTGCGAACCCTGTATGTGACCATGCGAGATACCTTTATGGATTGCCCGGACAGGGAGCGTGTACAGTGGTGGGGAGATGTGAACATCGAAATGCAGATGGCCTTGTATTGTCTGGATGAAAAGGCTCTTCTTTTGTACAAGAAGGGTGTGGATTCACTGGTGGGCTGGTCTGAGAATGGAGCACATATGATGACCGTGGTTCCCTCCGGTACGGAGCAGTTTGAGCTGCCTTTTCAGAATCTGGCAGGTATCTGGGGCTTCTGGTATTATTACGAATATACCGGAGATAAGAGTGTGCCGGAAAAGGCATATGAGATGTCCAAGGAGTATCTGAAACTGTATTCCATGGGAGAGGACGGGCTGGTGGTTCATCGCAGCGGCAGCTGGGACTGGCCGGACTGGGGAGAGCATGCAGACGAGGCTGTCATGGAAAATGCCTGGTATTATATGGCACTGCAGAGTGCCCGGAATATGGCGGAGCTTTTAGGAAAGATAGAGGATATTCCTTTTTATGAAGAGCGTCTACAGTCCATTGCAGAGAATTATGACCGTATGTACTGGAAGGGGGAGTGCTATTATCACTTTACGGACAATGGTCTTGCGGATGACAGAGCAAACGCGCTGGCAGTATTGTCCGGTCTGGCAAAGCAGAAACACTATCCAGGTATTCTGGCTGTCTTAGAAAGTACGGAGAACTCCAGTCCTTACATGGAGAAATATGTGCTGGATGCCATGTGTGAAATGGGATACATTGATGAGGCAATCCTCCGTATGAAGAGGCGCTACAAGGAGATGGTGGAGGAGGATTATTCTACACTTTGGGAGTACTGGAATAAGGATGGTACGAAGAATCATGCATGGTCCGGCGGACCGCTGATTACCATGGCGAAGTATATTGCAGGAATCCGTCCGGCTGCTGTGGGATACGAAAAGATTTTGATTAAGCCCCATCTTGGGCATTTAAAGCATATAAAGTGCTGCGTACCTTCTGTAAGAGGCGAAATTGTGGTGGAGGTGTAAAGGTGTGTAGAGGCGTGCCGAAAGGTGCGCCTTTTTTCTGTGAAAAATCTCCAATTGGTTTTTTAGGGGAGGCAATGTATAATAAATTTATATGATTTTTCAGGAGGCATTACCATGGCATTTGCACATTTACATGTCCATACAGAGTATTCTCTGCTGGATGGTTCCAATAAAATAAAAGAATTTGTAAAGCGTGTAAAGGAGCTGGGGATGGACAGCGCAGCTATCACGGACCACGGTGTCATGTATGGTGTCATTGATTTTTACCGTGCTGCCAAGGCAGAGGGCATCAAGCCCATTTTAGGCTGTGAAGTGTATGTGGCACCCAATTCCAGATTTGACAAGGAGCTGACCGGTGGTGAGGACAGATATTACCACTTGGTTTTGCTTGCAGAAAATAATCAGGGCTATGCCAACCTTATGAAAATTGTCAGCAAGGGCTTTACGGAAGGCTATTATTATAAACCACGAGTGGATTTTGAGGTGCTTAGGCAGTACCATGAGGGCATTATTGCGCTATCTGCCTGTCTGGCGGGAGAGGTGCAGCGTAATATCACCAAGGGCTTTCTGGAGGAAGCCAGAAAGAGTGCTTTAAAATATCAGGAGTGCTTCGGAAAGGGCAATTATTTTCTGGAGATGCAGGATCACGGCATCCCGGAGCAGCGCACGGTGAATATGGAGCTGATGCGTATGAGCAAGGAGCTGGACATTCCACTGGTGGTGACCAATGATGTGCACTATACCTATGCTTCCGATGCGGAATCCCATGATATTTTGCTTTGCTTGCAGACGGGGAAAAAGCTCAGCGATGAGGATCGTATGCGTTATGAAGGCGGGCAGTATTTTGTAAAGAGCGAAGAGGAAATGAAGGGGCTGTTCCCTTATGCCTGGGAGGCGGTGGAGAATACCCAGTGGATTGCGGACCGCTGTAATGTGGAGATTGAGTTTGGCAATACCAAGCTGCCACATTATGAGGTGCCACAGGGGTATGATTCCTGGACGTATTTAAATAAATTATGTACCGATGGGCTTTTGGAGCGCTATGGGGATGAAAATCTTCCCGCGGGAGATACCGGTATGACCTTCCGGGAAAGACTGGATTATGAGCTGGGCGTTATTAAGACCATGGGCTACGTGGATTATTTCCTGATTGTGTGGGATTTTATCAATTATGCAAGGCAGAACGGTATCCCTGTAGGACCGGGACGAGGCTCGGCGGCAGGAAGTATTGTTTCTTATTGCCTGAAGATTACCAATATCGACCCCATCCGCTATAGTCTTCTTTTTGAGCGATTCTTAAATCCGGAGCGTGTATCCATGCCTGATATCGATATTGACTTCTGCTTTGAAAGAAGACAGGAGGTCATCGATTATGTAGGACGCAAATATGGTGCGGATAAGGTGGTGCAGATTGTTACCTTTGGTACGCTGGCGGCAAAGGGTGTCATCCGTGATGTGGGGCGTGTTATGGATTTGCCCTATGCGTATGTGGATTCCATCGCCAAGATGGTGCCCAATGAGCTGAATATTACGTTGGAACGGGCTTTGGATATGAATCCGGAGTTCCGCACATTATATAATACGGATGAAAAGGTGAAATACCTGATTGATATGTGTAAGAGGCTGGAGGGACTTCCCAGACACACCTCCATGCATGCGGCAGGTGTGGTTATCTGTCCACAGGCGGCGGATGAGTTTGTACCTCTGTCAAGAGGTAGTGACGGTTCTATTACCACCCAGTTTACCATGACTACCTTGGAGGAACTGGGACTTTTAAAGATGGACTTTTTGGGGCTTCGTACCCTTACCGTTATCAAAAACGCAGTGGATTATATCGAGAAAAGCACGGGCAAGCGTATCGATATCGACAATATCGATTTTGATGATAAAAAGGTGCTTTCCTCCCTGCATACGGGAAAGACGGATGGTATCTTCCAGCTGGAATCTGCGGGCATGAAAAACTTCATGAAGGAGCTTCGGCCGGAGAATTTAGAGGATATGATTGCCGGGATTTCCTTATATCGTCCGGGACCCATGGATTTTATTCCCAAGTACATCAAGGGGAAGAATACGGATGGGGACATTACCTATTCCTGCCCGCAGTTAGAGCCCATTTTGTCCCCAACTTACGGCTGTATTGTGTACCAGGAGCAGGTTATGCAGATAGTGCGTGACCTAGGCGGTTATACCCTGGGACGAAGCGATTTGGTGCGCCGTGCCATGAGTAAGAAAAAGCAGTCGGTGATGGAGAAGGAGCGTGCCAACTTTGTGTACGGTAACGAGGAAGAGGAGGTTCCGGGCTGTATTTCCAAGGGAATCAGCGAGGCTGTGGCAGGGAAAATCTATGATGAAATGATGGATTTTGCCAAGTATGCATTTAATAAATCCCATGCGGCATGTTATGCGGTGGTTTCCTATGAGACTGCCTATTTGAAATATTATTATCCGGTAGAATTTATGGCGGCGCTGATGACCTCGGTGATTGATAATTCCAAAAAGGTATCCGAGTATATCCTGGTGTGCCGGAATATGGGTATCAATATTCTTCCCCCGGATATTAATGAGGGCGAGGCGGGCTTTTCCGTGTCCGGGAACAGTATCCGATATGCTCTGACTGCTATTAAGAATGTAGGTAGACCGGTGATTGAAGCCATCGTCAGGGAGCGCGAGGAGCGGGGACGATACACCAATTTAAAGGATTTTATCACCCGTGTGGCGGACAAGGATGTAAATAAACGTGCCATAGAAAACTTTATTAAGGCGGGAGCTTTAGATAGTCTGGGTGGCACCAGAAAGCAGTGCATGAGCGTATATGTGCAGATTTTGGACCACATCACCAAGGATAAAAAGAACAATATGGCGGGACAGATTTCCCTGTTTGATATTGCTTCCGAGGAGGATAAGGACGAGTTTGATATCAAGATGCCAAATGTGGGTGAGTACCCCAAGGAGATGCGGCTGGCTTTTGAAAAGGAAGTGCTGGGCATCTATGTCAGCGGTCATCCTTTGGAGGAGTATCAGGAGCTTTTACAGAGGTATGTGACCAACAGTGCGGTGGATTTTGCACTGGATGAGGAAACGGGTGCTGTGACGGTGGAAGACCATACCAATGCGGTTATCGGTGGTATGGTTGCGGAGAAGACTATTAAATACACCAAGAATGATAAAATTATGTGCTTCTTAAATATAGAAGATTTGGTGGGAAACGTGGAAGTGGTGGTGTTCCCGAAGGATTATGAGAAGTTTTCTACCCTATTATTAGAGGATGCCAAGCTTTTCATCAAGGGACGTGTTTCTGCGGAAGAGGATAAGGACGCCAAGCTTTTGTGTGAGCAGATTCTCAGTTTTGAGGATGCACAGCAGGGAAAGACCTTTGCCGGACGGTTCGGTGGCAGGCAGGGCTATGAACCGCAGCGGAGCTATGGCGGTGGATATCAAAGACAGGCAGCGCCTGCGCCTCAGCCTCAGGGGCTGCCCAAGGGAGTATGGGTGCAGTTTGAGACGTTGGAGGATTTCCAGGCCAAGGAGAAGCTGTTGTATGAAGTAACCGGGGACCTGGAGGGTGATGACAACCTTGTCATTTTTATAAAAAGTCCTCAGAAGACCTATAAGGTACTGCCGGACAACCGTAATGTGAAGGCGGACGAGACCCTGCGAAACCGTTTAAATGTTGCATTTGGCCAAGAAAATGTTAAATTTTTAACCAAACCTATTGAAAACAAATAGAAAATGGATTAAAATACTTTAAAAATGTAATGATAAGTATGTAAGTAGGACAAGAGGAGGTAACCTCATGGCAAAGGAAATTAAGACAATTGGAGTATTAACAAGTGGTGGAGACGCACCGGGTATGAACGCTGCGGTTAGAGCGGTAGTGCGTACTGCCCTTGCAAGAGGATTAAAGGTTAAGGGTATCATGAGAGGCTATCATGGTCTTTTGAATGAAGAAATCAAAGACATGGTGGCAAGAGATGTTTCAGATATTATCCAGAAGGGTGGTACCATTTTAGGTACTGCAAGATGTATGGAGTTTACTACTGCAGAGGGTCAGGAAAAGGGTGCTGAAATCTGTAGAAAGCATGGTATTGACGGAATTGTAGTTATCGGCGGTGACGGTTCTTATCGTGGTGCGCAGAAGCTTGCCAGACTGGGTATCAACACCATCGGCGTACCGGGAACCATCGACCTTGATATTTCCTGTTCAGATTATACCATTGGTTTTGATACTGCAATCAACACTGCGATGGAAGCGATTGATAAGGTTAAGGATACCTCATCCTCTCATGAGAGATGTAGTATTATTGAGGTAATGGGTAGAAATGCAGGTTACATTGCACTGTGGTGTGGTGTAGCAAACGGTGCAGAGGATATTCTTCTTCCGGAGAATTATGATTACGACGAGCAGAAGATTATCAACAACATTATCCGTAACCGTAAGAAAGGTAAGAAGCATCACTTAATCATCAATGCGGAGGGTATCGGACATTCTACCTCCATGGCGAGAAGAATCGAAGCGGCTACCGGTATTGAGACCCGTGCAACTATCTTGGGTCACATGCAGCGTGGTGGTAATCCTACCTGTAAGGACCGTTATTATGCATCCATGATGGGTGCTTGCGCGGTAGATGCGTTAATCGCAGGCAAGAGTAACCGTGTTATTGCTTATAAGCATGGCGAATTTATCGATTATGATATCGAGGAAGCACTGAATATGAAGAAGTCCATTGACCCATATCAGTACGAAATCGCCAGACTTTTATAAAAAACTGGAACATGAGAGATAAAGCTGTTATACTGTGAAAGTATAATGGCTTTATTATTTTGCAAAGGTAGTGAGGAAAACTATGATAACCAGTCTATCAAACCCACGTGTGAAGCAGGTGGTGCAATGGCAGAGCAAGGCCCGGGAGCGGAAGAAGGATGGTATCTTTCTGGTAGAAGGCCTTAAGATGTATGAGGAAGCACCGGATCTGTCCATAAAGGAGACATATATATTAGAAGAAACTCTTCAGAAGGTAAAGGATACAGCGCTGGCAGAGAAGCTTAACCGCACGGGGTATGAGGTGGTTTCTAAGGATGTGTTTTTGAAAATGTCCGATACCCAGACACCCCAGGGAATATTGTGCGTGGTACAGCGGCCGGAATTTGATTTAGAGGCTCTTCTTAAGGTGGAAAATCCCCTGTTTGTGGTACTGGAGGATTTGCAGGACCCGGGGAATCTGGGAACCATCGTCAGAACCGGAGAAGGCGCCGGTGTAACAGCGGTGTTCATGTCTCAGAATACCGTGGACATTTATAATCCCAAGACCATCCGTGCTACCATGGGCTCCATCTATCGCGTGCCGCATATTTATATAGAAGATATGGGGGCGCTTCTTGAGAAATTACATAAGGCAGGGGTGGAAACCTATGCGGCCCATTTAAAGGGTGAGAATTATTATGACAGCTTTTCCTTTCAGGCAGGTTGCGCATTTCTTATTGGAAATGAGGGAAATGGGCTGAAAAAAGAAACGGCGGATATGGCGCGGCACTATCTGAAAATCCCCATGGAGGGGCAGGTGGAATCGTTAAATGCAGCGATAGCAACATCTTTACTGATGTATGAAGCACATAGACAGAGAAGTATGAAATAAATGTATAAAGGAGTATAAAATGAAGATAGGATTTATTGGTTTGGGTAACATGGCATCTGCCATGATTGGTGGAATGTTGAAAGCCGGAGAGGTAAAGCCGGAGAATTTATTGGGAAGTGACAAATCAGAGCAGATGAGAAAAACTGCGCAGGAAAAATTTGGAATGACCGTGTATGAGGAAAACGGAGCGGTAGCAGAGCAGGCAGATATTTTATTTTTGGCAGTAAAACCCATTTTCTTTCCGGATGTAATGGAAGATATTCGTAAAAAAATTAAAACAACAACTGTTATTGTAAGCATAGCAGCAGGAAAAACGGTACAAAATATAGAAGATGGATTACAAAATAAGGATGCAAAAATTATCCGTCTGATGCCGAACACCCCCGCACTTGTGGGAGAAGGCTGTACTGCAATTTGTAACAACGAAAATGTAACAAAAGAGGAACTGGAAACCGTTAAAAAGCTTCTGTTAACCTTCGGCGTGGCAGAGGAAATTCCGGAAAGACTTTTCGATGCATTCATCGGTATCAGCGGAAGCTCACCGGCCTATGTTTTCCTGTTTATTGAGGCTATGGCAGATGCTGCTGTAAATGCCGGAATGCCCAGAAATCAGGCCTATACCTTCGCTTCCCAGGCAGTGCTTGGAAGTGCAAAAATGGTACTGGAAACCGGTAAGCATCCGGGCGAACTCAAGGACATGGTATGTTCACCGGGAGGCACTACTATTGCCGCAGTAAAGGTGCTGGAGGAAAAGGGTATGCGCGCCGCAGTAATTGATGCTGTGGATGCCTGCGTGGAAAAGTCACGGAATCTTTAAGGGTTGACAAAGAAAAAATGTTCTGTTATTATGTTCGGCGTAACGTTGTTAACAAAATTGTAACATTTTTCGATGTTAAACGGAGGTAAAAAAGATGGCAAGAAGCAGAAGGCTGCTTGTGAGATTAGCAGGTCTTGCATTAGCATTGACCATAGCTATGGACACAAGTATCAGCGCAGAAGCTGGCAGCTGGGCAAATTACCTGGATTCCTTTAATGGTGGTGTGGCAGCCATTCTCAATGTAGATTCCAATACTGCAGTTGAGTACTTAAATGCTACAGAAAAACAGTTAAACTTAACTCCCCCGGTAGTGGAGGAGGAAAGTAAGTTGGTTATGGCCAACGTGAAAAGTGCTCTGAATGTAAGAGCAGAAGCCAGCGAAGATGCAAAGAAGGTTGGAAAGTTATACAAGGATTGCGGCGGCACTATTTTAGAGCGTGCAAACGGTTGGACCAAGCTGCAGTCCGGTAATATTATCGGCTGGGCAAAGGATGAATATCTGCTGTTCGGTGAAGAGGCAGAGGAGTTAGCCGACGAGGTGGGCAAGCGTATCGCTACCATTACCGCGGATGCTCTTCGTGTCAGAAAGGAGCCAAGTCTTGAGGGAGAAGAAATCGTTCTTCTCGTAAAGGATGAGGTATTAGAGGTGGTTTCTACCGAGAATGAGGAATGGGTATGTGTGGACTATGAAGGTACCGACGCATATGTGTCTGCAGAATTTGTGGACATCTCCTTCATGATTGATAAGGGTGAGACCATGGACGAGATTAAAGCTCGTGAAGAAGCAGAGAAGGAAGCAAAGCGCCATAAGAATTATGGTCAGTATACAACCGATGCTGACACCAAGCTTTTACTTGCTGCTTTAATCCACTGCGAGGCAAGAGGCGAGTCCTACGAGGGACAGCTGGCCGTAGGTGCGGTGGTTATGAACCGTGTACGTAGTAAAGCATATCCGGACACCATCCATGGTGTTATTTATGCATCCGGTCAGTTTACACCGGCGATGAACGGTACGGTAAATCGTGTTTATGAATCCGGCAAGATTCAGGAAAGCTGTATCCGTGCAGCGGAAGAAGCACTTTCCGGTGTATCCAATGTTGGAGATCTGACACACTTTAGAAGGAACGATGGTCGAGATGGTATCGTAATCGGAAACCACGTTTTCCACTAAATTTTTATAAGGAATCAGGCGAAGCCCTAACGTGCAATTTTTAACACGTTAGGGCTTTCATTTTGGTAATAAATGGGGATTGAAGGAAATTTGCTGTTGTAGTAAGATAAAGTTGTAAAGCAAAGAAACCTGTTAAGAAGAAAGGGGGAGAGAAGATGCCGGATATGACGGTTGTATGGCTGATTTTGCTGGTAGTATTTCTGGTGGTTGAAGCGTCCACGATGGGGCTGACGACTATCTGGTTTGCAGGCGGTGCCTTAGTTGCATTTTTGGCAGCCATAATTCATGCACCAATCTGGTTACAGGTTGTGTTATTTCTGGCAGTATCACTGCTTTTGCTGTTCTATACCAGACCGATTGCGAAGAAATATTTCAATCAAAAGATAACGAAGACGAATGTAGATACGGTTATCGGACAGAATGCGATTGTTATTGAAGAGATTGATAATCTGCAGGGAAAAGGTCGTGTGATTTTATCTGGCCAGGAATGGAGTGCCAGAAGTGTAGAGGAAAACGGCGTAATTGCAGAAGGTGCTGTTGTAGAAGTGGAAGCGGTCAGCGGCGTAAAGCTGATGGTTCGCGAAGAAAAGATTACTGTATAAATTTAGGAGGGGTAGATTATGCCATATGCTATTGGAGCAATTGTAATTATTTTGATTTTGATTTGTGCATCCTGTGTTAAGGTGGTGCCACAGGCACAGGCTTATGTTATTGAGCGTTTAGGTGCTTATCAGGAGACCTGGGGAACAGGACTTAAGATTAAGATACCGATTATTGACAAGATTGCACGTAAGATTAACTTAAAGGAGCAGGTTGCGGATTTCCCGCCACAGCCCGTTATTACCAAGGATAATGTAACCATGAGAATCGATACGGTAGTGTTCTATCAGATTACCGATCCTAAGCTTTACACCTATGGTGTGGAGAAGCCTATGATGGCGATTGAGAATCTGACCGCTACCACCCTTCGTAATATCATCGGTGATTTGGAGCTTGACCAGACCTTAACTTCCAGAGAGACTATCAATACCCAGATGAGAGCAGCATTGGATATCGCTACCGACCCTTGGGGAATCAAGGTTAACCGTGTAGAGCTGAAGAACATCATTCCTCCTGCAGAAATTCAGAATGCCATGGAGAAGCAGATGAAGGCAGAGCGTGAGAGACGTGAGGCGGTAACCAGAGCGGAAGGTGAGAAGAAGGCAAACATTCTCGTTGCAGAAGGTGAAAAGGAATCTGCAATTCTTCGTGCACAGGCGGAGAAGGAATCTGCAATCCTTAGAGCAGAAGCACAGAAGGAAAAGATGATCCGTGAGGCAGAGGGTCAGGCAGAGGCAATCTTAAAGGTACAGCAGGCGAATGCGGACGGTATCCGTATGTTAAAGGAAGCCGGTGCTGATGAGGCAGTGCTTAAGATGAAGAGCTTAGAGGCTTTTGAGAAGGTTGCTGATGGTAAGGCAAATACCATTTTACTTCCTGCAGAGTTACAGGGAATCGCATCCCTTGCAACTACCTGGAAGGAAGCCGGAAAGTAATTTTATAAATATGCATATAATCAAAGGTCACTGTTTTTTAGCAGTGGCCTTTTTCCGTGGGGAATTTACTTGAAAAGATACAGGAAATAGAGTATATTTATACTATCTTTTCGCATTTTTCGAAAACGGAGGTATATTATGATGGATTTACAGGGACGCGACTTTTTAAAGTTACTTGATTTTACAACCGAAGAAATTACATATCTGGTGGATTTGGCAGCAGATTTAAAGGCTAGAAAGAAAAAGGGAATTCCCGTAGATAGATTGAAGGGAAGAAATATTGCCCTGATTTTTGAGAAAACCAGTACCAGAACCCGTTGCTCCTTTGAGGTGGCAGCATATGACCTTGGTATGGGTGTAACCTATCTTGACCCATCCAGCTCACAGATTGGTAAGAAGGAGAGCATTGCGGATACTGCACGCGTGCTTGCAGGTATGTACGATGGTATCGAGTACCGTGGCTATGGACAGGACATTGTAGAGGAGCTGGCAGAGTACTCCAAGGTTCCGGTATGGAATGGCCTCACCAATGAGTTCCATCCAACCCAGATGCTGGCAGACCTTCTCACCATCAAGGAGAAATTCGGCAAGGTAGAGGGCTTAAAGTTAACTTATATGGGCGATGCCCGTTATAATATGGCAAATTCCTGGATGGTTACCTGTGCGAAGATGGGTATGCATTTTGTGGCTTGCTCCAATCCTAAGTATTTCCCGGACCCTGCTCTTGTGGAGGAGTGTCAGGAAATCGCCAAGACCACCGGTGCTACCATCACCTTAACCAGTGACGTGATGGAAGGAACCAAGGATGCTAATATCATCTACACCGATGTATGGGTATCCATGGGTGAGCCGGACGAGGTATGGTCTGAGCGTATCGCGGATTTATCGCCATACCAGGTAAATAAAAAGGCTATGGATAATGCTGCTGAGGATTGTATCTTCATGCACTGCTTACCGGCATTCCATGATTTAAAGACCAAGATTGGAGAAGAGATCTCTGAGAAATTTGGCATCAGCGAGATGGAAGTTACTCATGAGGTATTTGAGTCTGAGCAGTCCGTAGTATTTGAAGAGGCAGAAAATCGTATGCACACCATCAAAGTAGTGATGGCGGCAACTTTAGGCTGGGAAAAGCTGTAAAGGTATATGAATAACGTTTTTTATAAGCCGGTGGTGGATTCCACCAATCTTTGGGCTAAGGAAGAAGGAATGAACGGCGCTCCCTGTGGGAGTGTGTACATGGCGGATATGCAGACTGCCGGACGGGGACGCAGGGGCAGAACATGGGAGTCTCCCTCCGGGGAAAATCTGTACTTTTCACTTCTTCTTCGCCCAAGCTTTGCGCCGGATAAGGCTTCCATGCTGACCCTGGTTATGGCCATGGCAGTGGCGGAGGCTGTTCGGAGCTATGGCGCAGAGGCATATATCAAGTGGCCTAACGATATCGTCCTGGGCGGTAAGAAGCTGTGCGGCATACTCACGGAGATGCATATACAGAACGGCTCTTATTTCGTCGTGGTGGGTGTGGGTGTGAATCTGCGTAAGCGGGATTTTTCATCGGAAATCGCCGGCATGGCCACCAGTCTTGAGGAAGAACAGAATATAGCGATAAACAGAGAAGAACTCTTGGAAAGAATTTTGAAAGCTTTTGAAAAATTTTACCAAGAGTTTACTTTGCGTGGAGATTTGTGCTTGCTACAGGATGCGTATAATGATATTCTGATAAATAGGGGAAACTGTGTGAAAGTGTTAGACCCTAAGGGAGAATTCACCGGTATTGCCAGAGGAATTAATGCAGTGGGAGAGCTTCTGGTAGAGAAAGAAGATGGTGAAATCGTCACCGTATATGCCGGAGAGGTCTCTGTGCGCGGTCTGTATGGCTACACATAAGTGTTGATAGAAAGTGAGAAGTATTTTGAGCGAAGAAAGAATTGTACTCTGTGGCGCCAATGCCTATGAGCAGAAATATTATTTTAATGAACGTTTTAAATCCATTCCCGAATCCATTCAGGAGGAGCTTCACATTATCTGTGTGCTCTTTACCGAAGAGGTGGGCGGAATTTTTACCATAGTATATGAGCCGGATGGCTCCGTATCCTTGGAGACGCAGGCAGAAGAAGATGATATTTATTATGATGAGATTTCCAGTGGTCTGCTGATTGGAGAAATCCGCAGAAAGCGGGAGGAGCTTTTGGAATCCCTAAGTCTGTATTACCGGGTATTTGTGTTAAAGGAAGATGTTTCAGATATCATTGGAGAAGATTAGCATGGACAAGATTTTAACCATAGATGTGGGAAATACAAATATCACCTGTGGTGTGTATGATGGGCAGGAGCTGAAGGGAACCTTCCGTATGATGACCAAGACACCCCGTACCTCCGATGAATATGGTCTGATGCTGACACAGCTGGTAGAAACGAAAGGCGTGAAAGCCAGTGATATCAAGGGGGTCAGCGTGGCCAGTGTAGTACCGGATGTGATGCATTCCTTAACCGGCGGTATCAGTCGTTATTTTCATACAAAGCCTCTGATTGTGGGACCGGGAGTGAAGAGTGGAATCAAGGTAGCTACGGACAATCCCAGGGATATCGGTGCGGATAGAATTGTGGACTGTGTGGCAGCTTACGAAAAGTACGGCGGCCCCATATTGGTAATCGATTTTGGAACGGCAACCACCTACGATTATGTGACTGCGGACGGCAGCTTTGCGGCAGGAATTACGGCGCCGGGCATCCGTATCAGTTCAGAGGCGCTGTGGAAGGCTACAGCAAAGCTTCCTAATGTGGAGATAAAAATGCCCTCCTCTATACTGGCTAAGGAAACCATCAGCAGTATGCAGGCGGGGCTTATGTACGGTCAGATTGGACAGACCGAATATATTGTAAAGAAAGTAAAAGAGGAAACAGGCATTACCGACATGAAGGTAGTTGCCACCGGCGGCCTGGGAAGAACCATTGCCAAAGAGACGGACTGTATCGATATTTATGACAGTTCCCTTACCTTGGATGGTCTCCGAATGGTATATGAGAAAAACAGGAAGCTTTCCTAGAGGTAGCAATGGCAGCATTAACAATCGGAAATGTGACCTTGGACAATAATGTGGTGCTGGCGCCCATGGCGGGTGTTACGGACCTTCCCTTCCGGCTTCTTTGCAGGGAGCAGGGAGCAGGCCTCATCTGCATGGAAATGGTAAGTGCCAAGGCCATTTATTATAACAATAAAAATACAGAGCTGCTTTTAGAGATTCATCCGGACGAGCGTCCGGTGTCTTTGCAGCTTTTTGGTTCCGATGCGGATATTATCGCCGAGATGGCAAAGCGCATCGAAGAAAGACCTTTTGCCATACTGGATTTTAATATGGGGTGTCCGGTACCGAAGGTGGTAAACAATGGCGAAGGCTCTGCTCTCATGAAGAATCCAAAGCTGGTAGAGGAGATTCTGACAAAGCTGGTGAAGGCGGTGAATAAGCCGGTAACGGTGAAGTTCCGCAGAGGCTTTGATGAGGAGCATATCAACGCTGTGGAGATTGCAAAGATTGCGGAAAGCTGTGGTGTGGCTGCGGTAGCGGTGCACGGCAGAACCAGGGAGCAATACTACAGCGGTAAGGCAGATTGGGATATTATCCGTCAGGTAAAAGAAGCAGTAAGCATCCCGGTTATAGGAAACGGGGACGTGGACAGTGCCCTTGCAGCCAAGCGTCTGGTGGAAGAAACCGGCTGCGACGGAATCATGATAGGCCGTGCCTGTCAGGGAAATCCATGGATATTTAGAGAAATCACACAGTATCTGGACACAGGGGTGATTCCGGAGAGACCAAGTGTGAAAGAGGTGCGGGAAACGGTAATACGCCACGCACATTTACAGCTTCAGTATAAGGGGGAATATACGGGAGTATGGGAAATGCGGAAGCATTTGTCTTGGTATACCTTCGGGTATCCGGGTTCTGCAAAGTTTCGCAACATGATTAACAGCATGGAGCGGATGGAGGATTTGCTTGCCAGCGTGGATGAAATATTTCACGAGTAAGGATAAAACTATATAATGTACATGCAAAGGGAGAAGACATCATGAAGGAAGAACGATTTTTTTACTCAAAAAGAAAAAATCAAGACGCAAAAATTAACCGGGCATTATTAATCAGTTTGGCAGTGTGCGATTTGGTTACGCTGTTGATTATCATAGTTTCATTTTTGCAGAAGTACAGGACAGTGACATATGTAGTAGGGGTGGTGGCACTTATGGTCGGCTCCATCATTATCAGCTTTATTATGTACAAGCGAAATAATCATGCCAAATCCATTCGTTATTTCAATTTGGTAGTAACTACGATTCTGACGGTTATCATCGGAGCAACCTTCAATAATTACTATCTGAGATTTATGTTTATAGTACCCTTTATCGCAGCGCTTTTGTTCTTTGATGTGAAGTTTTCACTGATAACAGCGATTGTTCTTTCGGTAGTGAATCTGGTTCCGATTCTTGTCAGAAATAGCATGGGATTGTATGTGGATACACAGTTTCTGGATAACCTTACTGCAACACTGGTAATTATCGTAACCATGTTCTTCGTAACTTACATGACAAAGACCGTGAAGTGTTTCATGGATGACTCCCTGGGCAAGGTGGAGTATCAGACGGAAATGCAGAAGAATATGATGGACGACATTGTCCGCGTGGCCGCAGAGGTCAAAGCAGGCACGGAGAACGCCATGGAGCTTGTACAGGATCTTTCCGAATCTGCCGGCATTGCGAAGAATGCAGTGAGTGACATCAGCGACAGTACTGCAACGACCGCAGAGAGTATCCAGATTCAGAGTGAGATGACCCAGAATATTCATGACAATATTGTGAAGACGGTGGATCGTTCTGAAAATATCGTACAGGTAGCAAAGAAGTCCAGCGAGCTGAATAATCATAATATGGAGCTGATGAGCCAGCTGAAGGCTCATGCAGAGGTACTTCGTACCAATAATGGCCAGGTGGCGCAGTCCATGCGGCACTTACAGGAAAATACTGCCGATGTTAAGAATATTACCCAGACCATTTTACAGATTTCCTCCCAGACCAATCTCCTGGCACTGAATGCTTCTATTGAAAGTGCCAGAGCAGGTGAGGCAGGAAGAGGCTTTGCAGTAGTTGCGGATCAGATTCGTGAGCTTTCCGAAAAGACCAGAGGAGAGACGGAGAATATCTCCAGAATCTTGGAGGCTCTCGCCAATAATGCTGATGAAACCGCTGTGGCAGTGGAGAAATCCGTAGCCATCAGTAACGAGCAGGATGTGATGATTGCCAATATGGCTGGTCGTCTGGGAGAAATGGATAAGAATGTAAACGAGCTGGTAAGTGATATTTCAGAGATTGATGGTATGATTGAGCAGCTTCAGAAAGCCAATACCCAGATTGTGGACAATATCATGCAGCTTTCGGCCATCACTCAGGAGGTTACCGCATCGGCAGAACAGGCAGCACAGATTACGGAAAAGAACCATTCCCATGCAGAAGAGGCACATGGTCTTTTAGAGGGTGTAATCAGCGTGTCCCAGGAGATGAACAAATATATTTCGGAAGATTAGGAAAAGCTGAAAAATACAGCAAAACAGCGACTTGACAGGGTCGCTGTTTTCTTGTACAATAGTGTGCGTTAATCTGGGCAATCTATAGGAAGATGGGTTGTAAAGAAAACGGATTTTTTAGTAAAAAACAAAGGGTTACAAGAATAATATGTAGTGTTGTTTCCATAGAACAATGCGAAGGAAAGGGAAAGAAATGCAGGAAAAGAAGAATATTTTAACCTATGAAGGCTTAAAGAAATACGAGGACGAATTACAGGAGCTGAAGGTAGTAAGACGTCAGGAAGTTGCCCAGAAGATTAAGGAAGCTAGAGAGCAGGGCGACTTATCCGAGAATGCAGAGTATGATGCAGCAAAAGATGAGCAGCGTGATATCGAAGCTCGTATCGAAGAGTTAGAGAAGATTTTAAAGAACGCAGAAGTTGTAGATGAGGAAGAAGTAGACTTAAACAAAATCAACATCGGCTGTAAGGTAAAATTATTAGACGTAGAATTCAATGAGGAATTAGAATATAAAATCGTAGGTTCTACCGAAGCAAACAGCTTAAAGGGCAAGATTTCCAACGAGAGCCCGGTAGGCAAGGCTTTAATCGGTGCAAGGGTAGGAGAAAGCGTAGCAGTAGAAACACAGGCAGGAGTCTTTACTTATAAGGTATTAGAAATCCAAAGAGCCTAGGACAAAAAGATTTTCTAAGCGTGCAAAGAGCGCGCACTAAGAAAATCTATGTTTTGTCCGGTGAATTTGGAGCGTTGCTCCAAAGTTCACGACGAAAAAGAAGGAGAAGATTATGGCAGAAAATCAGAATGCAAAGGTTCAGGAACAGGATCTTAATCAGCTTTTAAAGGTTAGAAGAGAGAAGCTCTCTGCTCTCCAGGAGGCAGGCAAGGACCCTTTCCAGATTACAAAATACAATCAGACACATCATACTGATGAGGCTAAGGAGCAGTATCTTGCTCATGAGGAGAAGCTGCTTGCAGGAAGACAGGAGCCTAATGTTGATGGTTTGGATGAGGCTCAGGCAAGAGAAGTACTGAATGCGGATTACAACGAGAGAAGAGCCATCATGGATGCCAGCCCTATTGAGGTATCCATTGCCGGACGTATGATGTTTAAGCGTGTTATGGGTAAGGCTTCTTTCTGTAATATTCAGGATTTAAAGGGCAGAATTCAGGTATATGTAGCGAAGGATGCTATTGGCGAAGAGGCATATGCAGACTTTAAGAAGTCTGATATCGGTGATATCTACGGTGTTAAGGGTTATGTATTCAGAACCAAGACCGGAGAAATCTCTGTTCATGCAGTAGAGATGACCATGTTAACCAAGAGCTTACAGATTCTTCCGGAGAAGTTCCACGGCTTACAGGATACCGATACCCGTTATCGTCAGAGATACGTTGACCTCATCATGAATGAGGAAAGCAAGAACGTATTCATTAAGCGTTCACAGATTATTCAGGAGATTCGTAACTTCCTGGCACAGCGTGACTTCATGGAAGTGGAGACCCCTATGCTGGTATCCAATGCAGGTGGAGCAGCAGCAAGACCTTTCGATACTCATTACAATGCGTTAGATGAGGACGTGAAGCTTCGTATTTCCTTAGAGCTTTATTTAAAGAGACTTATTGTAGGTGGCTTAGAGCGTGTATACGAGATTGGCCGTGTGTTCCGTAACGAAGGTGTGGACACCAGACACAATCCGGAGTTTACCCTGATGGAGCTTTATCAGGCATATACCGATTACGAAGGTATGATGGAATTAACAGAGTCCATGTTTAAGTACCTGGCAGAGAAGGTATGCGGTACCTCCAAGATTGTATACAACGGCATCGAAATCGATTTTGGTAAGCCTTTTGAGCGTATTACCATGATTGATTGTATCAAGAAGTATGCAGGTATTGACTTTGATACCGTGCAGACTGATGAGGAGGCAAAGGCTCTTGCAAAGGAGCATCATGTAGAATTTGAGGCTCGTCATACCAAGGGAGATATCGTAAATCTCTTCTTCGAGGAGTTCTGTGAGAAGAATTTGATTCAGCCTACTTTTGTTATGGATCATCCTCTTGCAATTTCTCCGCTTACCAAGAAAAAGCCAAGCGATCCTACCAAGGTAGAGCGTTTCGAGTTATTTATCAATACCTGGGAAATGTGTAATGCTTATTCTGAGTTAAACGATCCGATCGACCAGAGAGAGCGTTTTGCAGCTCAGGATGCCGCATTTGCAGCCGGTGATGAAGAAGCAAATCACACCGATGAGGACTTCTTAAATGCACTCAGCATTGGTATGCCTCCTACAGGTGGTATCGGTTATGGTATTGATAGACTTGTTATGTTGTTGACCGATTCTCAGGCGATAAGAGATGTGCTCTTGTTCCCAACGATGAAAAGTTTAGACAAGTAGTCAAAATACAGAATTTAATACTTAAAACACAGAAAGTCACTTTCAAAATACCTTTTGAAAGTGACTCTTTTGTTGTTATGGTAAGAAGTAAACAGGTGAATTCCAGAGTTTCCGAATTCTGTCAGTTGCATTCCAGAATCAGAAATTCTACTCCGGTTGAGGTGGTAAATGTATCGTATACCTCTATTGTAGTTTCCGGATGCTTGTCCCGGTAGTAATCCTCCAGATAAGTGTATGGAGTATCCGGTTCATTTTGGAATACAAAGAATACATTATCCCTTTCCAGAGTAGCCTGTTCGAAGGTGGTAAATCCCTGATTTTGTCTGATGACATCCGTCCAAGGACTATTGGCAGTCCAACCACCCAGCAGCGTAAAATTGTTGGCTTGGTTGAGGGGTGCAGAGAAAACAGGTTCTGTTAAGTCAATGAAGCTCCATACGTCCAGGAGGTAAAAGTTTTCTTGGTGGTCCAGCATATATTCATATACTTCGCTATAAGTGGTGCTTGCGGTTTCTAAAACATCATTTTTGCTATGAATGCTTTCTACATAGGGGAATCCCCATCTGGCGGATAAGAGAACCACTCCTGCCAAAATTCCGGCAGAAAGAACAGCCGTCGGAAGCTGCAATTTGTCATTTTTGGGATGCCATAGCTTGTGATGAAAGAATATAGCCAATAACAAAAGCAACTCTGCAATATAGATACCTTGTGTAACTCTGGGGAGAGGTCTTCCGATGTAGAGAATATAAATCCAGATAATCATTCGACCGCCGAAAACAGCTGCAATGTCCCAGAGACAGGAATATTTCCCGCAAAGTAATATCATAAATACTACGCAGGCATACAAGAGAAACACAATGCGATTTATGGGCCAGTCATACTGTGGCTCTTTGTGCATAGTAATAAAGGCGTTCACAATTTCGGAAACGGTTGAAGTGGAATCCGGGGAAATATTCTTGACGGTTTCCATAAAATTGGCGTCAATATGGGAATCCAAAAGTAGCATATATCCGTCTTTGGCAGCAACATAGGAAGCTTCGGATAAGCCCAGTGTCTGGTAGGTTTCCATATTTTCTTCATAGGGTGGGTAATCCTCATAATCCACAATAGCAGCTCTGTCATTACTGTATTGAATGAATGTTTGCCAGGAATCGGAGGAATATGCCAGCTTATCAATGCCAAGGAGTACGATAGTCAAACCGACAACAATGCATCCGTAGGTGAGAAGCACCTTTTTCATACTGCGATTCTGCAGCAAACGGGCAATCCCCAGGAAAATGAACATGGGCAAAAACATAATACAGGCATTACTGCGCAGCTCCATGGAGATACAGAATAATAGCAGACTGGGTATCTGCTTCCGAAGATAAGCAGGCAGGTTGGCTTCATCCTTTGCGGTGTAAAAATGCACCATGGCTGCAGCACATACAATAGCGGTCACAGTGGTGAACTGTATTTGCAAAAGATGGGAAAAGAGAAAACCATACATGACACATAAGCTGAATATGGTAAGTGCAACCTTCTGCCAGATTTTCTTTGTGCATTTTAAGAAGGTACCGAAGGATAAAACAGTAGCCAGGAATGCATAACCAAACATAAATAATCCATACCAGGGAACGGTTGGTAGGAATTTGTATAAGTGACTGATTAGCACCCCGGATAAGTAACCGATATGAACCAAATGTGGGTCAGGAGTTCCGGTAAACTCGCCGGATACCAGTTGCTTTAAAAAGTAATCGTCGTTGTTAAAGTACATCGGAGTCATATCCTGTACAATAAAAATAATTGTTGGTGATATAAATAATAGTATAAAATAAAACAAATTTTGGTTTAAAAATTTTGCATTTTTTGATCTAAACATATAGCCTCCCTAAAGCCTTTGATGCTATTTCATCATAATGTTTTTACCAGGGGATGTCAAGGCAAGCGGGAGGAGGAAAGAGGTGTGAGAATGCAGAAAAACGGGAGTTTATATTTATTTAATTTGAATAATATCAAGCAGTCATGTATAATGTCCTTTATGAGTTTTTGTGGGGAGTATTTGGACAGACGGATAAGAGTGTTTTAGAAAGAGAATGTCAGATACATGGGAAGATATTATTATTTAATTGTAAGAAAGCTTTTCTGGTTTGCCGGAACGATTATGAAGATGCGGAAGATGGCCAGGGATGCTAAGGAAACAGAAGAGAGTACGTATGAATATCTGCGGAACGTGGTAGAGACGATGAAAAGGGCCAGCCATGTGCGCACAGAGGTACATGGGCTGGAGAATCTTCCGCAGGAAGGCGGCTATGTAATGTACCCAAACCATCAGGGAAAGTACGATGCATATAGTATTGTTACTGTGCATGAAAAGCCCTGTACGGTAGTGATGGACAAGGCAAAATCCTACGACCTTTTTATCAATCAGGTAATTGACCTGGTGAAGGGGAAAAGATTGGATAAGCAGGATGTAAGGCAGTCCCTGGGAATCATTCTGGAGGTCACCAAGGAAGTGGAGCAGGGACGACGCTACATTTTATTCCCGGAGGGGGAATATGACAAGGAAAAGAAAAATTCCTTAAGAGAGTTTAAGGCCGGATGCTTTAAAGCATCCTTAAAGTCAAAGACACCGGTAGTGCCGGTAGTGTTGATTGACTCCTATAAGGCATGGAATTCCTCCTGCTTTGGAACGGTAACCACGCAGGTATACTTTTTGGAGCCCATCCTTTATGAGGAATATAAGGATATGAAAACCAAGCAGATTGCAGAGCTGGTACGTGAGAGAATACAGGAAAAGATAAATGAGGTAAGTTTGTAATGGGAAGTGATACGATTTCGCTGATTATCATAGTGATTTGTATATTGATGTCAGCATATTTTTCGGCGACGGAAACGGCGTTTTCTTCACTGAACAGAATTCGTGTGAAGAATATGGCGGAGAAGGGAAATAAGAAAGCAGCACTGGTGTTGAAGCTGTCCGAAAACTATGACAGTATGTTATCTACCATTTTGATTGGTAATAATATCGTGAATATTTTGTGTACTTCATTGGTGACTATTGTATTTGTAAAGTTCCTTGGAGAAGATACCGGAGCCAGTGTATCTACAGTAGTTACTACGGTGGTGGTACTTGTTTTTGGTGAGGTTTCCCCCAAGAGCATTGCGAAGGAAATGCCGGAGAAATTTGCGATGTTCTCGGCACCCTTTTTGCAGCTGTTGATTATTGTTCTGACACCATTTAACTTTTTGTTCAAGATGTGGAAAAAGCTGCTATCCATGATTATTAAATCCTCTGACGATAGTGGTATCACAGAAGAAGAGCTGCTGTCCATCGTGGAGGAGGCAGAGCAGGATGGTGGTATTGATGAGCAGGAAAGCGTTCTTATCCGCAGTGCTCTGGAATTTACGGAGCAGCAGGCAGTGGATATTTTGACACCCCGCGTGGATATTACCGCTGTTTCTACGCAGGCTTCCAAGGAAGAGATTGCAGAAGTATTTGCGGAGACTGCATTTTCCAGACTGCCACTTTATGAAGAGAATATTGATCACATTGTGGGTATCCTTTACCAGAAGGATTTCCACAATTATGTGTATCATACGGACAAGCCCATCTCCGAGATTGTCCGTCCGGTAGTGTTTGTACCAAAGACCAAGAAAATCGGCAATTTACTGAAAGAGTTGCAGCAGAAAAAGCTTCACATTGCTGTGGTTGTGGATGAGTTTGGCGGTACGGTGGGTATTATCACCTTAGAAGACATTCTGGAAGAGCTGGTAGGCGAAATCTGGGATGAGCACGATGAAGTCAGTCAGGAAATCGAGAGAAAGTCCGAGGACGAGTACATCGTATCCGGTAATGCCAATCTGGACAAATTATTCGAATCCATGGATATTGAATTGAATGAGGAAGATGGTCGCGTGGTCGTGGTGAACGGCTGGATTATGAACCAGCTGGGCAGAGTTCCGGAGGAAAAGGACTGCTTCGATTATGAAGGCTATCATGTAGAAGTGTTGGAGATGGACGGCATGCGCGTGGCTAAGGCGCGGATTAAACAGATCAAAGAATAGTTTAGAGGATTCCTGTCAGGGGAATCCTTTTTCTTTGCCAAATCTTAACTTTCTTCCTGAAAAATATTGTCAAAAACACCTTTTTCACATAAATTATAAATATAGAGAATTTATATAATACATAATAATGTGCAGAGGTGAAGAATGTCTACACGTAAGGAAGTGTTTAAGGAGCTTAAGGAGAATTTGTTATTTAGTCTGACTTGGATAGTGATTGCGCTGATATTGGGAAGCGTTTGTGGAATGGTGGGGGCAGCCTTTCATCACGCTATTGACTATGTGACGGAGTTTCGGGAGCAGCATGATTTTATGATTTTTTTGATGCCTGTGGGAGGCATCCTGATTATATTTTTATATCGTATTGCAAGTCTGGGATATGAGCCGGGAACCAATACTATTTTACTGTCGGTGCGTCAGCAGGACAGAGTACCTGTGAAGCTGGCTCCTACTATTTTTCTGACCACTATTATTACCCACCTGGTGGGCGGTTCCAGTGGAAGGGAAGGTGCGGCACTGCAGATTGGCGGCTCCATTGCCACCGCATTTGGAAGGGCGGTAAAGGCGGATAAAAAGCAGATGTCCCTTTTGGTAATGTGTGGGATGAGTGCGGTGTTTGCAGCACTTTTCGGAACTCCTCTCACAGCAACCATTTTCTCCATGGAAGTTGTAAGCGTGGGAACCTTTTATTATGCTGCCTTTGTGCCTTGTCTGTGCAGTGCGCTGGTGGCTTATTTTGCAGCTCAGGTGCTGGGATGCCATAGTGTGACCTATGATGTGACGGAGGTTATGACCATCGATGCCCACAATTTTGTGTATCTGCTGGGCTTGTCCTTATGTATTGCACAGTTTTCCATTATTTTTGTGATAATGATGCACCAGACTGGCAGATTGTTTAAGAAGCATATTGAAAATCCATATATCCGGGTAGTGGCAGGTTCAGTCATCCTGATTTTGCTGGTATTTGTATTTGGCAAGGAGTATCTGGGAGCCGGTATGAATATTGTGGACCAGGCCATTTATGAGCAGGTAAGACCTTACGATTTTATTTTAAAGGCAGTGTTTACTGCCATCACCATTGGATGTGGATTTAAGGGCGGTGAGATTGTGCCAACCTTCTTTATCGGAGCTACGTTGGGATATACTGCCAGCGGCTTCCTGTGCATTGACCCTCATCTGGGGGCCGCCCTTGGTATGGTGGGAATGTTCTGCTGCGTGGTGAATTCACCCATTACCAGCTTGATTTTGGCGGTGGAGATTTTTGGAACGGCGAATCTGTTACCCTTTGCACTGGTGATTGCATTTTGTAATGTGTTTTCCGGGTATTTTAGCCTGTATCATGCCCAGAAATTTGTATACTCTAAAACTTCGCCGGAGTTTATAAATAAGGATGCGTTGTAAAAAGGCCTGCCCTTCCACAAAAGAGGGGCAAGCCTTTTCCGCTTTATCTCACATCATTTTTACTCGGAACTCCGGCCTCAAAATCCAGAGCATTTTGCAAGGTGGTACAAGCGATAGCTTCCAGTGCCTCCCGGGTGAAGAACCCCTGATGGGAGGTAATCATCACATTGGGGAAGGAGAGAAGTCGTGCAGTGACGGAAGTCTCTAAGATTTCCTCAGAGCGGTCTTCGAATACGTTATTGGTCTCTTCTTCGTACACATCCAGACCTACTCCGGCGAATTTCTTCAGCCGGATACCCTCTACCAAATCATCGGTCTTAACCAGTCCGCCGCGGGAGGTGTTCACCAGGATGACACCATCTTTCATTTTGCGGATGGAGTCAATATTAATCATGTGACGGGTAGAGTCCAGAAGTGGGCAGTGCAAGGAGATCAAGTCGCTTGTTGCCAGTACTTCATCCAAGGATTTGTAGGTCACGATATCCTTTAAGGCCGGATTCTCATACACATCATAGGCGATAACCTTCATGCCGAAGCCATAGCAGATACGGCACATGGCAGCACCGATTTTGCCGGTACCGATGATTCCGGCGGTCTTTTGGTAGAAGTTAAAGCCCATGAGACCACTTAAGCTGAAATCATTCTCGCGTACTTTGTTGTATGCCTTATAAAGTCTTCGGTTGCAGGCAAGGGCAAGAGCCATGGCATGCTCTGCAACAGCTTCGGGAGAATAGCCGGGTACACACATGATACGGATATTCAGCTCCTTTGCTTTTTCCAAATCTACATTGTTAAAGCCGGCACAGCGCATCAATACCGCACCTACCTTGTGCTGGTGCAGAATGGTGAGCGTTTTTGCACTGACATCGGAGCTTACAAAGGCGCAGACAGCGTCAAAGCCTTCCGCTAAAGCAGCGGTACGAGGGTCTAAATCCGATTTGATGTATTCAATTTCTATCCCTGGAAAGCCTTGCAGAGCACCTGTAAAGGATTCCTTATCATAATTTTTTGCATCGTAAAAGAGTATTCTCATAAGATGTTCCTCCATCAACATATTTTGTGTTATTATATGCTTATAAGTTATTTTTATCATGAAGAAAGAAGGTTTGCAAGATTACCATGAGCAAAGGTAAAATTTGGCGAGGATTTTTTTATTGTCTGGGGCTTCTGGTTCTGGCATTTGGGATATCTCTGAATACGAAAACAAATCTTGGAGTATCACCGCTGATATCCGTTTCCTATAGCGTGGCCCATATTTGTAGCGCCAATTTTGGAAATATCACCTTTTTGTGGTACGTGGTATTTGTGCTGGTGCAGATTGGCTGCCATATTGCTACGAAAAGATATAGGATGATTGTATCAGATATTTTACAGATTCCCTTAAGTATGGTGTTTACCAGGTTTCTAAATGTGTTTGCAGTTTTGATTCCGGATATGCAGGGAGGCATGCTGCCGCGTATTCTGGCATTACTGTTGGCAATCGTATGTACTGGCGCAGGAATCGGTCTTACTTTAAATGCGAGACTGATTTTGAATCCGGGAGACGGAATTGTGCAGGTGCTTGCGGATTGCAGTGGGAAAAAGGTAAGTACGGTAAAGAATGTGCTGGATGCCACCTGTGTAGTGATTACTATTATCATCAGCCTGATTTTTGCCGGGGAGATTGTAGGTATCGGGCTCGGTACCATTATGGCGGTCATCGGTGTGGGAAGAGTAGTAGCGATATACAATCATTTCTTTAAAGAGACGCAGTTGAAGCGCAGTGGGATTTCATAAATATGGAGGCATGAACAATGATTTTTGATAAGGAAAATTATGTGGTGGAAAAGGTAACTGTGGCAGGGGAAACGATAGAAGTTCGTGCCTTTCGTAACCGGCTTTATGTGGACAAACCGGTAAATGCTGCGTATCAGCAGTTGAATATATTTGCACCGGAGTGCTTTTTTCATGGGGAGGATATCAATGGTTACAGCTTGGAAAATGCTCCCGTCTTCATGCCCAATTCCGTGGGTGGCTACAAGCCCGGGGAGCTTTGTGAGCCAGGAGAAAATGCGTGGGGTCCACAAGGGGTGCCGAACACTATTTTCCGGGCTTTACAGCATGGTTATGTAGTGGTTGCACCTGCCATTAGAGGCCGTTCTCAACAGGATGATGCGGGGAATTATACCGGAAAAGCTCCGGCTTGTATTGTAGATTATAAGGCAGCGGTAAGATATGTGAGATATTTTGCTGCAGAAATTCCCGGAGATGCGGAGAAGATTATTACAAACGGAACCAGTGCCGGAGGTGCGCTGTCTTCACTGATGGGCGCCACCGGAAATCACCCGGATTATGAGCCGTATTTAGAAGCAATCGGAGCGGCTAAGGCGCGGGATGATGTCTTTATGGCATCCTGTTATTGTCCCATTACCAATCTGGAAAATGCGGATGCAGCCTATGAGTGGCAGTTTGCAGGAGTAAATGAGTACCGCCGTATGCATATGCGGATGGATGAGGGAGGAAGACCTGCCTTTGTACCTAAGGACGGAGGGATGTCGGACCTGCAAATTCGTGTGTCGGAGGAACTGGCAAAGCTTTTTCCACCATATGTGAATGGATTGCAATTAAGGGACGAAGAGGGAAGAATTCTTTCGCTGGATGAAAATGGAGAAGGTTCTTTCAAAGAATATATGAAGAGAATCGTGATGGATTCTGCAAGAAAGGCACTGGCAGTGGGCGCGGATTTATCCGGGAAGGACTGGCTGGTGTGGGAGAATGGTAGCATTGCGGATATGGACTGGTTCGGATATGCAAAGGATATTACCCGCATGAAGACGGCACCGGCCTTTGATGCACTGGCCATGGATAGTCCCGAAAATGACCTTTTCGGAGGTGAGGATATCAATCTTCGGCACTTCACAAGATATAGTTTGGAACACAGCCAATGCCATGGCAGCTGCGCGGAAGAGGCGGTGATAAAGCTGCTCAATCCCATGCCCTTCATCAGAGATAAGCAGGCTGTGAAGGCGCCACATTATCGTATCCGTCATGGAGAATGTGACAGGGATACCTCTCTGGCAATTTCTGTTATGCTCACATTGATGCTACAGGAGCAGGGGGTAGAAGTAGATTATCACTCCCCGTGGAACGTGCCCCATTCCGGCGGCTATGATTTGGAGGAGCTGTTTGCCTGGATTGATGAAGCGTGTAAATAAATTTATAGAGTAAAGGTCGGCAGATATGCCGGCCTTTTTATAATGGGATAATAAATATTGACATAGTTGTTTACCGGTGATAAACTAAACTTAGTTTGTTGAGAATAAACAGGAGGCGTTTGTATCATGGAAGAGATGAAATTAGGAGTGGTGGAATCCCATTTTGCGGACATTATTTGGGCAAATGAGCCCATCGGTTCAAGGGAGCTTTCGAAGATTTGTGAAAAGGAGCTGAGCTGGAAAAGACCTACTACATATACCGTACTTCGCAAGCTCTGCGAAAGAGGGATTTTTCAGAATGTGGGCGGTATCGTCAGCTCTGTGATATCCAAGGCAGAGTTTCAGGCCATGCAGAGCGAGAAGTTTGTAGAGGATACTTTTCAGGGCTCTCTTCCGGCCTTTATCAGTGCTTTTGCTACAAGGAAGGCACTCACCAGGGAGGAGATTGCCCAGATTCGTCACATGATTGATTCTTACGAGGAGGGCTGAGGATGGAAGGATTATTTCTAAAGCTTCTGAATATGAGTATTTCCGCAGGCTGGGTGATTCTGGCGGTGATACTTTTAAGAGTGTTTTTGAAAAAGGGGCCTAAGTGGATTCGTTGTATTCTGTGGGGAATCGTTGGAATTCGTCTGATTTGTCCTTTTTCACTGGAAAGTGTGTTTAGTCTGATTCCCAGTGCAGAAACCATACCACAAGAGATTTTGTTGGATAAAACTCCGGAAATTGACAGCGGTGTCAGGATGGTGAATAGTGTGATAAATCCGGTGCTTTCCGGAAGCTTTGCCCCGAATCCGGGGGATAGTGTGAATCCCTTACAGGTGCTTGCAATAGTAGCGGCGTGGATTTGGACTTCGGGCATGGTAGCTATGGTGCTGTATGCATTTATCAGCTATATCCGCCTTCGAAGAAGGGTGGCAGTGTCCATGTGTGTAGCAGAGAATATTTATATCTGCGATTATATTGATACGCCATTTATACTGGGGATTGTGAAGCCAAGGATTTATCTTCCTTCTACGTTGGAGGAGGAAAGGGTACCCTATGTGCTGTCTCATGAAAGGGCTCACCTTAAGCGGCGTGACCATTTTTGGAAGCCACTGGGGTATCTGATACTCATGATATATTGGTTTCAGCCCTTGGTGTGGGTGGCCTATGCGCTTCTTTGCAGGGATATCGAGCTGGCCTGTGATGAAAAGGTGATTAAGGAGCTGGGAGAGGCGGAGAAGAAATCTTACTCGGATGCTCTTCTTGAGTGCAGCGTACCAAGAAAGTGGATTGTGGCATGTCCGCTGGCCTTTGGGGAAGTGGGAGTAAAGGAGCGTGTAAAGACGGTTCTGCATTATAAACGCCCCGGCTTTTGGATTATGCTGGCGGCGGTGGTGGCCTGTCTGGTGACTGCGGTATGCTTTCTGACAAATCCCAAGGAAAAGCTTTTGCATGCACCGGAGCCCCTGTGTCATACCTATCGGATAGAGGAGTCTGCTTATGTGTATGGCAAGGAACTGATTTCCAGTGTGTTACGTCCCATCGATTATGCAAGGTATTGCTTTACTGCGGATTATCTGCTGTTTATCCAGAGAGGTATGGGTATGGATGATGGTAGTACGGATTGGGTACAAGCGGGGGCAGCCAGGGAAATAACCCTTACCGAAGATAATTTCGATGCCTATTTTAAGGACTGGGATGGAATGAAGGGGATGCCCCTGGATTTTTCAGCCAAGAAATACCGTAAAGAAAATGCATCCGCATGGCAGGTGCTTCGAGAGGATGGTGAGCTGAGTTATTACCTTTTGCAGCAGAAAAATGGGGATGTGTACCTGGTGCTCTGGTACTGTGACAGCGAGCGGGAAAGTAATCCTGGGGACGATGACTCCTATGTTCGCTGGATGTTTAAGATGGACAGAACGGACTATGTAACCGCCAATTTGAAAAGCCCGGGAAAGAACAGCTTCTTTGAGCTAAGCTGGTATCCGGAAGGATGGCTGGCGGATGCTTATGAAGAGGTGCAGGTAATTGAGGCCGCAGAGAGGGGGCGCCTGGAATTTACCGTGGATGGAAGCCCCAAGGAGCTGTCCGTAAAAGAAGAATATTATGACAGTCAGGGGAACTTGGTGAAAACCGGAAGCTACACGCTGATGGAAAATATGGACGGGGTGTATGCTCTTGACATCTCAGAGACAGAAGAGGGGCAGGAGGCCTATGCGATGTACTATGTGACATATCGGGGCGGTAAATATGTATGTAAGCTGAATTTGACAGCTAATCCCGTTCTTCTATCCACGGCAGCGAGTGGCGAATCGGAAAAAACGACGGTGGAGGAGCCGGCAGAGGTGGATTCTGTGGAGACAGATTCTTTGGAGGAGGCCATTCACGATGCCATCCTCGGAACGGATGCGGAGCGAACCGTGGAAGGTGTCCGGCTTTTCTGTGAAAGCCATGTGATTCTGGGAACGGAGACTCTTTGCGCAGTACCTAAGGCGGATGGCACCGGTGGTGGAGAATATCTGACCGTTTATGCCATGGTTCTGAAGCAGGACTATGTTTTTGGAAGTCCTAATGGAGAAATCATTGGTGATGGTGGAAGTCATATGCCCGTGGCAATTACCTTCAAGGTAGAAGAGGATGAATACATCTTAGAAGAATACTGGTTGCCTGAAGATGGAAGCTATTATGAGCCAACCATCCGGGAAAAGTTTCCGGATGATATTGAGGAAGAGGCTCTGGATACCCAGAAATATATCTGTGCTCAGATGCAGGACTGTTATCAGCAGGCCATTGCCTTTGCCGGTACGGACACGGAGGCAGTGTTAAAAGAACTGATAGATGATATTATTTCGCCTCCAAGAGAATGTAGTATTGAAACTTATATCAGGGCAGAACCCATGGCATACAGGGAAATGCTTTATTACGGAATGAGTACGCTTGCATATTGTATGAACAGATTTGAAGAGGGGGGACAGACAGGCATAGAAGGTATGCTTCTGGCGCTGGTTAGTCAGGACATTGCAAGAAGCTATGGGATTGCACAGGTATATGCGAATTGGGGTAGTAATCCGCAGGAATGGTACGATGGATATGGCCTGGATGCAATTTTTGTTCCGCTGGGATTGACTGGGGAATTACCCTAATATGATAAAGAAGAATACTATGTAGATTTCGAGATGAAATAAAAAATTTTGATTTGAAAATAAAAAGTCCTTCTTCAAACGTCTAACTAAGGAAAGGAGGTGGAGAGCCTGTGAATAATGAGGAATATGCAAAACGGATTGAGGAAATCCGGGGAAGATTATATAAAACTGCATTTTTGTATCTGGGAAGTGAGTCTTTGGCAGTGGATGCGGTGGACGAAGCAGTTTATAAGGGACTGTGCAACCATAGAAAGCTTCGCAAGCCGGAGTTCTTTACTACATGGATGACCAGGATTTTGATTAATGAGTGTCACAATGAGCATCGCAGACAGATGCGCCTTAGCCCACTGGATGAGTTGACGGAGCTGGTGACAGAGGACTATGATACCCTGCCCTTAAAGGAAGCTATCCGTAGACTTCCGAAGGAATTAAAGGATGTCATCATTCTCAGATACTTTACAGGCTACACATTGGCTGAGACTGCCCAGGCACTGGATATTCCGCAGGGAACTGCGGCTACCAGACAGCGTAAGGCTTTGCAGCTTTTGAAGTTAGAGTTTGAAGAGGAGGTGTCATCATGAATCGTCAGGATGAATTACAGGAATTGTTAAAGGAATTGGATGCACCTGTGGAGGCGCTGGAAGGGACTTTGCAGCGTGCGAAACGAAGAAGGGCTGGGAGACAGCGTGTTATGGCAGGCTTTGCAGGGCTGGCAGCAGTCTTTGTTCTTTTTGTGGGACTGGTGAATTTCAGTGCGCCTGTGGCCTATGCCTGCTCCAAGATACCCATTATCAAGGAGCTTGCGGAGGCGGTGACCTTTTCCCGTTCCCTAAGTGACGCAGTGGAAAATGAGTATGTGCAGCCCATGAATCTGCAAAAAGAGGATGGCGGAGTCACGGCTACCGTGGAATATCTGATTGTGGACCAGAAGCAGGTGAATGTATTCTTCCGTCTGGATTCGGACTATTACGAAAGTCTGGCTACGGACCCGGAGGTAAGAACGGCGGATGGTAAGAGACCACAATCATGTGCGTATAGTATCAGTGAATTCGGTGTAGAGAATGGAGAACTTCGTTGCCTGACCATTGATTTTGTGGAGGATGACGTACCGGAAGCTCTACGAATTGTCATGGATATTCGGGACACGGGAGACTTGTACAGGCAGGAGAGTGAATCGGCAGCACCGCAGAAGGTATCAGACAGTCTGTTTGATGCGCAGGAAGAAGTAGTAGAGTATGTGGCGTATTTTGAATTCGTTTTAGAGTTTGACCCAACCTTTACTGCTACCGGAAAGGTGTTTGATATTAACCAAACTCTGGAACTGGATGGACAGCAGATCACCTTTACCAAGATGGAGGTTTATCCTACCCATCTTCGGGTAAACATTGCAGAATCCCAGGAAAATACCGCATGGCTCAAATCCTTGTTCTTTTACATTGAGACGGATTGGGGAATGCAGTTTGATACCATCTCTAACGGTATCAGTGCTACGGGGGCAGAGGATAGTAAATCCATGGTATCCTTCCGGGCGGACAGCTCTTATTTCTACGAGGCAAAGGATTTAAGAATCGTAGTCACCGGGGCAGAGTTCTTAAATAAGGACATGGAAAAGGTATATGTGAACCTCAAAACAGGAGAGACGGGAACGCTCCCGGAGAATGTGCGGTTTGTGTCCGCTACCAAGGAGTCGGAGGGCTGGATTGTGTCCTTTGAAGCAGATTACCGCAAGGAGAATCACAGACATCAGCTTTTTTTGGGGGACTTCTACGATGAAAGTGGGGAGAGGTATGAAATCAACTGCTGGTCCACCATATTCGGAGAAGAGAATGAAAACGGAGAAATCACTACCTTTGTAGAGGAGTTTCCTTTGAATGGTTATTCTGGGGATGAGGTATGGCTCAGCCCCAATTACTCCCATGTGTGGACTGCGCAGGAGCCCATAGAGATTGTAGTAAAATAATGAAAAAGATTTGTAATGTGTGCGCTCTTTTTGCGACTTATGTTTTGAGAAGAACTCTAAACCAATGAGGAAGGATAAGAAAACGTGGAAGACCAGCAGATTATTGAGTTATATTTTCAGCGGGATGAAAGGGCGATTTCGGAAACGGCTGAAAAATATGGGGGCTTTTGTACCTACATTGCCATGAATATACTGAGTGTGAAGGAGGATGCAGAGGAGTGTGTCAGCGATACCTACTTTTCTGCATGGAAGCAGATACCGCCTACGGTGCCGGAGGTGTTTAAGGCCTTTTTGGGGCGCATTACCCGGAATTTGTCCATCAGCAAGTTCCGGGCGCTGCGGGCGAAGAAGCGCTACAGTGGGCTGGAGGTGATGCTCTCGGAGCTGGAAGACTGTATTCCGGCTTCTGAGAATGTGGAGCAGCTGGTGGAGGCAAAACAGCTATCGGAATATATCAGTGAATGGCTTGCGGCTTTGCCGGAGGAGGCTTGTGCCCTCTTTGTACGCAGATATTGGTGCGGGGAAGAGGTGCAGACTCTGGCGAAAAAGTGCGGCATCACCGCCGGACATATGGCACAGAAAATGCTTCGCCTGCGTAAGAGTCTGAAAACCTTCCTGGAGCAGAAAGGGGTGGCACTATGAGTGAGAGAGCGGAAAAGCTGTACGATGGGATTACCGGGATTTCCGATCGTATCGTGGAACGGGCAGGAGCATATGTATTTCAGAAAAAGCGCCGGAGATATTCCGGTCTTACCATAATGGGAACCATGGCAGCCTGTGCCTGCCTTATGGTAGTAATCGTTCTTCCCTATCTGGCAAGTGGTGGAAGCAGTAGTGATAACAGTAGTGGTACCTCTATGTGGGAAGGTGCTACGGAGGCTGAAACTGCAGGCAAACCGGAGGCTCCTGCACAGACGGTGCTGGATACGGAGAGTACAAAGGATTTTACGGCAGACAGCGCCGTGCCGGAGAGCAGTGTAGATATGGTCTTTGGCAGTTTGTTCCCGGAGATGATACTGGCAGGCTATGAGCCGGAAGAAGGCGCTACCATTTATGAGGGCGTAGTTTTGCAGGCAAGGTATTATCATGAGACGTTGCAGGATGAGATGACTATCCGAATTGCACACAGTGACTGGTTTGTGGAGGAACTGGGCGAAGTAGAAACGGATGTGATTTTCTATCGGGAAAAGGCAGAGAAAACGGCATCCTACATCTATATGGCAAATGGTGAGTACATTGTAGAATATTCCTTTAGCAGTAGGGATATTGCAGAGATTGATGGCTTCTATGAGATGGTTTATTCTGCACCTTGCTTTACGGAGGAGTAAGTTAAGAGAAAGAGGGCTGTTTTATGACAGTCCTTTTTTAATGGAAAGAATTATTTTGTTGCGAAATGAATATAAAGTGATATAATGTTCTACAAGTGGTTTTGAATACTAGATATTGTGTTCGGAATAAAAATGGAGGATTTATGGGAACGATAGCGATCATTGCAGACAGTACATGCGATTTATCCGAAGAGCTTTTAGATAGATATGGGATAAAGACTTTTCCACTTCATATCCATTTGGGGGAAGAGGAATATCTGGACGGAGTGAATATTTCGCCGGAGGAGCTGTATCGGTGGTCCGATGCAAATAAGGCGACACCGAAGACATCCACCGTATCTCCGGGAGAGGCACAGGCGGTGCTGAAGGAGGCTCTGAAGCGGGCAGATGAGGTGATTTGCTTCTGTATTTCAGAGGATATGTCCGCTTGCGGACAGGTAATGCGTCTGGCAGTGCAGGAATTAGAGGCGGAGGACAGGGTATTTGTGGTGAATTCCGCAAGCCTTTCCACCGGTATAGGACTGCAGATTATGGAAGCTGCGGTGATGGCAGACCGGGGAGTACCTGCGAAGGTGATTGTGGATAAAGTTTTGGATTTACAGCCCTATGTCCGGGCCAGCTTTGTGGTGGATACACTGACCTATCTTCATAGAGGCGGACGCTGTAGTGGTCTGGCAGCTATGGCCGGTGGAACCTTTAAGCTGCATCCTTACATCGGTGTAGTGGATGGCAGAATGAAGCCGGGAAAGAAATATCGAGGCAAGATGGACACTGTTATTCGGGATTATGTGAAGGATTTGACGCCGGAGCTGAAGAATGCCCGTAAAGAAAGAGTGTTTATCACCCATTCCGGCTGTCCTCAGGAGATTCTGGATGGAGTAAGAAATCAGCTGGAGGAGCTGGAATATTTTGAAGAGATTCACACGACCAGAGCGGGAAGCGTGATTTCCAGTCATTGCGGTCCGGGAACACTGGGAATATTGTTTATTGCAGGAGAAGAGGAATAGAGTAGGAGG
Source organism: Lachnospiraceae bacterium (assembly GCA_017461775.1). Taxonomy (GTDB): domain Bacteria; phylum Bacillota; class Clostridia; order Lachnospirales; family Lachnospiraceae; genus Acetatifactor. Next base: position 36,785 of record JAFTXD010000138.1, read on the forward strand.
CGGTTAGTCACCGCCTCCTACTCTATTCCTTAAAATACATTTCATAATCGTAATTCTTTACAAATTCCCGGAAGGTTTCCAGGATATCTGCATAATTCTCTTCTGTATGCGTACAGGAAATTACTGCACAATATCCGTATATTCCATACGCACGATTTCGTAGTCCAGAACAATGCCTTCCCCTTCTTTACCACCTATCAGCTCATGGAGCTCTCCTACGGCAGTTTCTGCAAGGCGGGCAAAGTCCTGCTTCACCGTGTTCATCTGCTTTCCGGCATATGCCATCAAGGTGATGCCGTCGAAGCCGCAGACCGGACGGAAAATATCCATATCCATACAGGCGCGCATGGCACCGATGGCCATCAGGTCGGAAGCGCAGACAATCATATCCACCTTTTCCCCGTACTGCAAAGTGATTTCCCGGGCCCTTTTTTCTGAGAATTCGCCCTTTTGGATATTCACCTTCATCTTATAATCCTTGGCAAACTGCTGGATACCCTTCTGGCGCATAGGCGTAACGTAGCCGTTGTCCTTTCCGGCAATGTAGAGAATTCTTGTGTAGGGTATGGTGTCCAGCTCCATGGTCTTTTTTGCCACCTCGTACTGTGCCTTTGTCTGATCAATCCATACATAGGAGGTGCTGGCATTGGTGATGGGCACATAAATTAACACCATTTTGAAAATCTGCTTTTTCACCAGCTTTAAGATGGTGGTATCATCCTTGGAATGGCCGCATACGATGATACCGGTAATGGACTGGGAACGGAAATAATTTACCATTTCATCCACTGTTTTGTCTTGTAGCATGGAGAAGAATACAGTGACCACATCCAGCCCCAGCTCTCTGGCCTTGCCCAGTGCGCCCAGCATGTATTGCAGACTGATTTCATCTGCGGTCTGTGCGGTATCATTTAAATTGATAAGCAGAGCAATACGGCCGGCCTGCTTGGAAGAGAGTGCCGCAGCCACTGCGTTAGGTACAAAATTCAGCTCCTGAATGGAGGCGTTGACCTTTGCCCTTGGTTCTTCACTGATATTTGGATAATTATTTAGAACCTTGGATACGGTGGATATTGCAACACCGGCATGCTTTGCCACGTCTTTTATCGATGCCATAGCTGCCTCCTTTGTAAAATTGTTGTCTAAAGATTAATTATAAGATACCAAATTTAGAAGAACTTGTCTATTGGATTTGGGGGTGTTATTATAGAGAGTAATTAGAAAATAATGGAGAAAAATGTATGAGAAACAGGTATGAGGTTCCCTATATGGGAAAGCAGGAAATAAACGAAGATTTGGTTTTGCAGGTGACGGTGCCGGGCTCAAAAAGTATCACCAACAGAGCACTGCTTCTGGCTACCTTGGCCAAGGGTGAGTCCCTTCTGGACGGTGTCCTTTTCAGTGACGATTCCAGGCATTTTTTGAAATGTGTGCAGGATTTAGGCTTTGAAACTACGGTGGACGAGAAAAACAAAAGAGTGACTGTGAAGGGCTTGGGAGGGCCTGTACCAAAGAAAGAAGCAGGCATCTATGTGGGAAGCGCCGGCACTGCAGCAAGATTTTTGGCGGCATATCTTGGCGTGTCCGAGGGGACCTATCATCTGGATGCATCGGAGCAGATGAAAAAGCGTCCCATGGCGCCCCTTCTGGCATCCCTAAAGGAGCTGGGCTGTGAAGTGACCTTTGAGGAAAAGGAGGGCTTCTTCCCTTTTACCGTAAAGGGGAAAGGCTTTGGAACTCAGAATATTTCTGTGGACATTGAGCGTAGCAGCCAGTTTTTAAGTGCACTCCTCATTGCGTCTGCACTTGCCGAGAAAGATATGCATATCGGTATCGAGGGAAGTCACGGCATGGCTTACATCGAGATTACCCGCAAAATGATGGAGCAATTTGGGGTAAAGGCGGTATATAAGGATGAGGAGAGAGAATATGTGGTGAAGGCAGGTCAGAGCTACAACGCGATGGAATACCAGATTGAGCCGGATGTGTCGGGAGCCAGTTATTTCTATGCCCTGGGTGCCCTTTTGGGCGTACCTGTGCAGGTGAAAAATGTGACCTTTGATTCCATGCAGGGAGATATTGGGTTCCTGCGTATTTTGCAACAGATGGGCTGTTATCTTCTGTCGGGAGAGGATGGTATCGTATTGTATCCACCGCTGGATGGCGTGTTACATGGTGTGGAGGCGGATATGTCGGCCTGCTCCGATCAGGCGATTACGCTGGCTGCTATCGCCCCTTACGCGAAGGAACCTACTACTATCAAGGGAATCGGACATATCCGTTTTCAGGAGTGCAACCGTATGAATGCCATTGTGACGGAGCTGCGGAAAATGGGGATTACCTGTGAGGAGACGGAGTCTTCCATTACCATATATCCCGGTCAGCCTTCCGGGGGTGTGGTAGAAACCTATGACGACCATCGTATGGCTATGGGCTTTGCGCTGACCGGGCTGAAGGCAGAGGGCATGGTGATTGATAATCCCGGCTGCTGCCGCAAGACCTTTGAGAATTATTTTGAAGTTTTAGAGGATTGTTTAAAACAAATTAGTGAGGTTTAACGTAATGAAGATATATGAAAGTGCAGCGGAGCTGATTGGACAGACACCGCTTTTACAGGTGAAGAATTATTGTAAAGAGCGAGGCGTGGAAGGGGTCACTCTTTTGACCAAGCTGGAGTACTTAAATCCTGCCGGAAGTGTGAAAGATCGTGTGGCACTGGGGATGCTGGAGGATGCGGAGAATAAGGGACTTCTTGCACCCGGGGCTACCATCATTGAGCCCACCAGCGGCAATACTGGTATCGGCCTTGCCAGTGTGGCAGCGGCAAAGGGGTATAAGGCGATTTTCACCATACCGGATACCATGTCCAAGGAACGTATTTCCTTGCTGGAGGCCTATGGTGCACAGGTGGTGCTTACAGAGGGAGCTAAGGGAATGGCTGGCTCCATTGAAAAGGCGAAGGAGCTGGAAAAGGAGATTCCGGGTGCCATGATTTTAGGGCAGTTTGAAAATCCGGCAAATCCTGCTACCCACTTAAAGAGTACCGGTCCGGAAATCTGGGAGGACACGGAGGGCAAAGTAGATATTTTTGTGGCAGGCGTGGGTACCGGCGGCACCATTACCGGCATCGGACAGTATTTGAAGGCACAAAACCCTGATGTAAAGGTGGTTGCAGTGGAGCCGGCAGATTCCCCACTTTTATCCGGCGGCAAGGCAGGCCCCCACGGTCTGCAGGGGATTGGAGCTAACTTTATTCCAGAGATTTTGGATAAAAATGTGTATGACGAGATTATAACTATTTCTACGCAGGAGGCATTTACCGGAGCCAGAACGCTGGCTCGTAAGGAAGGAATTTTAGTAGGAATTACCTCCGGTGCAGCGATTTATGCGGCAGAGCAGCTTGCTCTTCGTCCGGAGAATCAGGGGAAGGTGATTGTAGCACTGCTGCCGGACTCCGGGGACAGATATATGTCTACGGCGTTGTTTAGTGAATGAAAATAATGTGAATGAAGCCATGCAGTTTGGAGAAGAGCCAATCAGCATGGCTTTTCTTGACGGAAGACTAAAGGCGTAATAAAATAAATAGAAAGAAGAAAGGGGGGATTAAATGAATTATGATTCTTGGGAATATTGTGAGTTATTAAGAACACAATTGCAGGCCTCAAATGTACCAATGGAACAGTTGTGTGAAGGGTTATGTACTCCAGGTATGTTAAGTAGAATTTGCAGTGGAGAGCGAACGGCAAATAAAATGATGCGCGACCGTCTGATGCAGAGATTGGGGCTGGCAGAGGAGCGTAATGAGAGCTTTCTCTTTCGGGAGGAATATGATAGATGGAAGCTGCGACAGAAAATTGTAGTGCGATTAACGGAAGAGGATTTGGAGGTGGCAGAAGGGCTGATAGATACTTATGAGAAAGATATAAGTAATGAGGTGGAGCAGCAGTTTTGTCAGGTAATGAGGACACAGATACTCCAAATGCGGGAGCCGAAGAATGTGAAGCTGGGTGAGCTATATGAAAACGCGCTGAAATTAACGGTTCCTCATATTGATGAAAAGAGTGTAAATGAGCTACGCCTGTCGGCACAAGAGCTGGATTTGGTATTGGAATATGTAAATCACTGTCATCCAGATTGCCTGGATGCTCGGGTTGAGGAACTTATCAGCTATATAGAGAAGTCTGTAATGGATGTACAGTGTATGGCTAAGATTCTGCCGAAAATTGTTTTTTATCAATGTAGGAGTCTGCATAGTAAGGAGCAGATAGATTATGCACTATTACTTAAGAGGTGTAACGTTGCCATAGAGTGCCTGCGGGATGCCGGGCGTATGTTTTTTCTTTGGGAGTTGCTGCGAGAGCGAGAGTGGCTTTATGATAAACTGATTGGTACATTGGGACAATGGGAAGAATCCAAGGTTCAGGCAATCTGCAAGCTGCGTGAGGAAAATAAAAAGTGGCTGGATGCTGTTGGTGAGGTATATTCTCTGAGTGAGATTGCTGCGGAAATGAAGAATAGCTGCTACTTATATTTGGAAAAAAGTACAGATTGCATTAATGATGTAATTTGTAAAAGGCGTAAGATGCTTGGAATGACCAAGAAACAACTGAGTGAGGGGATATGCTCGGAGAAAACCATAGGACGTTTGGAGAATAAAGGTGGTAAGGCACAGCTCCTTATTGTTAAAGAGCTTTTTAATAAACTGCGGATGTCCGGTGAGTATCAAAGGCAAGATATAGTGACGAGTAACCCTGAGGCGTATTCAGTACTGGAGAAAATTGTAAAGTATGGGAATGATAGAGCATATGATGCTGCATTAATGGAATTAGACAAATTAGAAAAGCTAATTCCTATGGATGAACTTGTAAATCAGCAGTATGTCAGAAGGCAGAGAGCGGTTATGAACTATCTTAAAGGGACGTGTGCAACAGAAGAGACCTTGAAAGAATTGCATGAAGCGATGGCACTTACAATTTCTTATGAAGTAGTTGAGAATGGTGAAAAGGTATATTTAACCCATGGCGAGATAACATGTATTCAGAATATGGCATTGGTGCAAGGAAAAGAACAGATGAATAAGTATTATGTGCAGTTAGCTGAGATTTGTAAAGAGTATGAAAGCGAGAATATGATTCTACAAAATATTAGTATGTATGAATTTGCAACGTCGGCCCTTGCAAGTGTGATTGGTAATATTGGAAATTATGAAATATCCGACACACTCAGTAAGAATGTAATTAGAGAGTGTGTCAGATGTCGAAGACTAGGAAGAATAGCTTCTAATATGTATTCAATTGCATGGAACTATAAGGAAAAAGGCGGTGAGATATATTCTACAAAAGTATGGAAAAATTCGATAAAAATGATTGCTGTCTTACATCATTTTGAAAAAAATTTTAATGCAGAGGTATTTATGTTAAAAAAACTCCAAGGTAATTAAGTATATTTTGGGTTGTAATCATCATAGTCGCTTAAGGGGGCTATTGAGTATTCATTTGGAATTTGAATTAGGTCAGAGGTTGAGAGGAACATTAAGAGTGTTAATGTGAGTAAAAATATGTTTTTATTTTTTCTTTTCATCATATGAATTTCCTTTCGATATTTTACTGTTCAGATTATAGTTTCGTTTTGTAATAGAGGCAATGCCCAAAGTGGTCAAAAAGAAATAAAGTTTTTTTGACTGCTTTGGGCATTGTAGGTTGCATAAGGGCATTATAAAATAAGAGAGCAATTGCACAAGAGCGTTCATGAATAGTTTGATAGTGGGAGGGATGTGTGAAATAGTATATAAGGGAAGGTTAAAGGCTTCCGTATGACAAAATAAATTAGAAAGTGTAGAGAGAGGATATTGATGTCTAGGAAAAAGACAATATTATATATCATGCTGGCCTTTATTGCGGGATGCTTTGTGATGTCAGTTGTATTAATTCTATTTTTTAAGAGAACGATCACGAAAACAGGAAATGAGATTGTGTTAGAGTATGGTGACACATTTCTTAATGTTCCTTTAGTAGATAGTAGCGGTAATATTGTAGATATAGAGAGTTACAAAGAAGATTATACCTTTGTATATTATCTTGATAAGAATTGCGGCACATGTGTTGAAGATTTATCGATTGTCAAAAGAATAATTGATGTATATGAAGAAATGAATGTTGCGAATATGATAATTTGGGACGGAGAGATTGGAAAAAAACAGACCCAGAAAAGAGCAATATCGGAAGATTATAATTTTGCATTGGATAACGCATATATAACTTAATGACATGGGGGAGTTCCCCCTTTTTTCTATTGAAAAAATGAGGAGTATTTGTGCTATGAGAAAGAAAAAGAATTACATGCTCTTAGGGGTTATTATTATATTGGGAGGATTGATTGCGTTCCACATTTATAAAAATGCAATGAGTGATACAGAAGCTGCGCATGGAAATTTAGGAATATTTACAGATAAAGAAATGGATGAAATGTTTGATAAACATTTTTCGATGCTCCAAATGGATGTGTTGAGTGATTATAGCCTTGGGGAAGTGGAAGAATGTGTCGGACTGGAGATAGGAGGTATTTTATGCCGGGAAGAGGACATTTATGTGGTGGATTCCGCGGAGCATAGATTGCTTGCATTAGACGCTCAAGGTGGTATTAGCAACATAATAGGAAGTGTTGGAAATGGTCCCTTAGAATTTTTAAATCCGTCCGGAATTGCGGAGCATGAAGGGCAGATTTATATTTTGGATGCTGGAAATCGGAGAATTCAGGTTTTAGATTCTGATTTAAGATATGAAAAGGAGATTAAGTTCCCAGAGCATATTGATGCTGGTATTAAAAATGTTAATAGCATTGCAGTGGATGGGAATGGAAATATATTTATAAGCTGTGCCGGTATAGGGTATTCTCAGATTCTGTGTTATAGGTATGCGGATGGTTCTTTTGTAGAACTGGGAGAGAATTTTTACGGAACTGTGGCTGGGTATGATGGTGAAGTTTATGCCATTAATATTGGAATGGCAGTTGGAGAGAATAAGAGAAAAGCTAGTGGATGGAGAAGTGGTGCAAACTATTTATATTCTGTAACAACAGACTCTATGCAAAGAATATGTGAGCTACCGTATGGGATTAGTGTACTGGGCTTTGTTGTCATCAGGGATGGTTTGGTATGTATGTCAGGAGGTTATGGTACGGTTGATTTTTATGGATTAGATGGAGAGTATAAGCATTCCTTTGCGCAGAAGGAAGAAATCAAGATGATGGGGGCTTTGGACACAGATGAGTGTGGGAATATTTATATAGGATTACCGGAAGCAGAGAATATGTACAAAATTGAGAAGATGGAATAATGAATAGAATATTATTTATTTTTGAATTAAGCATTTTTGAACTAAAAAAGAGCATTAAGATAAATGTTTTAGTGTTTTGCTCTCTTGCTGTGGGCTTGTTACTTCCCTTGATGGCTCTTGCAAATATTAATGTATTTTATCTGAATATAAAGAATCTGTACCCCAATATCAGTAGAAATACATACTTTTGTAATGTGAAGGCGGAGCATTTGACGGAAGATGCCTATCTGGACATTAGGAAAAGTCTGGAACTTGTAAAAATCGGAGGATGTGAAAATACATCTGATAAAATAGCCATAGATGATACGGTGATACAGGATGCATTATGTGTGGTATCCGGGGAATTCTTGGATTTTGTAACATATGATGTGTTGGAAGGTGAAAGTATAGTATTAGGAGGAAACGGATACGAAAAGATATGTATGGTAGAAGAGAGCTTCTTCTCTACATATAAGGTTTCAGCAGGGCTGGGAGATTCGCTGGAAGTGGAGGGAGTAAACTATGTCATAGTCGGAATCTTCCGCTCCATGGATTTCGTTAATAAAGTTCTTGTTCCATTAGAAGACTTTGAGAATAAAGGGATTTCTGAGAAAAACAATTATACTATGTTTGTGCAGTGTAGGGAGCAGGAAGGAGAGGGGGTTCTTCAAGAAAAGCTACGGGAAAAACTGGGACAGGTACAGAACGTGGAAAGCATAGAGCATTATTATGAGAAGAAGAGAGCGCGCTGTATAGTGAATGCTTTATCTATTTTCGGAGCAACGATTCCCGTTACTTTATTTTCGTTGGTCAATTGCATTTTGGTTCTTTACGGAAAAGTGATAAAGATGAAGTATGAAACCGGAATCAAAATTGCATTTGGTGCAAAACAAGGGGATTTATTGTTATCTTACTTTTTTGAAACCAGTATTCTTGCGCTGGGGGCCTACCTTTTGGATATTATGCTGATGCCGTTGATTGCCAGGACAACTCCCGCAGGCTTTATTTTGAAGTTTGATGGGACCGTGTATGTGTGTGGGCTGTTCATGGTAGAGTTACTGTGTCTTGTCATAAGTAAAGGTCTGGTATGGAAGGTCACAAGATTGGATATAGCATCTGTGTTGAAGGGAGAATAATTGTGGAATATATATTGAACAGAGCTATCCGTCGACTATGGTGGAATAGAAAAATATATGGGTTTATTTTGATAGAGCTGGTGGCGGGCTTGGTAATCATTGCCAGTCAGATAAATGTCACGATTGGGATTAGGCAGCGGTTGAATGATTATGAGGGGCAGTTCAATGAAAAAGGGATTACTATAAATGCATATGTGGGTGACGAGAGCAATCTTACAGAATTGGCGCTGCCTATGGATAAGGCTGACATAGATTATATTAAGGGAAAGTATGAAAAGCAGGTAGAGGTGTCTTATATCTCCTACGGAAGCGTATATTTTAATGGAATTGACAGTGTTTCGTTGGTAGGAATGTCGCAAGCAGCATTACATAATTTATCTGGCATCGAGGGGACGGAGGAAGGTAATGTTGTATATATGGGGAGTGAGGCCATGGCGCATCTCGGTAAGGATGTCATTGATATTGGCGAAGGCGAAGTCGTGATTAGTACGGAGAAAATCCAGGTAAATGGAGAAGAGTACATAGTTAAGCCAATTGATAAGGAATATTCACATACGATTGTATCTTTCGCATCGTTGGCGCAGGAGGATTGGGCGATAAGTGATTGTATTATTATACCCATTTCTCTGCAGCCGATATTTGAAAAGCATAATATCTTTTACAATTCCATGATGGAACTGATTCCTACGGATAAGACAGAGGAAGGAGATACGGTGGGAATTGTAAATGATATTTTGGAATATTTGTCTCAGAAGCATAAGGACTACTCTTACGAGGCAGTTGATAAAATACAGGAATACAAGAGCAATAGTCAAGATTTAAGTAGTACAATGGAATTGTTGTCCTGGGTTGCGGAAGTTTTTTTGTTACTAATTGTAGTAGGGATGATTGGTGTGCTATTGATTCTGCTGGACAAGAGGGAGAAGGATATTATTATCAGTGTCTGGGTAGGTGCAGATAGGTGGAAGTTACATTTAGAGCTGCTATTGGAAATGTTAATATTGTGCTTTACAGCAGGGGGTATTTCGCTGTTTTTTGCATGGGTAATTTCTCCACATCTAAGCTGTTCTCAATATAGTGTCGGAATGTGTTCGCAGGCAGTCGGAGTAATTCTTGTAATATGTTTTTTGATTTCGGTGATTACATGTTCTATAGTTCAGTTATGCAGCAAAAAGGTAAGGGTCTAGTGTAAAGAGGATTTTAGGAAATGATAGAGATACAAAATTTAAAGAAGGTATATAAGTCAAAGAATATAGAAACCGTGGCAATCAGGGATATTTCTCTGAGTATAAGTCAGGGAGAGTTTGTAATGATACTTGGACGTTCCGGCTGTGGTAAGACCACACTTTTGAATATCCTTGGAGGAATAGATTCCATTACAGAAGGCAGTTATAGGTTTGAGGGGGTAGAGATTGGCAGGCTTAGAGGAGGGCAGATTGCCAAATTCCGGAATGAAAAAGTGGGATTCATTTTTCAGGCTTATCATCTCATAGAGGAATTGGATGCAATTCACAATGTGGAATTACCATTGGGATATGGCGGATGGGGAAGACAGGCAAGAAAAAAAAGAGCAGAAGAAGCTCTACAAAAGGTTGGTTTGGAGACGCGAATGACCTTTTATCCCAGCCAGCTTTCTGGTGGACAGCAGCAAAGAGTCGCCATTGCACGTGCGATTGTAAACTGCCCAAAAGTAATTCTTGCGGATGAGCCCACGGGGAATCTGGATGAGGAAAATTGTCATAGTATCATGGAGCTTTTAACACATTTGAATGAGAGCGGAACTACTATAGTTATGGTTACCCATGATACCAGTTTAATTAAGTATGCATCACGAGTAATATGTATAAACGATGGAGAAGTTATAAGGGAAGAATTTAACCGGAACGAAAAGGAAGAATAAGGGGTAGTGCTCGGTGAGACATATGAGCGTGGGATGTATGACAGTTTTTGGTTGAACAAGCCTTGTTTTGCGTAAGAAAAGACGTAAGCAGGGCTTTTTTATGTTTTTGGGTATATGCCTAGCAGAATTATTTCTTGCTTTTGGGGGAAATTCGGATTATGCTTCAATTAAAGGGATAGCAGGGGAAACTGCAGGAGGTATAGATTGGAGCATGAGAAACCGAGAGGAAGCAAGGCAAAAAGCCAAAGAATTAGTAAGCAAAATGACTGTGGAGGAAAAAGCAAGCCAGCTGCGTCACAATGCACCGGCGATTCCAAGATTAAATGTGCCGGAATATAACTGGTGGAGCGAGGCACTGCATGGTGTAGCCAGAGCGGGACTTGCCACCAGTTTTCCCCAGGCCATCGGTATGGCTGCCAGCTTTGATAAGGAACTTTTATTCCAGGTGGGAGAAGCCATTGCTACGGAAGGACGTGCAAAATACAATATGTTTTCCTCCGAGGGAGACCGTGGGATTTACAAGGGACTGACCTTCTGGGCACCTAATATCAATATTTTCCGAGACCCCAGATGGGGCAGAGGACACGAAACCTACGGAGAGGATCCCTACCTTACAGGAGAACTGGGCAAGGCCTTTGTGCAAGGCCTGCAGGGGGATGGTGAGGTTTTAAAGGCCGCAGCCTGTGCCAAGCATTTTGCGGTACATTCCGGACCAGAGGGAGACCGCCATCATTTCGATGCGGTGGTAAGTGATAAGGATTTGTGGGAGACTTACCTTCCTGCCTTTGAAAAGCTGGTGAAGGAGGCTGAGGTAGAAGCTGTCATGGGAGCTTATAACAGGACAAATGGAGAGCCTTGCTGTGCAAATACCCCTTTGATGGAGGAAATTTTGCGTGGACAGTGGGATTTTCAGGGACATTTTGTGTCCGATTGCTGGGCAATCCGGGATTTCCATACGGAGCATATGGTGACAGATACCCCGGAGGAATCGGCGGCATTGGCGCTGAAAAAGGGCTGTGATGTGAACTGTGGTAACACCTATTTACATATGCTTTCCGCCTATGAAAAGGGGCTGGTAACCGAGGAGGAAATCACCAGGGCTGCGGAGCGTTTATTTACTACCAGATATTTGTTGGGACTTTTTGATGGTTGTGAGTATGATGAAATTGGCTATGATAGGGTGGAGTGTGAGGAGCATTTGGCTTTGGCAGACAAGGCTACCGCCAAAAGTGTAGTCCTCTTAAAGAATAACGGTGTTCTGCCGCTGAAGAAGGATGCACTGAAAACCATCGGAGTCATTGGGCCGAATGCCAATAATAGAGAAGCTTTAATCGGTAATTATTTCGGAACTTCTTCCAGATACATCACTGTGCTGGAGGGTATTCAGGACGCTGTGAAGGATTTCGCCAAGGTGCTTTATGCAGAGGGTAGTCATTTGTTCAAAGACAAGGTGCGTGGTGGCTTAAAGGAAGCTGCTTATGTGGCAAAAAACAGTGATGTGGTGCTTTTGTGTGTAGGACTGGATGCCACCTTAGAAGGAGAGCAGGGAGATACCGGCAACAGTGATGCTGCGGGAGACAAGCTGGATTTATTACTGCCCAAGGTACAGAGAGATTTGATAGAAGAGGTGCTGGCAGTAGGCAAGCCCACCATTATCCTGAATATGACCGGAAGTGCCATGGATCTTCGTTTGGAGCAGGAGAAAGCCGATGCCATCCTGCAGCTTTGGTATCCCGGAGCGAGAGGCGGAAAGGTGATAGCGGACATCCTGTTTGGAGAGATTTCCCCTTCCGGAAAGCTTCCGGTGACCTTCTACAAGGAGACGGCAGATTTGCCGGATTTCAAGGACTACTCCATGAAGGGTAGAACCTACCGTTATCTGGAGAAGGAGCCGTTATATCCTTTCGGCTACGGTCTGACCTACGGGGATGTAAATATCAAAAAGGTGTTTTTTGATAATGCTATCATTCAGCATGGTGATAGGATTTCTTTGGATACAGATGGAGCAGTAGAATTTGTGGTAGAGCTGGAGAATTGCAACGGCGTAGCTACTGATGAGGTATTGCAGGTTTATGTGAAGGCTGTGGAGGATGCAGATGAGGTGCCGAATGGTAAGCTGGCGGGGATGACGCGCGTGCATGTGAGCGGTAATGGAACGGTAAGCTGCACGATAACCATGGATAAGAGTGCCTTTACCGTTGTGGATGAAAAGGGATGCCGCAGAAATGCAAAGGGCCCCTTTGAAATCAGTATCGGTTTCGGACAGCCGGATGCGAGAACTTCGTCTTTAATGGGGAAAGAGTGTGTAAGGGTTACTATAATGAATAAGTAAAATAATTAATAAAATTATCTTGTCAAATATAAAAGCGGATGCTATACTAAGATTGCGTGTAAAGCATTCGCTTTTTCGTCATTTCTTTTAGAACCGTTCGGTTCATTTTCTCAAATTTACTAATTTCAGAAGGAGGTTTTTATGGGGGAAAATCATGTGAACAGACAGTATAAGGACAGGCTGTTTAAATTTATTTTTCAGGAGAAGGAGGATTTGCTGGAATTATATAATGCAGTGAACAATACCAATTACACCAATCCGGAAGATATGGAGATTAACACTCTGGAGGATGTAGTGTATATGGGAATGAAAAATGATACATCCTTTTTGATTAAGAGTGTACTGAATCTATATGAGCATCAGAGTACCTTTAGTCCCAATCTGCCCTTGCGAGGATTGTTTTATTTTTCCAAGCTGTATCAGAAGATTGTGGGGAATAAGCGGGATATTTACAGCAGCAAAATTATTGAGCTGCCGTACCCACAGTTTGTGGTGTTTTACAATGGAACAAAGGAGGAGCCGGAACGTCAGATTTTGGAATTAAATGCAGCTTACCCGGAGGGAACTGACAAAGAAAATGCGGCTTTGCAGTGCCGTGCGGTTGTACTGAATATTAATTTGGGGTATAATGCTGATATCATGAAGAAGTGTAAAAAACTTGAGGAGTATGCACTGTTCATTGCCACAATCAGAGCGTATTTGGAGGAGAAATATTCCATTGAAGACGCGGTTTCCGAGGCGATGGATTCGTGTATTCGGAAAGGAATCCTTGAGGAGATTTTGAGGAATCATCGGGAGGAGGTTCGGTCCATGGTATTGACAGAGTATGATGAGCAGGCGCACATTAAGAATGAGAGAGAGATTGCATTGAAAGAAGGAGAAGAGAAGGTCTCGAGATTAATGCAGTTATTATTGGAATCCGGTCGAACACAGGAGGCTTTGCAGGCGACTCTTGATGTAGAATATCGTGAGCTGCTTTATAAGGAATATCATATGTAGGAAAAGGAAAGCGCGTATCATGACCGGTATGCGCTTCTATCATGAGCCATGTGGACAATGCGTAAGCCGTATTGTCCACTGTCTAAGTATGCTCTTACGTGTGCAAGCACCCGACGAGCAATATTTAGCCACTGTCCAGCATGCCTCATTGCAACGCGCATATTTACACCTTTTATGTCTAATTAGTGTGGTTGTTTTTGACTGGTATGCCAGATAAAATAGAAGGTAAGTTCATATAATGGGAGGTAAGCATGCTTTACATAGGTATTGATTTAGGTACATCCGCAGTAAAATTATTACTGATGGATAGCGAAGGTAATATTAAGAATATTGTTTCCAAGGAATATCCGTTATATTTTCCACATCCGGGCTGGTCGGAGCAGAAGCCGGAGGACTGGTATGAGCAGACCATGCTTGGTATCGAGGAGCTTCTTGCGGGAGCGGATAAGAGCCAGGTGGCAGGAATCAGCTTTGGCGGACAGATGCATGGTCTGGTTATTTTAGATGAAAATGATGAGGTAATCCGTCCCGCAATTCTGTGGAACGACGGCCGTACCACGGAGGAGTGCGATTATTTAAATAATGTAATTGGTAAGGAGAAGCTTTCTGAGTATACTGCAAATATTTCCTTTACCGGCTTTACCGCACCGAAGATTTTGTGGGTGAAAAATAAGGAGCCGGAGAATTTTGCAAGAATCAAGAAGATTATGCTTCCGAAGGATTATATTGCATATAAGTTGACCGGTGTACATTGTACGGATGTGTCCGATGCATCCGGTATGTTGGTATTTGATGTAAAGAATCGTAAGTGGTCCAAGGAAATGTGTGATATTTGCGGAATCAGTGAAGAACAGCTGGCGACCTGCTACGAAAGCTATGAAGCAGTAGGTACGGTTCTGCCGGAAATCGCAGCTAAGCTGGGCATCCCGGAAACTGTGAAGGTAGCAGCCGGCGCCGGAGATAATGCGGCAGCAGCAGTAGGTACCGGTACAGTAGGTGACGGAATGTGTAATATTTCCCTGGGAACCAGCGGAACCGTCTTTATTTCTTCTAGGAATTTCGGCGTGGATAAGTTTAATGCACTTCACTCCTTTGCTCATGCAGACGGCAGCTATCACTTAATGGGCTGTATGCTCAGTGCGGCAAGCTGTAATAAGTGGTGGATGGATGAAATATTAAAGACCAAGGATTATGGCGCTGAGCAGGCAGGTATTGAGAAGCTGGGTGAGAATCACGTATATTTTCTTCCTTACCTGATGGGTGAGCGTTCCCCACACAATGACCCGGCGGCAAGAGGAACCTTTATCGGTATGACCATGGATACGACCAGAGAGGATATGACCCAGGCAGTGCTGGAAGGCGTGGCATATGCTCTTCGTGATTCCTTTGAGGTAGCTAAGGAGTTGGGAATCAAGATTGAAAGAACTAAGATTTGCGGCGGTGGTGCAAAGAGTCCTCTTTGGAAGAAGATGATTGCCAATATTTTAAATATCAAGGTGGATATTATCGAAAGCGAGGAAGGACCGGCAATGGGTGGTGCCATGCTTGCAGCAGTTGCCTGCGGTGAGTATGCTTCTGTAGAAGAAATCGCTGCAAAGATTGTAAAGGTGGTAGATACCGTGGAGCCTACTCCGGAGCTTGCAGAAAAATACGAAGCACGTTATCAGCAGTTCAAGCAGATTTATCCTGCACTGAAGCCTGTATTTCAAGTGATTAAATAAAGGAGATACTGCCATGAAAATTTTATCCGTAAATGATAAAGAGTTTAAGAAATACGGTCGAGTGATTAATAATGTGGATTTGACAGAGTTGGTAGAGGCTTTGTCTAAGACCGAGGTGACCGACGGTGTGGTATATGAGCCATCCGTAGCATCCTTGGAGGCTACCAATGCTTTTGAGCCTCTTTCCAGCATTGTATATGGTGAGATGCCCATTCAGATTGGATTCTGTAACGGTCATAATGATTTATTAAATGCCGTGGAGTATCATAGAGATTCGGAGCTTAATATCGCAGCTACCGATGCTATTTTGGTAGTAGGCATGCAGCAGGATATCGAAGAGGATTTTACCTACGACACAGGAAAAATGGAGGCGTTTTTACTTCCAGCAGGTGTGGGTGTGGAAATCTATGGAACCACTCTTCACTATGCGCCATGCAGTGTAGATGGCAAGGGCTTCCAGGTAGCAATCGTACTTCCTAAGGGGACTAATTATCCGTTAAAGGCAAAGCATGCAGGCGTAAGCGCAGTAGCTGCTAAGAATGAGGATGCGCTTCTTGCCGCAGTGAATAAGTGGCTGATTGGTCATGCCGAGGGTGGTCATGATGAAACCATACATATTGGTTTAAAGGGGAAGAATTTAAACGTTAATGAATAGTTTGGTATGTCCGACTATTGAAAATCACAACGAAAGTTGTATAATAAAACTAGCTATTTTGCGCACACACAGGAGGGTATGAAGATGAACAATTTACCAAAAGTGAAAATTGGTATCGTTGCTGTTAGCCGTGACTGCTTCCCAGAGAGCTTATCCGTTAACAGAAGAAAAGCTTTAGTAGAGGCTTACAAGGCAAAATATGATGAAGTGGACATTTACGAGTGTCCTGTTTGTATCGTTGAGAGCGAAATCCATATGGTACAGGCATTAGAGGATATTAAGGCAGCAGGATGTAACGCACTTTGCGTATATCTTGGTAACTTCGGTCCTGAAATTTCCGAGACATTACTTGCTAAGCATTTTGATGGTCCTGCAATGTATATTGCAGCAGCAGAGGAGAGTCAGGCTGACCTTATGGACGGTCGTGGAGACGCTTACTGCGGTATGTTAAATGCAAGCTACAACTTAAAATTACGTGGTGTGAAAGCATACATCCCTGAATACCCTGTAGGTACTGCAGAGGAATGTGCAGATATGATTAACGAGTTCGTGCCTATCGCAAGAGCCATCGTTGGTCTTAAGAGTCTGAAGATTATTTCTTTTGGTCCTAGACCGTTAAACTTCCTTGCTTGTAACGCTCCTATCCAGCAGCTTTACAATATCGGCGTAGAGATTGAAGAGAACTCAGAGCTTGACTTATTCGAAGCATTCAATAAGCATGCAGATGACCCTAGAATTCCTGCAAAGATTAAGGAAATGGAAGAAGAGCTTGGCGCAGGCAATATGAAGCCGGAGGTTCTTCCTAAATTAGCTCAGTATGAGTTAACTTTACTTGACTGGGTAGAGGAGCACAGAGGATATCGTGAGTACGTTGCCATCGCCGGTAAATGCTGGCCTGCATTCCAGACTCAGTTTGGATTCGTACCTTGCTACGTTAACAGCCGTTTAACCGGCATGGGCATCCCTGTTTCCTGTGAAGTAGATATTTACGGATGTTTATCAGAGTTCATCGGTACCTGCGTAAGTGCAGATGCAGTTACTCTTCTTGATATTAACAACTCTGTACCTGCAGATATGTACAAGGAGTCTATCGAAGGCAAGTTTGATTATACTCACAAGGATACCTTCATGGGCTTCCACTGTGGAAATACCACTACCAAGAAGCTGGCATTCTGCAGCATGAAGTATCAGAAGATTATGGCTAGAAACCTTCCGGTAGAGGTTACCAACGGAACTCTTGAGGGTGACATTGTGCCTGGCGACATCACCTTCTATCGCCTGCAGTCCACCGCTGACTGCAAGCTTCGTGCTTATATTGCACAGGGTGAGGTTCTTCCGGTTGCTACCAAGTCCTTCGGTGGTATTGGTGTATTCGCTATTCCTGAGATGGGCAGATTCTATCGTCATGTTCTTATAGAGAAGAATTATCCTCATCACGGTGCAGTTGCATTCGGCCACTATGGAAAGGCATTATACGAGGTATTCAAGTTCATCGGCGTTCCTGTAGAGGACTTAAACTACAACCAGCCTAAGAGCTTACCATATCCTACCGAGAATCCATTTGCATAAGGATACATAATCGGCTCCCCAAGTCGCATGGCTTGGGGAGTTTTTTGGAAAAGGAGTCGGACATGTTTAACTACAAAGAGCGAGTAGACAAATTAATTAATGACGAGATTGCAGCAGGCCAGATTGCTGGGGCAAATCTGATGGTGATCAAGGATGGAGAGGAGAAGTTCTTTTGTTCTTACGGGCAGATGGACATGGAAAATGGGAAAGAGATGAGGCGTGACACCATCTTCCGTATGTTCTCCATGAGTAAGCCGGTGACTGCGGCAGCAGTGATGATTTTAGAGGAAAGAGGAGAGATAGACCTTAGAGATGAGGTGAGCAAGTATTTGCCGGAATTCCACGGACAGAAGGTGTGGACGAAGGATGGTCTTGTGGATGCAGAGCGTGACATCACCCTCTGGGATTGTCTGAATATGACCACCGGTATCCCATATCCCCATCCATGGAGCGAGGTGGGAATTCAGATGGATGAGCTTTTCAAGGAGCTGATTGGGGCAAGACTGGATGGCAATTCTCCGGATACCAGAGAATATGTGCGCCGTATTGCAGAGATTCCCTTGGAGTTTCAACCGGGAAAGAAATGGATGTACGGATTATCTGCGGATATCTTAGGCGCTGTGGTGGAAGTGGTCAGTGGCAAGAAATACGGACAGTTTTTGCAGGAGGAAATTTTTGGTCCCCTTGGAATGAAGGATACCGGTTTTTATGTGCCCGAGGAGAAAAAAGATCGTTTTGCCAAGCTCTATAGCTACGAGGAAGACCTTGGAAAGCTGGCTTTATTTGAGAAAAGCCATTTGGGAGAATACTATGGCGAAGATGTGCAATTTGAGTCCGGGGGCGCGGGACTGGTTTCTACCATTGATGATTACAGTAAATTTGCACAGATGATGGTGAATAAAGGTATCTACAACGGTATCAGAATCCTTGGGGAGAAGACTGTGGAGTTTATGACGCAGAATCGTCTGGCCGATGACCAGAGAGAGGATTATTGTTGGGACAGTACTAAGGGCTATGGCTATGGTTGTCTGATGCGTGTGCTGGAGGATCAGGGAGTGGCAGGAACCATCGGCGATATCGGTGAGTATGGCTGGGACGGCTGGACCGGTAATTATGTGACTATGAATCCCAAGGAAAATATGGTATTCTTGTACTACATACAAAAATGCGGCGCGGGCTTTACGAACCTTACCAGAAAGCTTCGTGACGTAACTTATGCAAATTTGCAGAATTGGAAGTAGTAATACATGAATATTTTAACAGTAGAAAATCTTACAAAAGCTTACGGAGAACGTAAGCTTTTTGATGGAGCAGGCTTTTATTTACAGGAAGGGGAAAAGGCTGGAATTCTGGGTATTAACGGAACCGGGAAATCCACTCTTTTAAAGATTATTGCAGGTCTGGAGGAACCGGATGAGGGTACGGTAATTAAGGCAAATCATGTGGTGATTAACTACCTTCCCCAGAACCCGGAGTTTGTTCCGGAAATGAATGTAATTGATGCCGTAGTAAAGGCTGTTATGGATACCAGAAGGCAAAAGGGAGAGGATCCCCATCTTTTGCAGATGGAGGAGGCTACTTGCGCGGCGGAGGCCAAGACTATGCTGACCAGGCTGGGAGTTTATGAGTTTGACCAGACCTGTGGGCAGCTGTCGGGAGGTCAGCGAAAAAGACTGGCTTTGGTTTCTGTGCTTCTATCCCCTGCGGATATTCTGGTACTGGATGAGCCTACCAACCATCTGGACAACGAGATGGCGGACTGGCTGGAGGAAACCTTAAAGAAGCGTAAGGGAGCCATTATCATGGTAACCCACGACCGTTACTTCCTGGACAGTGTATCCAATCGTATCATTGAGGTGGATAAGGGAAAAATCTATAGCTACAGCACCAATTATTCCGGTTTTCTGGAGTTAAAGACCCAGAGAGAGGAAATGGAGGAGGCTTCTTTTAGAAAGCGTAATTCTATTCTCCGGGTGGAGCTGGAATGGGTGAAGCGCGGTGCCAGGGCCCGCAGCACTAAGCAGAAAGCAAGGCTGGAGAGATATGAGGAACTGAAAAATCAGACCGGTCCGGTAAAGGATGGACAGGTGGAACTATCCTCCGTAGTATCCAGACTGGGAAGAACTACGGTAGAGCTGGAGAATCTCAGCAAGGCTTACGGGGATAAGGTACTGATAAAGGATTTCACCTACTTTTTCTTAAAGGATGACCGTATCGGCTTTATTGGGAAGAATGGTTGTGGTAAGTCCACGCTGATGAAGATGATTGCCGGTCTGGAGCAGCCGGACAGCGGTACGATTACCATTGGTCAGACGGTCCGGTTAAGCTATTATGGACAGGAAATTGATGCTGCCACCATGAATCCGGAGCAGCGTGTGATTGACTATATCCGAGACACCGCTGAATATGTGGACACCGGGGACGGAAAAATAAGTGCTGCCAGAATGCTGGAGAGATTTTTGTTTGCCGGAGAGGATCAATATGGTCTGATAGGGAAATTGTCCGGTGGCGAAAAGAGAAGACTGTATCTTTGTAAGGTGCTGATGGAAGCTCCCAATGTGCTGATTCTGGATGAGCCTACCAATGATTTGGATATTTCGACCTTGCAGATTCTGGAAAACTATCTGGACAATTTTCAGGGAATTGTAATCGTGGTATCCCATGACCGTTATTTTCTGGACAGAACCGTGCGAAGAGTTTTCTCTTTTGAAGAGGGCGGTCTGCTGCAGCAGTCCGAGGGTGGATACACAGATTATGTAAACCAGAAAGCAGAAAAAGAAGTTGTTTCTCAGGAAAAAAGAGCAAAAAATGACGATGAGGCAGAAGTACCAAAAACGGACCGAAATAATTGGAATGCCGGACGGCAAAGAAAGTTAAAATTTACTTTCCAAGAGCAGCGGGATTATGATATCATAGAGGAAGAAATAGCAAAGATTGAAGAAAAGATACAAAAGATAGAATCAGAAATCCCCAAGGTTTCCAGAGACTTCGTGAAGCTGAATGAGCTGATGAAGGAAAAGGAAGAGCTGGAAAAGCAGCTGGAGATGAAGATGGACCGCTGGATGTATTTGGAAGATTTGGCGGCCAGAATTAAAAACGGGGAATGATTCACAGGAGAAACACATGAGTGAGCAGTTGAAACAGGAACAGGTATTGGCTCATTCTTTTGCCAGTACGGAAGCCGGAAGAGACGAGCTTTATATGTACTCTCTTCGTAAGATGGCTGATGAAAATGTACATAAAGATGTGAATCTGATTACCAATTTACCGACACTTAGAGCATTTTTCTATACGGGGGACGAGGTCATGATGGAGCATTCCAACGTGGAGTTTGCCCTTGTAGTGTTGGATATTGCTCAGTTTAAGGCAGTAAACGAGTTCTGCGGACGAAGTGCGGGAGATTATGTACTTAAGCAGATTTCGAATGCGTTGTTCCGCATGATGGAAACCAGACCATTGACCCATGCCTGTCATATGAGAGCGGATATTTTTATGCTTTTGACTCCTTATTATGGACAGGACGATATCGTTGGTGTTGTCAATGAAATAAAGACTGCGATTGATAATATCGAGGTGGACTGTAAGCTGTTGCCGGCTTTTGGTATTTGTACTACGATTAACAATGGGCGTGCAACCAGTTATTTGAAGGACTGCGCAACCAGAGCACTGAATACCATTAAGGGAAAATTCTATGCCAGCTACGCATTTTTTGATGAGGAAATGCGTACCAAGCAGCTGAAGAATAAAAAGATTGAGAACGAAATCGTACCAGCCTTGAAGAACGGGGAATTGAAGCTTTTCGTACAGCCTAAGGTGGATATGACCACTGGTAGGATTGTAGGTGGCGAGGCGTTGGTTCGTTGGGTGAGACCGGATAATTCCATGGTTTCTCCGGGAGATTTTATTCCGGTACTGGAGACGGACGGCTTTATTATCAATGTGGATTACTATATGTGGGAGCAGGTTTTTGCTTTCATTGCGGATATGCTGGAAAAGAGACAGCAGCCCGTGCCTATTTCCATTAATGTGTCCAGAGTTCATGCCTATGATACAGATTTTATGCAGGTATTGAAGGAGCTTAGTGAGAAGTATGATGTTCCGGCTACCTATGTACCATTAGAGCTTACCGAAAGTGCTTTCTCTGATAACGAGAATATGATGTATGACTGTATGCGTGAGCTTCGTAAGCAGGGATTTAAGGTATCCATGGACGACTATGGTACAGGATACTCCAACATGCGTATGCTGAAAAATGAGCCCGTAGATGAGATTAAGGTGGATCGTGCCTTTGTCAATGATATCGATAGTCAGAAGGGGCGAATTATTTTAAAGCATACTCTCGGAATGTTGAAGGAGCTTGGTGCCAATATTATTATCGAGGGCGTAGAGACAGAAGCGCAGAAGGATTTCCTCATTGAGTGCGGATGTAAGAAGGCTCAGGGCTTCTTATTCTATAGGCCTATGCCGGTAGAGCAGTTCAAAGAATTGATTTTAGAATCAGCCAGGTAAACTGGCTGATTTTTTTGCTTGACAAGTCTAGCGAACTAGCGTATACTGCAATTACACATTTCTCCAATATTTCCCCATTTCCCCGCTATAATTATATATCAGGAAGGGTGTGGTTTCTTTTTTATGACGGATTTATTAAATCGTCTTGTAGAAGATTATTCCACCAAGAAGCAGTCTTCATTGATTCAGATGAAGAAGGGCATTATCAGCAGGGAGAATTTTCTACAGGAAGCATCTGGGTATGTGCAGATGCAATATGGAATCAGTGGCGATAAACTGAAGGAGCTGATGGAATTATTTGAGCAGTATATCTTCGGTTATTCCCGGATTTCACCACTGATTGATGATGAGACGATATCGGATATACGTATCATCAGTCATGACAATATCCGCGTGAAGCGGCAGGGCAGGCGTATGGCCTCAGAAATTTCATTTCCGACGGGCAGAGAGTACCGTCAATTTGTAGACTATGTAGCTACAAAGAATCAAGTCAACATATCTAATTTAAACGCAATCCAGCGTTTCACTGATTCGGATTCTCATCCGGATTTCATTCTCAGATTTACAATTTCAATGCCTCTTGTAAATACCTACAATGAGCCTTATTTATGTATCCGAAAGGTTCCCAGGAAATTCCCGGAAATGCGGGATTTAATCAAGGCCGGGATGCTTTCACAGGAGCTTGCAGAGACGCTGATTGCGCGTTTTAGGCAGGGGTCCACTTTGATATGCGGGGGAAACTCCTCGGGGAAGACAACTCTATTAAATGCTTTGAAGGAAACCCTGCCGGACAATATGGCCATATTGGTGACCCAGCAGGCGGATGAGCTTACCACCAAGCGGCATCCGGATATGATGTTTTTGCATTCTTTGCCCGGCAGTGGGGAAAGTCAGGTGAATTATGATTTGAAAAACATCAGCATTGCGGGACTTACCATGGATGTGGACTTTTTCATCATTGGAGAGGTGAAAGGGGACGAGGCGTTGTATTTGTTAAATGCTGCGTATACCGGCCAGCTATGTGCGGCCACCATTCATGCCCCCTCTGCGGACAAAGCCACTACCAAGTTGGTGGATTACGCCATGCAGGGGAGCAGATACACCAGAAATGAGCTAATGAAGATGATGGAATGCTTTGATACCTGCATTTTCATGGAGCATTATAAGGTATCACAGGTCTATGCCGGGGAGGGCTGGGACGAGAAATGTGAAGAAATCAGATACCGAAAAATCTGGGAATGGGGGGATGAGAGTGATTAAGATATGTTTGTTCGCCGAGCTGCTGACATTTTTCGGGCTGTTGTTTTATCTGATGGCCAGAAAGCGGTTTTTAAGCAGTCTCATATATCTTGCACAGGATTCCATGGAGCAGATGGCAAGGAGGAGGGCAGCGGATTACCAAAACAGTCTTCTTCTGCAGTATCGCCGCAAAGGGCTTTTGTACCGAATGGAAAAGGCTCTGATATACAGCGGTATCGGAATCCGTTATCCACGGCTTACCCCGGAAATTGCAATTACCATTTGCCTTGTAGCGGGTGGGGCATTGTATTTTGCATGTGTACTTGCGGGGCTGCCCTGGTGGTTTGGAGGAGTGTTGACGTTATTTGCTTATTTAGGGATATATGTGGTTTTTCAGGCGCTTATGCTCCGGAATTTCCGCAGAACGGATGAGGAGCTTTTGAAATTTTTGGATTTTCTGGGGAACTACAGTATTACCTCTGGGGAGATTACCTCCATACTGCGACAAATCAGTGGATATATGCGGGAACCCTTAAGGACAGTGCTGGAGGAAGGCTATTATGAGGCGCAAACCTTGGGAAATATAGGACTTGCTCTGATGCAGATGGCGGAGAAAATCCAGCATCCCAAATTTAAGGAGCTGATTTATAACCTGGAGATAACCCTGCGGTATTCTGCAGATTTTACGGTACTGGTGGGACAGAGCAGGAAAAGTGTGCGGGAGGACATAAGGCTCCGCCGGGAGCGAAAAAATATGGCGAAGGAGGCCTGGATAAACATACTGATACTGGGCGTTATGACAGTGGTAATTCTGAAAGCGGTGGAGGCATTGATTGGTGTACCGGTCACCCAGGTGATTACCCAGACTCTGGTAGGGAAGGGATGCGTCATCGGAATATGTGTGATTTTACTCCTCTTTGGACTACAGGTCAGAAAAATATCGACATAGGGAGAGTGTGTAATGGAAATGTGGATAAAAATAGCGGAAATGGGGATTGCAGTGTGTATATTTGCAGGTTTTGGGGGTTGGCTGCCCGGATGGAATCCGGTAGGACGTGTAATAAATGCATATGACAATATCTGTATGCTCTTGAAAAAATACTCCGGACCAATATGGAGCTATGACAGATGGGACAGTTTTCTTAGAAAGAATGGGGCGAAATATCATTTGGGGAAATGGATAACTCCCTTTTCGTTTTTGGGAATCAGTTTTCTTGCGGGGCTCTTGGGACTTTTTTTCGGAGCATACATGGGTGGTATTGCGGCAGTGATAATGGCGGCTGCAGGGATTTTTCTTCCCGGCATCTACATTGAGTATGCCAATGGAAAGGACAATAGGGAGATGTTCACGGAGCTGGACCTTATTTATTGTGCGCTGGGGATACAGATTCGGGCAGGAGTTTATGTGACCGATGCATTGGCGGAATGCTATGGGCGGGTGTCTCAAGTACGCCTGCGGGAAGGGCTGGAGATGCTTTCGGGAGATATTGTGATGAAGGCGGATTTGGATGATGCGCTGGAAAGATTTCAGGGAAGCTTTAACAATCGATACATTGATACTCTTTGCATTACCATTTTGCAGGCCATGGAATCCGGGCAGGCAGTGGAGCTCTTAGGGGATATCGGAGAACAGATTAAGGAAATGGAGCTGCTCATGCAGAGTCGCAAGAAGGAGCAGCTGGACAGGCGGGTGACATTTTATCAATTGGGCATTTTTGCGCTGGTGCTGGTACTTACTTTGTATGCCTGCATAACGCATTTGTTTGAAACATCATTTTTTTTCGGATAAGAAAGGACAGGAATTATGAAGAATAAGAAACTTACAGTATTAAAAAAGAGTAGTGGAATTGATGGTATTTTAGTGACTGCGGGGCTTTGTATTATTGCCCTTCTTCTCTGTGTGGTGATGAAGGATAGTCTGACTACCTTCATTACTACGATTGTACAGAGCCTTACCACAAAAGCCACAGGCATTTTGGGGTAGCATGGAGAAAAAAAGCAGGGGCTCTCTCATTGATTTTATGATGGTGCTGCTGACAATCGTAGCCATGCTTGCGGTGCTGGTAGTGTTTTTTCAGGTTTCGGAGCTACTCATTGTGAGAATGGATGTAAGCCAGACAACCAGAAGATATCTGCTGCGCATGGAGACAAAGGGCTATTTGGAGGAGAGCGACAGGACGGCGTTGCTGGATGAGCTGGCAGGACTTGGACTAAAGGACATCGATCTGTCCGGCAGTACCTGCAGCCCGGTGGCCTATGGCGAGACGATTGTGCTGATTATCCGGGGAAAGATAACCGGCAGCAGTATAAATGATGGTGGAGGATGGCCCTATGAATCGGTACAGAGGGATTATGAAGTGGAAGAAAAGAGAATGTCGACGGCGAAGAATTAGGTCTTGTACGAAGAGCGAAGGAAAAATAGAGATTTGTATGGGAATGTTTTTCTGCATGCTGATATTTTTGGCAGTATTGTGTCAAGTGAAGCTCTTGCAGTATCAGGCCATCGGAGCTTTCGTGGAGGACAGTCTGGCAGCAGCCGGCCTGGCTTCCGCAGTTATTGATGTAAGGGAGTATGGACGGACTCACACCATTGTGGTGGAGAGTCCGGAAAGCTCCTTTGAGAAATATAAAGAGGCACTGATATATAACCTTGCACTGGACGCGGGGATGCAAAGTAGGAATGAAGAAGTGCTGCTAGGGAAGGTAGATATACTGAGTTATCAGATATTTAATGTAACGGGGGATGTAGTGACAGTTTATCATTTTCAGGAGGACGGAAGTCTGGAGGGAACGGAGAGCATCTCTTTGTCACAGGCATATCTGCCGGACGGAAATAAGGTGGAGACGACATCAGTGTATAGTAAAGTGGGCTTTTATGTGGCAGGGCTGAATGGAGAACGGATTTATGCCACCAAGGAAAAGTCAGTGGATATAAAAGGAGATGGATGATAATGAAGAAGAGAATTTGGCCGGTTACCATAGCAATCGCGCTGCTGGCATCGGTGGTAACCTTTGCCGTGCTTTTAAATGTGGAAAAGAATATGTTGAGTGACTATGAGCGTGGACCGGTGTGGGTGCTTCGGGAAGAAATGCCGGAGGGAACAGAATGCACAGAAGAGAATGTGCGGCATTATTTTGAACAGACAATGGTGGACAAGGGGATGATTCCCAAAGGAAATGTGGAAAGCCCGGAGGCATTGGTGGGGATGCGCAGCAAAGTTACCATGCCGCGGGGATGTATAGCTTTGGAAAGCATGTTTACCGGAGAGAAGGACATGCTGGCTGCTATGAATGCACCGGTGATTGCCGGGTGCAAGGCAGAGGATTTGTATCAGCTGGTAAGTGGCACCCTGCGGAAAGGGGACAGAATACATCTGTATACAGTAAATGAAGAGTTGGGAGAGACTCTTCTTTTGTGGGAGAATGTGCTGGTTTATGAGGTGTTTGATTCTGCGGGGAAGGTCATTGATTCTACAGATGGAGAAACGGCGGCTGCCAGAATTAATATTGTACTGGAAAAGGAAGATGCAGAGATTTTTTATGGAGAATTATATAGAGGGTCTTTACGTGTGGTAAAGGTGTGCTGATGGAAGAGTATGGCGGTTGTACATTGATAAGTGAATATTGGGAATAGTCGAAAAGAAATTGATTTTGCCAGAATAGAATCGCACATTTTAAAAAGCAAAAAAGTACGATATAATTGATGGAAAAGTACGATTGTGGTATACTAATTGTGCGGAGGTGATGATATGTCAATTACAACTACGGAATTAAAGGAAAATCTTGCAAAATATCTGCAATTATCACAGACAGAGGATATTTATATTACAAAAAATGGTAAAGTAATAGCCAAATTAAGCAATCCCTATGTGAGTAGGATGGATGATGCAAAATCTTTATTTGGTATCCTTCCTGTGGATACCAGTATAGATGAAGCCAAGGAAGAAAGGTTAAATAATCGATGAAAGTTATTGTGGATACAAACGTAGTTCTCGATGCATTGACAGGGCGGCAATCGTGGAATAAAGAAGCTGAAGAAATATTTCTTTTGGCAGCGCAATGCAAAGGCGATTATTACATTACTGCAAATGTGGCAACGGACATATATTACTTGGTAAGGAAGCACTTAAAAAGCCGGGAAATGGTAATCAGTGTCATGAATAAGCTTTTTCAATTATTTATGATATATAACACAAATGCAGAGGATTGCATCGATGCACTTCATTCAGAAATTAATGATTATGAGGATGCAGTGCTTGTGGAAGTGGCAAAAAGGAATAAGGTAGATTATATTATTACTAGAAATGTGAAGGATTATATAAATAGCAGTATAGAAGCTATTTTGCCAGAGGATTTTTTGAAGAAAATGCGATAGAGGAGGCAAAGGATGAAAAAAAGACTCGTATACATTCTTCTTGCGCTGGCATTGGTGATGACCAGCTGCGGAAAGAAAGTGGAAGAGAATGCTGTGGTGTCTGATGACCAGATAGTGGCACTGGCTACGGATGAGCCGGTGGAGGTGCCGGAGAAAACGGCAGCGCCCACCAAAGTTCCGGCAGAAACGATAGAACCGGAGGCAACAGTAGTGCCTACAGATGCCCCGGTATTTGTAACAGAAAATGTAGAGCAGGCAACAGCACCGGCAGGGGAAATCGTGCCTACCCAGGCACCGGAAAGCCAGCCATCGCCTGATAGTTCTGCGTCACAGCAGACTGCGAAACCAGTAGCAACCTGGACGCCTACCATGGCTCCGGTGATTCACACAGCTACCCCGGCTCCGGTAGTGGTGGTAACTCCTATCCCTACTGTTAAGCCTACGGCGAAACCGGTGGTAACTACAACTCCTACGCAGAAGCCTGTAGTGACTACATCACCTACAGCAAAACCTACTACAGCTCCAACAGCAAAGCCTACGGTTGCTCCAACGGAGAAGCCTACCGAAGCTCCTGTAATGTGCTCCCATACCTACGATGGAGGTAAGGTAACTACAGAAGCTACCTGTACATCTACCGGAGTGAAGACTTATACCTGTACTTCCTGTGGTGAGACTAAGACAGAGGATATCACCAAGACAGCACATAACTACAAGAATGAGACTGTGGCAGCTACCTGCGGAGCGGACGGTTACAGCGTAGATAAGTGTACCGTGTGTGGGGATAAGAAGAATGAGACCGTTCTGAAGCAGACCTATCAGCATGACTGGGAAACATTGATTATCTATAATCCAGCAACCTGTGCTGAAAAAGGGTTACAGGGTGCAAAGTGTAGAGTGTGTGGACTTACGGGAGTTACAGCTCTTCCTAAGACGGATGACCATAATTATGTGGTGACCATTCCGGGATGTGGTTATAGAAGAACACAGTACAACTGTAGCATTTGTGGCGATACGCAGGTAGTAGAAGAGAACTTAAGCTGCGTAGATAGCAACGGTGACCATTTCTGTGACATTGGAGGGTGTTACGTTGAATAAGATGAAAAAGAAAAAAATATTTCGGC
>JAFTXD010000139.1 GCA_017461775.1 Lachnospiraceae bacterium
AAGGTTTCAGAGTTATTTTAACAATCGCTATATTGATACCCTGTGTATTACGATTCTGCAAGCCATGGAATCCGGGCAGGCGGTTGAACTTTTGGGGGATATTTCAGAACAAATAAAAGAGATGGAGCTGCTTCTGCAAAGCAGAAGGAAGGAGCAGCTGGATCGAAGCGTAACTTTTTATCAATTGGGTATTTTTGCACTGATACTTGTGTTGACGCTGTATGCATGTGTGACACACCTTCTCAGTGCGGCCCTGTTTGTAGGATAAGAAAGGATTTTGTATGAAGAATATAAAGAAAGTATTGATGAAAAAGAGCAGAGGAATTGACGGAATTTTGGTAACGGCAGGATTATGTATTATTGCACTACTGCTCTGTGTGGTGTTGAAAGATAGTCTGACAACGTTCATTACCACAATTGTGAGCAGTCTGACAACCAAGGCAACATCGATTCTGGGGTAGAGCTATGTTAAGAAAGAGCAAGGGATCGTTGCTTGATTTTATGACGGTATGTATTAGTTTACTTGCCATGGTGCTGGTGGTGATGGTGTATTTGAATCTTTCAGAGCTGATGCTTACGAAATTGGAGGTAAGTCAGGTCACAAGAAAGTATATTTTGCGGATGGAGACTAAGGGATATCTGGATGAAGGGGATAAGTCGGCACTGCTTTCGGAGTTGGCATCCTTAGGGATGCGGGAGATTGAGCTGGGAGGAAGTACACTTTCACCGGTGGGCTATGGGGAGAACATCTGCCTTTCGGTAAAAGGAATGGTAACAGGCAGAGTATTAAATTCGGAGGACAGTTGGCTGAATGGTTTTGTACAACGGGAATTTATGGTGGAAGAGAACAGGATGTCCACGGCGAAAAATTAACTTGATTGGAAAGCAGCCGGGGCAGATAGGAATCTGCGTAGGGATGTTCTTATGCATGATAGTGCTTGTGGCGGTTTTATTTCAGATAAAGCTGTTGCAGTATCATGCAGTCAGTGTATTTGTGGAGGACAGTCTTGCAGCCTCCAATCTGGCATCAGCGGTGATTGATGTGGAGGAGTACGGTATGACCCACAATATTCTTGTGGAGTCCCCGGAAAGTGCATTCTACCGATATCGGGAGGCATTAGTACATAATCTGAAGCTGGATGAAAACCTTTATAGCACGAGGGAAGAGGTGCTCTGTGGGAAGGTAGATATTCTGTCTTATCAGGTGTTCAATGTGATTGGAGATACCGTTTGGAGGTATCGCTTTGATGAAGGTGGCAGGTTGCTTGACACCGTGTCACTAGATCTGGGAACTACTTATCTTCCTGACGGAAACAAGCTGGAAACCACATCTGTATATAGCAAGGTGGGTTTTTATGTTATGGGGCTGGGCGGTGAAACAATATATGGCACAAGGGAAAAGAGCGTAGACATAAAAAGAGAAGAGGAATAGAAGTGAAGAAGAGAATTTTACCTATAACTATTTTGATAGCACTGCTGGCGTCTGTAGTAACGTTTATCGTGCTGCTCAGTGTGGAAAAGAACATGCTGAGTGATTATGAGCGGGGAACCGTATGGGTTTTGAAAGAAGAGATGCCGGCAGGAACAGAATGTACAGCGGAGAATATTGCATATTATATGGAGCAGATGCAGGTGGACAAGCAGAGCATTCCGGATAGATATGTGGCATCTACGGACATACTGGAGGGGATGCGCAGTGTTATTTTGTTGCCAAGGGGGAGCATCCTGACAGAAGTAATGTTTATCGGGGAGCGGGATGAGATTGAGGAAATGGAAGCACCGATAATCGCAGGATGTAAGGCGGAGGATTTGTATCAATTGGTCAGTGGCAGCCTTCGCAAGGGGGATGTGATTAATCTGTACACTGTGAACGAGGAAGAAGGACAGACCAGCCTTTTGTGGGAGAATGTACGGGTGTATGAGGTGTTTGACTCCGCCGGAAAAAGCATTGCTGTGACTGATGAGGAGACTGCGGCAGCCAGAATCAATATTCTATTGGAAGAAGAATATGCAGAGAGGTTCTACACAGAGTTGCATAATGGATCGCTTCATGTGGTAAAGACTGTGTCTAAATAAGGAGTTGAAAAAACATAGTTATTTCATTATACTTGGATTAAGACAAAAGTACTATATTATTCATTTGATAGGAGAAATGTATAATGAAAAGAAAAATAATGATTAGTTTATTATGTGTAATTGCATTGTTGTTTCCATTAACCTCTTGCGGTAAGGACGATGAGCCGAAGGACGTTATCGTGACAGAAAGTAGCGAGGTGACAGAAGCACCGACGGAAACCGAAATTCAGGAAGAGACCGAAGCCCCTACGAATGCTCCGACTAAGGCTCCTGCAGAAAAAGAAACTGCAGCCCCTACGGAAACGGACGCACCGGATGTAACAGAAGCCCCGGAGGTAACGGAAGAGCCAAAGGCTACCGAGAAACCGAAGGCTACGAAGAAGCCGGAAGTGACAGAAGCACCTACACAGGAACCGGTTGTGACACAGGCACCTACGCAGGCACCGGAAAGCCAGCCAGAGCCTACCCAGGCACCTGCGCCACAGATTACCTCAGTTCCCACAGCTGCGCCTACCCAGGCACCCGTGGTAACACAGGCACCAACCGCAGCACCGGTAGTAACTGAGGCACCCACCCCGGAGCCAACGGCAGCTCCTACGGCTACTCCGGCACCAACACCGGAACCGACAGTTGCACCAACGGAAGCACCGGCACATACCCATGTGTGGGATGGCGGCACGGTAACTACCGCAGCTACTTGTGGAACGGATGGGGTGAAGACCTTTACTTGTGGATGCGGAGAGACAAGGACGGAAGCGATTGCGAAGACACATAATCATGATTATGAAACCAAAGAAGTGCTTATTCCATCTACATGCGCAGCACCGGGAACTCAAGCAGCAGAATGTAAGGTATGTGGTCACGGTAGTGTATTTGCACTTCCTACAACGGATAATCATAGTTATGCGGTGACCATTCAGGGATGCGGAAGTAAACTGACACAGTACAACTGTAGCTTATGTGGAGATACCAAGATTCTCAATGAGAATTTAAGTTGTTCTGACAGTGATGGCGATGGAAATTGCAACGTGTGTGGATTACCAATGGAATAGGGAAAAATATGAAAAATAAAAAATTATTTCGGCTGGCATTAGGATTCCTAATGTCAGTTTTTTTATGGACAAACAGTACAGCTATTGCAGAAGCTGATACTTATACAGAGATGATGAGTCAGTTTCCGGGAGTAACAGTATCGGATACGGGAGCTGGCTGGACAACGGACTATGGAGTACAGGCGGCAGAGAGGCACCCTTCCGGTTATAGCTTCTCTACGGGAGCCACATCCACGGTAGAAACGCCCGGTCCCGGAGAGCATTACTATGAGGATGAAGCAACGGGCGTGGTTCCTATCAGCAGGTGGACATTGATGCATGTACCGGCGCAGTGTATTCATACCCAAAGCTGGCCTTATAATGATTTTTATGGATTCATCTACAATGAACAGAGTTGTGGTGCAAGTTACAGCTCCGGCTGGTTCGCTACCTGCGCCAACTGCGGTGAGTACAATGGCTTTCTGGTTTATGCAAGAGAAAGTACGGTCAGAAACATTACCTTTATGCCGGCAACATCAGGATATGCCTACCTTTGTCCATACTGCAATAACATGGAGCAGGGTGTACCTTACACCCATATGTGCAACAGCTTTATCTCTAAGAACTATTATCGGATTCAGTATCGTGGTAATTTTCCAACTGATGCTACCAGACAAGCCGGATGGATGGCTGATACATTTCACATGGTGAATAATGCCACGCTGTATGAAGGTAATCCTGCAAGTGATTATGGTTTTACTGATACTCATT
Organism: Lachnospiraceae bacterium; assembly: GCA_017461775.1. Classification (GTDB taxonomy): domain Bacteria; phylum Bacillota; class Clostridia; order Lachnospirales; family Lachnospiraceae; genus Acetatifactor. The sequence continues at coordinate 3,879 of JAFTXD010000139.1, forward strand.
TAAGGGAGAATAGTTTTATTGCAGATGGATATGTGTTTACCGGATGGAATACGAAAGCAGATGGTACGGGTATTTCATATACAGATAAGCAGTCAATGAACTTGTGTCCGGATGAAAACGGGAAAACTATCCGATTGTACGCCCAATGGCGCAGAGTAACCTCCACCCTCAAGATCAACGCTAACGGTGGTTCCTATGCCGGTTATACCGGTCCCATTACCCAGGGCTACGGTTCCACATGGACATTCAGTGCAAGTAAGGTAACAGCTCCTTCCGGTCCCAAGGTAACCTTTAACCACATGGGCGGTAGCGGTACCGCATATATCAATTCTACCAAGACCTATGCAGGCAAGTCCATTTCCACACCTACCCATGGTCTTCTTGTAGATGATACATATACCTTCCTTGGGAACAATACCACGGATACCATTACCTTACAGTTTTCCCAGAATTCCATCACCCTTCCCACAAGTTCAAGACCGGGATACTCCTTTGGTGGATGGTATGCGGATTCTTCCTGTACGGTACCGGTGGGAGTGCTGGGAACTACTTACACTCCTTCCGGGGATGTGACATTGTATGCCAAGTGGGTAAGTCTGATTCTTACCAGCGTGGATGATTATACCTCCAACAGCGG
>JAFTXD010000140.1 GCA_017461775.1 Lachnospiraceae bacterium
GATACAAAGCGTAGTTCTGGAATACCATCGCGATATCTCTATCCTTAGGCTCAACGTCGTTAACTACTCTGTCACCAATCTTTAATTCACCTGAAGAAATATCCTCAAGACCAGCGATCATACGAAGGGTAGTAGACTTACCACAACCTGAAGGTCCTACGAAGATGATGAACTCCTGATCAGCGATCTCAAGATTGAAGTTCTTAACTGCTTCGAATCCGTTAGGATACACTTTGCAGACATTTTTTAATGATAAACTTGCCATAATAAATTGCTCCTTCCATAATTACGAGTAATCTCATTTGTTTGCGAGAAAATCACTTTCTCAACTCTTTTCATAGTATACCGAAAAAGTCTTTTTTGCGCCATACCACTATTCCACAAAAATTTCACGCTTTCTTCGTCAAATTATACATACCTTATTTGGGGGGCTTGTGCACTATTTATCAGAGATTCCCTCCATGGGTGCATCGCTGAAAATCTTCTCCCCATCATCCTCTGCTTCCTTCTTTCCCTGGTGCTCTAAAATCTTCTCCTCCAGTCCCTTAAAGAACTTATTATAAAGCATTGCAGATAAGAATACCGGTACAGAGATTCCGAAGAGCAGTACAAAAGGAATTGCCTGATAGAAGAATATACCTGCCACAACGGGAAGCACATATATAATAATCATCAGAATCGTCTTAGGGAACTGCAAAACGGACATTGCAAATGCATTCTTCACGGTCTGTAATGTAGTATTGGAAAACTTTGCAAGTGCCGGGAACACAAAGGTAGTGGTAAAAATAACCAATACAAAAACTGCCATCAGAACCACCTTAAACCAATACCCCAAATTCAGTTCATATTCTGCTATCAACCAGAAATCTGCTATCAAAAACAGAATCGCCACCAGCGCAACCATCCAGATGATGGTAGCTTGCTTAAAGTTTTCCTTAAATGCCTTAAAGAAGCTTCTGACAATATAGCCCTCTTCGTTACGCACAATCTTTAGGCACACATAGTGTAGTGCCGTAAAAGTTGCTCCTGCGGTAAAAATCGGCAAACAGCAGATGATTGCCAATATGTTCAGAATCATCATATCTGCAATTTTGTTCAAAATCGACATCAAAGGTCCGTCTAAATCAAATAATCTCATTTCTTATAAATCCTTTCACCTGTGTGTATTCCCCCATTAAAGAAACCGTTCCATTGATGTAACCCGGATACCGGAAAACTGTTGCTCCGGTCCGGTGGCATGAAAGCCAATCTGTTCATAGAAGCCCAGGGCATAGGGTGCTGCCTGCACCGTCATGGACTTTTCTCCCAGCTCCGTTTTTAAATAGCGGCAAAAAGTATCCAAAAGCGCCCTGCCAATGCCCTGCCGATGATGAGTATCCTTGACAAAAAGCAGGGATAAATGATTCCTGTTGCGCACAGAAGCCATCCCCACTACCGCCCCATTCTCCAGGGCCACCATCATCTGATACTTTCCCTTTAAAAAGGACTGGTACAGCTTATCATCGGTAATAAAATCATAGAAATTGCGGATCCCCTCCGCAGAATAATCCTCACCTTCAAATTTCAGGAAGGTATCCCAGGCCACATTCATGGCAGGCTTCCATTCCTGTGGTCTGGCCCATCTGATTTCATAGGGAACTATACTCTCCATAACCTATACTTCCTTTTTCAGCCACGCTAAAATATCTTCCATAACATCTTCTTTACAGGTGTCATTTAAGATTTCATGTCTGGCACCTTTATACCCCTTTGCTTCCACATTGGTGATGCCATACTGAGCAAAAAGTCTTGGAAGCTCCGTCACCACCTGCCCATAGTTACCAACAGGATCTTCTTCTCCTGCCAATACCAGAAGAGGCAGCTTTCCAGGCACCTTTTCCAAATATTCCGGCTTATGTGCTCTTTCCATCAGCTCCATCAAGCCTTTAAAACCATTCATGGTAAAGGTAAAGCCGCACATGGGGTCTTCCATGTATTTCTGAACCACCTTTTCATCCGTGCAAAGCCAGTCCGCAGAGGTCTTCGGATTCTGTATACGCGTATTATAATTGCCAAAAGCCACATTATCGCAGAACTTACTCACATGGGTTTCTCCATGCACCTTAGCAATCACATTCATGGCTGTCTTGGATGCCTTCAGCATCCCCGGTGCCATCACGCCACTTGCTACAATAACAGCTCCCTGAATACCGGTTCCGTAACGGCTGATATAGTTTCTGGTAATAAAGGAACCCATACTGTGTCCCAAAATAAAATAGGGCAGGTTAGGGTAAATGTTTTCCGTCATCTTCTTTAACCGGTGCACATCCCGCACCAGAACGGTAGCTGCATCCACCTCACAGAAGTATCCCTGCAGTTGTCCTTCTCCCACACTTTTACCATGTCCCAAATGACTCTCTCCGGTAACTACCACGCCGCGGTCTGTCAGAAACCTGGCAAAGGGCTCATATCTCTCAATATGCTCCGCCATTCCATGGACAATCTGGAGCACACACCAGGGCTCCACCTTGTCCGGAATATAACGAACTGCATGAATCTTTGTTTTCTCATCTCTGGAAGCATAATAGAACTCTTCTTTTCTCATAGGTAATTCCCCCTTTTATCTTGAAAGAATTCAGAGCATCTGTGAAAATTCTTCGGATTTCCCCAGAACTTTTCATTCTTCCAATAAAATCATGACCAAACTGCCCCGTGAAAACAAGTTTTCCGGTTCAATTTGTCATGATTTTGCTGCTCTGAATTCTTTAGCAGATCTCCGCACCTGCCGGCATCTTCTTCTCCGGAGTCATCAGAGCCAGATTGCCCTCTGCATCTTCTGCACATAAAAGCATACCCTCGGATACTACACCTGCTAAGGTTGCAGGCTTTAAGTTCACCAGTACCATTACCTTCTTGCCTACCATCTCCTCCGGAGTGTAGTGCTGCTTAATACCGGATACAATCTGCTTTACCTGACTGCCGATGCGCACCTTGGAGCAAAGGAGCTTCTTAGACTTGGGCACTGCTTCACAGGCAATAATTTCACCTACCTGGAACTGCAGTTTTGCAAAATCACCATATTCAATTTCCTCTTTTGCTTCCATATCGATGACATCCTCAGATGCCTCTTCTTCTGCAGGAGCATTCTCCGCAATCATAGCAAGGCGAATTTCTTCTTCTCTGGCAGCCACTTCCTTCATATCCAGACGTGCAAATAAGATTTCCGGTGTTTCGGTTACCTTATTGCCGCTTTCATATAATCCAAAGGTTTCCAGCTGGTCAAATTCTCTTACCTGAGTATTCAACTGGGAAACAATCTTCTCTGCAGTTTCCGGCATAAATGGAGCCAGTAAGGACGCACCCACGGTAATACCTTCCACCAGGTTGTAAAGCACGGTAGAGAGTCTGTCATGCTTTGCCTCATCCTTGGCAAGTACCCATGGCTCGGTTTCGTCAATATATTTATTTAATCTCTTGAAGATTGCAAAAATTTCGGTTAAGGAATCTGCCACCTTCAGGTCAGCCATCTTTGCCTTTACCTTAGGAAGAGCACTAGTGACAACCGCCTTTAAGTCACTGTCAATAGCTTCATCCACTACGCCCTTGTCAGCCACCACACCGCCGAAGTACTTGTTGCTCATGGAGATAGTTCTGTTTACCAGATTTCCTAAAGTATTTGCAAGGTCCGTATTGGTTCTCTCTGCGATAATCTCCCAGGTTGCATTGCCATCGTTTTCAAAAGGCATCTCGTGAAGCACATAATAACGCACCGCATCCACGCCGAAGAAATCAATCAAATCATCCGCATAGATTACATTGCCCTTGGACTTACTCATCTTATCATTGTTCATAAGGAGCCATGGATGACCAAATACCTGCTTTGGTAATTCCTCACCCAGCGCCATTAAGAAAATAGGCCAGTAAATGGTATGGAAGCGGATAATATCCTTTCCAATTAAATGAAGATCCGCGGGCCAAAGCTTCTTGTACTGCTCGGTGCTGTTGCCGTCCGCATCATAGCCGATACCGGTGATGTAGTTGGTCAATGCATCCAGCCATACATATACTACATGTCTGTCATCAAAATCTACAGGAATACCCCACTTGAAGGAAGTTCTGGATACACATAAATCCTGAAGACCCGGCAGAAGGAAATTGTTCATCATCTCATTCTTACGGGAAACCGGCTGAATAAATTCCGGATGCTCGTTAATATGCTTGATTAATTTATCCGCATACTTGCTCATTCTGAAGAAATATGCCTCTTCCTGGGCAGCCTTTACTTCACGGCCACAGTCCGGGCACTTTCCGTCCACTAGCTGGCTCTCGGTCCAGAAGGACTCACATGGAGTACAATAAAGACCTTCGTAAGAGCTCTTGTAAATATCTCCCTGGTCATAGAGACGCTTGAAAATTTTCTGTACCTGCTTCTCATGATAATCATCCGTGGTACGGATAAATTTGTCATAAGAAATATTCAGCTGGTCACAAAGGCCCTGAATGATTCCTGCCACATTATCAACAAACTCCTTGGGAGTTACGCCGGCATCCGCTGCCTTTAACTCAATTTTCTGACCGTGCTCATCGGTACCGGTCTGGAAGAATACATCATATCCTTCCTTTCTCTTAAATCTTGCAATCGCATCTGCAAGTACGATTTCATAATTATTACCAATGTGTGGCTTACCTGATGTATAAGCAATCGCAGTAGTAATATAATAAGGTGTTTTGCTCATGTTTCTACTTCCTTTCTTGTTTTACTTTCCGCAGGGAGCCAGTCACATCTCTCCTTTGACCATGAAGTCAAGATGTAGACACGGTGAGGAAACGATATGTCTTACGCAGACACATTCTCATTCCGTGAAAAAACGTAGCAGTACTAGGCTCGAAAATACCTCGCCAAGTGCTGACGTTTTTCAAGGGTCTGCATAAGACATATCATTTCCTCACCATGTCTGCATCTTGACTCCATGGCCAAAGAAGAGATATGACTGCTCCCTACTGTTTTACGGCAAATAAAAAACCCGTCTTCTATAAACAATATAGAAGACGAGCATAATCCCGTGGTACCACTTCTCTTCGCCTGCCCCTCACGAAGCAGACCTTATCAGGTTCAACAAACCCTTCCGCTATAACAGGCGGAACCTGTCGCAGCCTTGGGACTTGCCTTCGGTGCGCTGCTCAGAAGCCATCTTCCATATATCTTAAACCCGGTTCCTCCCAGCCGGTATTCGATGCACGAATCCGGGAACCTTCTCTGGAAAGCCAAAATACATGTACTCTCTTCGTCATTGCCTTTACTTATTACTATTTAATTTAACACAGCCTCTTTTAGAAGTCAATCGGAATATCAAAAGTGCATCTACAATCCCCAAAACCATTCCTGCCAGAATATCCGTAGGATAATGTACAAAAAGATACATTCTGGAAAAAGCAATCAACGCCGCCAGAACAAATGCAGCGATTCCGGGCTTCTTGTAAAACAGAAAAACAGTGGCTGCCGCCGTAAAAGAATTCATGGTGTGACCGGAGGGAAAAGAGTACTCCCCGGGCTGTGGAATCTTCAGCGCAATCTCCGTAGCAATGGTAAAGGGTCTGGGCCTTGCCACAATATTCTTAATAACCAGATTCCCCAGAATAAAGGTCAGTGCCATAGACAGCAGCATACAAATGCCGCACTTTCTGGTTTTTGGAATAACCGCTAACGCCAGTCCCAGACAAATCCAGAAAATGCCTCCATTTCCAAGTGTTGTAATGAATATCATTATTTTATCCAGAATGGGGGTATGCCATTCCTGCAAAGCGTATAAAAAATTCAGTTCCACTATTTCTCTCCCATGATTTTCAGCATATTTGTCACATTCTCTGTGATATTATTTTTAAATACAGCGCTTCCTGCCACAATCATATTGGCTCCGGCCTCCAACACCATCTGCAAATTGTCCGTGCCGATGCCACCATCCACCTGTACGTCACAGGTAAGTCCCTGCTCTGTAATAGCCCGGCGCACCTCTTTTACCTTATCGGTACAATAAGGAATATAGGATTGTCCACCATATCCCGGCTCCACAGTCATAATCAGCACCATATCCACCAGTGGCAGGTAAGGAACCACATCCGCAACAGGAGTTCCCGGCTTGATACTGATACCTACCTTGGCTCCCTTTGCACGGATGATTCCGATGGTCTCCACCACCTGCTCAGTAGCTTCCAAATGAAATGTTACCATATCCGCACCACAATCCACAAACTCTGCTGCGTAGCGCTCCGGTCTGTCAATCATAATATGCACATCAAAGAACATATCCGAGCTCTTACGAAGAGACGTAATTACCGGCATACCAAAAGAAATCTGTGGCACAAAAATACCATCCATCACATCAATGTGCAGATACTGTGCTCCTGCCTCATGTACCTCATTTATCTGTTTTCCTAAAATCGCAAAATCCGCTGCCAAAATCGACGGTGATAAAATATTCATAATAAAAAACTGTCCTCTCAAATCGAAATTCTCGAGGACAGTTTAACACTTTTCTATTTAAAAAGAAATAGCTAAAAAGATTTAGATGAATTCTTTTACAGATGCATAAACACCCTTAGCATCTAAGCCGTACTTCTCAACAAGTGCTGCTGCAGAACCGGACTCACCGAATACATCCTGCATACCAAGCTTCTTCACAGGTACCGGATAGTTTGCACAAAGTGCATCACATACTGCACTGCCAAGACCACCGATTACAGAGTGCTCTTCTACAGTTACAACCTTGCCGGTCTTCTTTGCACTGTTGATGATAATTTCCTCATCCAGAGGCTTGATGGTACAGATATTTACTACCTCCGCATCGATACCGTCTGCTGCAAGCATCTCTGCTGCGCCAAGTGCGGAATCTACACAGATACCGGTAGCCACGATGGTAATATCCTTACCTTCTCTTACCACGGTACCCTTACCGATTTCGAACTTGTAATCCGGATGATCGTTGATTACAGGCACTGCTGCACGACCGAAACGGATATATACAGGACCTTCGTACTCTACTGCTGCACGAACGGCTGCCTTCGCTTCCACATCATCGGATGGGCACATAACAACCATACCCGGAATGGTTCTCATAAGAGCTAAGTCCTCGTTACACTGATGAGAAGCGCCGTCCTCACCTACGGTAATACCAGCATGGGTAGCACCAATCTTAACATTTAACTTCGGATAACCTACAGAGTTACGAACCTGCTCAAAGGCACGTCCTGCTGCGAACATCGCAAAGGAGCTTACGAACGGAATCTTACCGGTTAAGGAAAGTCCTGCTGCAATACCTACCATATTACACTCTGCAATACCACAATCAATATGTCTGTCCGGATATGCTTTCTTGAAGATACCGGTCTTGGTTGCTGCTGCAAGGTCAGCATCTAAAACAACTAAATTAGGGAACTCAGCGCCAAGCTCTTTTAATGCGTTACCATAGCTTTCGCGAGTTGCGATTTTATTAACGTCTGCCATTTTTACGCCTCCTTTGCCAATTCTTCTGCAATTTTCTCAAGGTCTGCCATAGCTACAGCGTACTCCTCATCGTTAGGAGCCTTACCATGCCAATCGCAGCTGTTTTCCATGAAGGAAACGCCCTTACCCTTTAAGGAGTGCATTACGATACAGGTAGGCATACCCTTAGTAGCCTTCGCCTCTGCAAATGCAGCTCTGATTGCATCAAAATCATGTGCATCAATGTTGATTACATGGAAGTTGAATGCTTCAAACTTCTTATCGATAGGATATGGAGAACATACCTCGCTGATAGGTTCGTCAATCTGAAGGTTGTTGTTATCTACGATGACTACAAGGTTGTCCAGCTTACGATGTCCTGCGAACATAGCAGCCTCCCATACCTGTCCTTCTTCGATTTCACCATCACCAAGTAAGGTATAAACGCGGAAATCCTTGTTGTCCATCTTTGCACCCAGAGCCATACCTACTGCTGCAGAGATACCCTGTCCCAAAGAACCGGATGACATATCAACACCCGGAATATGAATACATGGATGTCCCTGTAAGTAAGAACCAAGCTTTCTTAAAGTGGTAAGGTCCTCTACCGGGAAATATCCTCTGTTTGCAAGGGTAGAATATAAACCGGGAGCAGTATGTCCCTTGGATAATACGAAGCGGTCTCTGTCCTCCTTATCAGGATTTGCAGGATCAACGTTCATCTCTTCAAAATAAAGAAATGTATACATATCAGCTGCTGAAAGGGATCCGCCCGGATGTCCAGCCTTAGCACTGTGAACAGCGGTCACAATACCCTTGCGAACATCATTAGCAATTTTTTTCAACTCTAAATTGTTCATAAGTCTCCTCCAATTTTGGTGTTAATATTTTAACATTTATCCATAGCAATCCTAACACAAAAAATTGCCATCGTCTACTAAACTGTTACATTTTATTAGTTATTACCCTGTCCGTAGTATGCATTCGCGCCATGCTTACGATAGTAGTGCTTATCCTGTAATTCCTGAGGAGCAGCCTCTACACGAGGATTGATGGTTTCGGTACGGTACGCCATCTTAGCTACTTCCTCTAAAACTACTGCATTTTGTACAGCTTCCTTCGCATCCTTACCCCATGCAAAAGGTCCGTGATTCTTACAGAGAACTGCCGGAACTGCGGTAGGCTCCTTACAAAGATGAATAAATTCACTGACGATTAACTTTCCGGTATTCTGCTCGTAAGCTTCTTCAATTTCCATCTTAGTTAAACATCTTACACATGGAACCTCACCATAGATATAATCTGCATGAGTGGTTCCGTAGCAGGGAATACTTCTTCCTGCCTGGGCCCAGCTGGTAGCGTAAGAAGAATGAGTATGTACGATACCGCCGATTTCCTCAAATGCCTTGTAAAGCTCAATATGGGTTGCAGTGTCAGAGGAAGGATTGTACTTTCCTTCCACTCTGTTACCCTCTAAATCCACAACAACCATATCTTCGGGAGTCAGCTTATCGTATTCCACGCCACTTGGCTTGATTACGATAAGTCCCTTTTCTCTATCAATAGCACTTACATTACCCCAAGTAAAGGTTACCAGACCATACTTAGGTAAATCCATATTTGCTTCATAAACCTTCTGTTTTAATTCTTCTAACATGATTACGCCTCCTATTTCCAGTTATCCACTGCGCCGTGTTCTGCTGCAAAGCAAGCCTTGTAGCTTTCAGTAAATGCATCAAAGCCTGCTACATCTGCTGCGTCCGGAGCGATGGTAGAACCGGTCTGTCCTGCAAATACCTTGTTATTTAAGTAATCACTTAAGGACTCATTCTCATCCTTGTTTACCATATACGCTGCAAGTACAGCCATACCCCAAGGACCGCCCTCACTTGCGGTATCCATAACGGTTACAGAAGTATTTAAGGCTGCTGCCAGGAGCTTCTGTCCTACCACAGGGGTCTTGAAGAGACCGCCGTGACCCATAATAGAATCTACCTTCACGCCTTCTTCCTTAATAAGGATATCGTTACCAATCTTAATGGTTGCCAGAGAAGATAAAATGTGGCTTCTCATAAAGTTTGCAAGGTTAAACTTTGCATCCGGCTTACGAACAAACAGCGGTCTACCCTCTGCAAAACCGGTAACCGGTTCGCCGGAGAAGTAGTTGAAGGAAACCAGTCCGCCACAATCAGCATCGCCTTCTAAAGCCTTACGGTAAAGAGTACCGTATAAATCGTTCATATCCACGCTCATACCAAAGGTATCCGCGAACTCCTTGAATAAGTTCACCCAAGCATTTAAGTCGGAGGTACAGTTGTTACAGTGTACCATAGCTACCGGCTTCCCGTCCGGAGTAGTAACCATATCGATTTCCTCATGAACACCCTTAAGTTCCTTCTCGGTAACAATCATGGAGAAGATGGAGGTTCCTGCGGAAACATTACCGGTTCCTACTGCTACAGCATTGGTAGCGGTCATACCGGTACCTGCGTCACCCTCAGGAGGAGCAAGAGGAATACCTGCCTCTAATTTACCGGATACGTCAAGAAGCTTTGCACCCTCTGCGGTAAGTGTACCAGCTGCCTCACCTGCATTTAAGCACTTCGGAAGGATGTCTGCCAGCTTCCAGCCAAAGCCCTCCCCTGCCACTAATTCATCAAAGGTAGCAATCATCTTGCTATCATAATTATTCTGCGCAGAATCAATCGGGAACATACCGGAAGCATCGCCGATACCAAGTACCTTTTCTCCGGTCAGCTTGTAGTGGATATATCCTGCAAGAGTGGTAAAGAATGCAACATCTTTTACGTGCTCTTCTTTATTTAAGATTGCCTGATAGAGATGTGAAATGCTCCATCTCTGAGGAATGTTAAAGCCAAGCTTCTCTGTTAAAACCGCGCTGGACTGTGCAGTAATGGTATTTCTCCAGGTACGGAAAGGAACGAGGAGCTCATCATTCTTATCAAACGCAAGATAGCCGTGCATCATTGCAGAGAAACCGATTGCAGAAAGCTTGGTAATCTCCACATCATATTTTGCCTTAACGTCTGCTGCAAGGCTTGCATAACAATCCTGAAGTCCGCCCCAGATATCATCTAAAGTGTAGGTCCAGATACCATCTACCAGACGGTTCTCCCAGTCATGGGTTCCGAGAGCTAAGGTCTCATGCTTCTCATTGATTAACACTGCCTTGATTCTTGTAGAGCCAAACTCAATACCAAGGGCAGCCTTACCATTTAAAATTGTGTTCTTCATATAAAATCTCCTTTATGCCTTAACGATAGTACACAGAGTTCCACTTAAGCTCGTTCTTGAATGCACGAAGGTCGGTGTTCTTGTCGATAACTACGCTTTCGATGCCCATTGCATCTGCCCAGTCAACCATCTGCTCTACAGAAAGGTCGTAAGAGAATGCGGTATGATGAGCACCACCTGCCATAATCCATGCAGCAGCGCCGATTTCCAGGTTCGGCTGAGGAGTCCAGAATGCAGTAGCTACAGGAAGCTTTGGCATTTCCTCCTCACACTTCTTACAATCCACTGCATTTACAAGGAGACGGAAACGGTTACCCATATCTACTAAGGAGGTAGCTACACCAGGGCCGGTCTTAGAGGTAAATACAAGTCTTGCAGGATCTTCTCTGTTACCCATGGATAAAGGATTCACCTTGATTCCGATAGGACCGTCAGAGATCGTAGGACATACCTCTAACATATGAGCCTGTAAGATACCTTCCTTGCCCGGAACGAAGTTGTAGGTGTAATCCTCCATGAAAGAGGTACCCTTCGCATCCTTCATACCAGCGGTCATAATCTTCATTAAACGAACCATGGCAGCGGTCTTCCAGTCACCTTCGCCACCGAAACCGTAGCCCTTCTCCATAAGTCTCTGGATTGCCAGACCAGGAAGCTGCTTTAAGCCGCCCAGCATACCAAAGTGGGTAACGATTGCATGATAATCGCCATCCTCAAGGAACTTCTCAAGACCGATTTCAATCTGTGCCTGTACTGCAACATGCTTCTTGAATTCTGCGGCATCTCTTCCCTCAAGAAGGATTTCATACTTGCTGTAATATTCATCAACCAGTGCATTTACGTCGCCTTCAGAAACAGCGTTTACGTAATCCACTGCGTCATTTACATTGTAGTGGTCGATTTCCCAGCCAAACTTAATCTGTGCTTCTACCTTATCACCTTCGGTAACTGCAACATTGTTCATATTGTCACCGATACGGCATACACGGATGTGAGAAGACTCCATAACCCCAACAGCGGTTCTCATCCAGGAAGCCAGCTTATCCTGTACTCCTGCATTAGCCCAGTGACCAACGATAATCTTTCTCTCGATACCCATACGGCTTACGATGTGACCGTATTCTCTGTCACCATGTGCAGACTGGTTCTCGTTCATAAAATCCATGTCGATGGAATCGTAAGGAATTTCCTCATTGAACTGAGTATGTAAATGGCAAAGAGGTTTCTTATACTCCTGAAGACCGATAATCCACATCTTTGCAGGAGAGAAGGTGTGCATCCAGGTGATAACGCCGGCACAGTTCTCATCATTGTTTGCCATGTTGAAGGTTTTACGGATGGAAGCCTGGTCAATTAAAGTAGGCTTTAATACGATTTCGTAAGGGAACTTACCGGTAGCATTTAATGCCTCTACAATCTTTGCAGAGTGGTCTGCCACCTTACGAAGACACTCATCTCCGTATAAGTCCTGTGATCCGGTACAAAACCAGAACTGATAATTCTTTGTTGCTTTCATGTTGAAAATCCTCCTATTTTTTAATATCTCTGACTGTATCTCTTTCCACCACACGGGTGTCAAATTCGTAGGTCACATCTGCTCTGTGATCTGCAATGAGCTTAAGCAGGTTCTCCGCTGCCTTCTCTCCCAGACTTTCCTTGGGATGGGGCAGGGAGGTAATCTGGATGTTATTCATCCGGGCAAGATCCGAATCATCAATACTGATGATGGACATCTGGTCGGGTACCTTAATACCCCGCTGAGACAGAAGCTTAATCAGCTGGAACGCCACCTGGTCGTTATAACACAGAAGAGCCGTGCAGTCCTGTATGCGGCTCAGAATCTTCTCCATACACAGGGAAAGCTGCTTAAAATCATCCGTATCAATCCACACCATGGCAGAATCGGAAATAGGCAGTCCCGCCTTTTCCATGGCCTTCAGATAACCGAGGTAACGAAGCCTCCCCTGACCATCATCCAGCTTCATAATGGTACCAATCTTCCGGTGTCCCTTCTCCAGCAGATAATTCACCGCCTTTTTCGCCGCCTCCACATCGTTTAAGGATACGTGATGAGCATTTAACTCCGGATAAAAGGTGTTGATAAAAATCATGGGGATACGTTTATCCTGTAGCTTTTTGTACAGAGAAATATTGGGACTTGGAAGTCCACTCTTGGTTCCCTCCACAATCACTCCGGCCACATCATCACGATTAATCAAATCCTCCAGCACCACCCGTTCTCTGGAAGTTGTATTGTCCGTAAAGGAAATCTGTACGGAATAGCCCTTGTCAAACAATACCTTTTCAATTCCCTGTATAGTCTTGGGGAAAATGTAGCTATCCACATAGGTGGTCACTACCGCGATACGGTTTCGCTGCTCTAAGTTATTTGCTCTGGTGTCGCACACATAGGTTCCACTTCCCTTCACCGTGGATAAAAGACCATCCTCCACCAAAAGGGCTATTGCATGACGAACTGTCTGTCTGCTGTACCCAAACATGGTGGTAAGCTCATTCTCCGAATACAGCTTATCTCCGGGCTGGAGATTACCGTTTTCAATATTCAGTTTAATGTAATCTACCAATTCCTGGTACTTGGGTACTTTCTCGCTCATGCTTTCAGTATAGACATCTTGTTCGGTTTCGTCAATACATCTTTTGTACTTTTTATGTACAAGTTTGTTAAGTTGTATCAAATACATCTTATTTTTGAAACAATATATACTTTTTCTGCATCTTTTACGCTTTCCCCCACATATACATTACAAAAACCATGGAGTCGCTTTCTACATGAAAAAAACCAAGCATTCTCTACTCCCAGCTGTCCTGACCACCCTTACCATACTGACCCTTTTCAGCGGTTGCGGCAGCACCGATGACCACTTTGCAGATGTGGGCAGAGCCCTGTTTGCCGAAGAAATGAGCACCGATACCTTAAGTCTCCACTACACCCTGGCCTCTCCCGGCAAATATGGACTTGCCACGGACCAGGTATCCCTGCCCCTTTACGATAAAGGAGCCTCCAAAAGGCACAACGATACCTTAACCGAATACCGGGATACCCTTTCTGCCATGACCCCGGAGGAGCTTTCCCCGGAAAACGAAACTCTCCGAAAGCTCCTTGTCAGCGGTCTGACAGACGCTATCCAGGTCAACAGCTTCTCCTACTACGAGGAGCCCTTTTCTCCCTCCTCCGGCGTACATACCCAGCTCCTGATTCTTCTTGCCGAATACCGGTTGCAGCACAAACAGGATGTGGAGGAATACTTATCCCTGCTGGAAATCGTTCCGGATTACTTAGACTCTCTTCTGACCTACGAACAGGAAAAGGCCAGAGCGGGCCTGTTCATGTCCATAGAAAGTCTGCAGGAGGTGCTGAAGGGCTGCGAAAGCTGTCTGACGGAAGACTCCATCTGTGCGGGTGAGCATTTTTTGCAACAGACCTTTTCCGAACGTCTTGGAAGCCTCCAGACCACCGGCGATTTAAGCAGTAAGGAAGCAGCAGCATACATAGAAAAGCACACAGAAATCCTCCTTAACCAGATGCTCCCCGCCTATCAGGCTCTCCGGGAGGGTCTTTGGGAGCTGCGGGAATACTGCTGCCCGGTGGAAGGACTCTGCCACAAACCGGAGGGCAGGGCCTATTACGAGGCCCTGCTAAAGAGCCAGACCGGCTCTGGCCGCAGCGTAGAGGATATCCGCAGTCTTCTCACAAGACAGATTGATGAGCAGTACGATGCCTTGATTTACACTCTCCGTAACAAAAATGTGCAGGAGCTTCTTAGAGAAACCCAAGGTCCCTTGACCACGGATTTCCCCCTGACCCAGCCCATGGATATTCTGCAAGACCTACAGACCCGTATGGAAGAGGACTTCCCACCACTACAGACTACCGTGGGACTACAGGTAAAGAATGTGTCCGATGCGCTCACAGAGCATACTGCCCCCGCCTTTTACCTGACTCCACCCCTGGATGATTACAAAAACAATGTCATCTACATCAATAAAAAACTCACTGCCACCGGTCTGGAGCTGTACACTACTCTGGCTCATGAGGGCTTTCCCGGACACCTGTACCAGACCACCTACGACAGCTATCATATGGAGCAGCAGGAAAACGGTTACTTAAAGTCCCTGCTCTGGTACGGCGGCTTCTTAGAGGGCTGGGCACTCTACACCGAATTCATGGCTTATGATTATGCTACGGATTTACTGGAGGAAAGCGGCTACGAAGATGCCGCCACCATAGCTCAAGCCGAAAAATACCAGCGCAGCCTGCTTCTGGCAGTATATGGTCTTTTGGATATTATAATTCACTACGACGGTGCCACAGAGGTGGAGGTCTATCACCAGCTGGAGAAATACGGAATCACGGACAAGGAAACTGTGGCTGCCATCTACCGCTACATCGTAGAGGAACCCACCAATTATCTGAAATACTATGCCGGTTATCTGGAAATTCTGGAACTAAAAAAGCAGGCCCTCACGGTCTGGGGAGACGACTACAGCGACCTCTCCTTCCATAAGTTCCTGCTGGATAATGGACCGGCAGATTTTGACACCCTACTGTCCATTCTTGATATTCATAAAGTACCCATGTAAATTGGTTAAAGCTTTTCCCAGTACTTCCAGTTCCTCATCACTAAGGCGTTCCTCAATGGCATCTATCATGCTATTGTGGAAGCCTGCGTGCTGGGCATGGGCCTGCTTGCCCTTTTCCGACAGCGAGACCAGCACCACTCGTCGGTCCTCCTCGCTACGCACTCTCTCCACATACCCCTTCTTCACCAGACCATTCACAGAAATGGTCAGCGTTCCGGTAGTAATAGATAAGCTCTTTGCAACCGTGGACATATTCTTTGCCTCACCGGTTCCAATCGCCTCTATCACATGCATATCATTCGTGGTCAGATCTTTGAACTGACTCTGCTTAATGGCTCGTTCTTCAATTGTGATTATCTCACGAAAAAGCTTTACCAGCACTTCGTTTAGTGTGGTTCTAATATTCACGCCTCTTCCTCCATCATACGCTCTAAATACCCGCGGTCCCACAAAAGAATTTTCAGCTTCTTCGCCGCATCCACTGCCGGCGAGGTAAAATACTGGTTGGTCATCACAGCTCCAACCATTCTGTCATAATAATCTCTGCCTGCGTAGGCCTCCTGAATAGCCGACACTCCCACAGGCGTGGCATAGCACTTACACTGAATGGCATAGGTTACACCATCCTTCTCTGCCAAAATGTCGATGCCGTAGTCACCGCTTCCCTTGGTTACCTCCACCTCCAAAAAGCCCCTGCGCCTTAGAAGCTCCGCACAAAACCGCTCAAAATCCCGGCCCTCCATCAGATCGATATCCGCCGGATAACGCTTTTTTGCCTTGTGCAGAAACAGCACCGCCACCAATAAAATCAATATAAAAACTGCAATCACAATGATAATCTGAACTTCAAAACTCATATCATTATTTTACCACATTCCACGTTCTTTTTTCCACTGACAACTTGATTTTTTAAAGTTACTGCCCTATACTTCCTTTAGCAAACCAAAGGAGAAGCATATGGAACAATTATACTTTAGTCTAAACGCTACCGTCCCCATCTTTCTGGTAATGGTTATCGGCTATTTTCTCAGGCAGATAAAGATGCTGGACGAACCCTTTATAAAAACCCTGAACACCTTTAATTTCAAGGTCACACTTCCCTTTCTGGTGTTCAAGGACATTGCCCAGTCGGATTTCTACGCTGTCTGGGATACCGGGTATGTATGCTTTTGTTTTTTCGTGACCCTGTTTTGTATCCTTACTGTCTGGGTACTGGCACACCTCTTCATGAAGGACAAAAGTATCCTTGGAGAATTTGTGCAAGGCTCCTACCGAGGCAGTGCCGCCGTCATGGGGCTTGCCTTTATCCAGAATATTTACGGCAACTCCGGTATGGCACCGCTGATGATTATCGGCACTGTGCCTCTTTACAATGTGGCAGCCGTATTTATTCTGTCCTTAACCGGTCCGGAAGCTAAAGGTCTTACAAAGTCCTCTTTAAAAAAGACCTTTGTGGATGCCCTGAAAAATCCCATTGTCATTGGCATTTTCCTCGGCATGGCAGCATCCCTTTTACGGATTCCTTTCCCAGCCATGATTACCAAGACCATCGGGAACATCGGTCAGCTGGCCTCACCCCTTGCTCTGATTGCATTAGGTGCAGGTTTTGAAGGAAAGAAAGCAATCAAACAGCTCACACCCACCATCCTTGGCAGCTGTATCAAGCTGGTGATTCCGGCCGCCATCTTCCTGCCTCTGGCCATTCACATGGGCTTTTGCAACGAGATGCTGGTAGCACTCCTTGTGATGCTGGGCGCTCCCACCACTCCAAGCTGCTACGTCATGGCAAAGAGCATGGGACACGAGGGTGTACTGACCTCTTCTTTAGTGGTTGCCACCACCTTCCTAAGCTCGGTGACACTGACTATATTTTTATTTATCTTTAAAACACTGGGCTATATCTAATACCCTCCGAAAATTTAAAAAGGGTGTGTTTGCACAATGCAGACACACCCTTTCATTTCCTCATTTTATGGCTCATCCGTTGGAATATTGGAGCTTGATACAGCAGATACCACCGCTACAATCACTGCCACAATAATCACCAACAAACCACCGCCCATTAATAATAACATTCCCATGGATTTATCCTCCCAAAATTAATACCTTTTCTCTGTATCAGTGTACCATATATTCGGTATTTGATACAAGTATTAACTTTTTTCGAAAGGCCTCTGCAATTTTCTTTACAATGGAATATTTCCGTGCTTTTTCTTCGGAGCTTCCACACTCTTTGCTTTTAAGACCTTCAGCGCCTTTAACAGTTTCTCTCTGGTCTCGTAGGTCTGGATTACTTCATTTACATAACCTCTGGATGCTGCCACATATGGATTTAAGAAACGCTCTTCGTATTCCTTCTTACACTGTGCGCGCATAGCCTCCGGGTCGGAAGCATTCTTGATTTTTCTCTTAAATGCAATATTTACGGCACCATCCGCACCCATTACCGCAATTTCTGCAATAGGCCATGCAAATACCATATCTGCGCCCATATCCTTAGAGTTCATAGCGATATAAGCACCACCGTAAGCCTTTCTCATAATCACGGAAATCTTCGGTACGGTTGCTTCAGAATATGCATAAAGCACCTTTGCACCATGGCGGATGATTCCATTGTGCTCCTGTGCAGTTCCCGGTAAGAACGCAGGTACGTCAACTAAAGTAATCAGCGGAATGTTAAAGCAGTCACAGAAACGGATAAATCTTGCCATCTTATCGGATGCGTGGTAATCCAGGGAACCTGCCATCTGCTTTGGCTGGTTTGCCACGATACCTACTACGGCACCGTTCATTCTGGAGAAGCCCACTACCACATTGGTAGCAAATTCCTTCTGCACCTCGAAAAAGCTGTCCTTATCTACGATGCATTCAATAACTTCCTTCACATCATATGCTATTCTGGAATTATCCGGCACGATTTCCTGAATACGGGCACAAGGATTTACTGCAGGAGCTGCCGCCTTTACCTCCGGCTTTTTATTTGAGCCGATTCTTTCCAGCATTTTGTTCATGGAAAGGAAGGCCTTCTCTCTCTTCTCATGGGAAAGACTCTTTGGAGGCTTTTCCTCAAAATTACTTGGCAGGTATGCTAAAAGCTTACGCACGCCCATCAAACACTCGCCCTCAGTATCGTAAGTAAAGTGGGATACACCACTCTTAGTCGCATGTACCTGTGCACCACCCAGCTCTTCTGTAGAAACCTCTTCGTTGATAACGGTCTTCACTACGTTAGGACCGGTGATAAACATCTTGGAGATATCTCTTACCATAAAGATAAAGTCGCAAATCGCCGGAGCATAGCATGCACCGCCGGAGCAAGGTCCCAAGATTACCGCGATCTGAGGAATCACGCCGGAAGCCTTGGTATGGCGCAGGAACATTCCCGCATAACCGCTTAAGGATGAGATACCTTCCTCAATACGGGCTCCGCCACTATCGTTAATGCAGATCATGGGTGCCTTCATGGTCATCGCCATATCCTGAATTCTTGCAATTTTCATGGAATGATATTCGCCCAAAGTACCACCGATTACGGTAAAGTCCTCACTTGCAACGAATACGGTTCTGCCATCTATTTCACCGTAGCCGGTCACTACACCATCGCCCGGCACACGTCTTTTGTCCAATTCAAAATCATCAATTCGTCCTTCAACGAAGTTGTCCACCTCCACAAAGGTGCCTGGGTCCAGTAAAACTTCGATACGCTCTCTGGCAGTGAGCTTGCCCTGCTGATGCTGCTTATCAATCTTTAACTGTCCGCCACCTAATGCGGCCTTTGCACGTCTTTCCTCCAAATTCTTGGATGCCTGCTCCCAGTTCATATTTTTGCCTCCTGATTGTTTGAGATTCAAAGTATTGTGGTTGATTTGCGCCCCTCGGCCAGCATATATCTTACTTTTCAGACCCGTTCTCACTTGGTGAAAAACGTAGCAGTACTAGGCTTGAAAATACCTCGCCAAGTGCTGACGTTTTTCAACAGTCTGAAAAGTAAGATATATGCTGTCCAAGGGGCTAGGTTACGGCAAAATCTACAATAAAAGAATTTTGCCGGAAACTGTAAGTAGTTTTTTATAGTTGCTCCTTACCAGGTAAGTAAGGTGGTTCCCCAGGTGAGGCCTCCGCCGAAGCCGGAGAGGATGACCTTATCACCGCGTTTTAGGAGTCCCTTTTTGTTAGCCTCGTCTAAGAGGACGGGGATGCTAGCTGCGGAGAGGTTTCCGCAGTGGTCTAAGCTGATAGGGCATTTATCCAGAGAAACCTTTAAGCGTTTTGCTACGGACTGGATGATGCGGATATTGGCCTGGTGGAGGAGGAATACATCCACATCCTCTACCGTCAGGTTTGCTTTTTCCAATACGCCCAAAATGGACTTAGGTACGGTGCTTACCGCGAAGCTGTATACTTCCTTACCATCCATCTGCACGTAGCATGGCTCAGTGTCGTTCTTTACATAGGGGTTATTGTTCTTGCGGTTAATTCCGGCAAGGACGTGACCCTTTGCACCATCAGAATACTGTTCAAAGGCCATAATGCCTTCGTTGTCTGCTTTTACTACTGCTGCACCTGCTCCGTCTCCGAAGAGTACGCAGGTACCTCTATCGTTCCAGTCCATGATTCTGGACAGGGTCTCTGCGCCAAGAATCAGTGCATTTTTGTAGATGCCTGACTGGATGAATGCCTGAGCAGTATTTAATGCAAATACAAAGCCGGAGCATGCTGCATTTAAGTCAAATGCCACTGCATTCACTGCACCGATGC
Source organism: Lachnospiraceae bacterium (assembly GCA_017461775.1). Classification (GTDB taxonomy): domain Bacteria; phylum Bacillota; class Clostridia; order Lachnospirales; family Lachnospiraceae; genus Acetatifactor. The sequence continues at coordinate 20,075 of JAFTXD010000140.1, forward strand.
CTGCCTGCACTTCACATGCTGCTGAAGGGGTCACATGGTCAGCGGAAAGGGTTGCTACAATAATCAGTTCCACATCTTCCGGAGCCATATCTGCATCCTTCAAAGCCTCTTTTGCGGCTTCGATACACATGGATGCAGTATTCTCTTCCACTACTAAGTGTCTTTCTCTAATACCGGTTCTGGATGAAATCCATTCATCACTGGTATCCATTATTTTGGCTAAATCGTCGTTGGTAACTACTCTCTTTGGAAGGTAGCTGCCTGTTCCAATTATTCTTGCGTTCATTGAAATTCCCTCATGATATCTGCTACGGATTCCAGCTTCGTTGCACGATATGCATTGGTTCCGCAAAACAGTAGCGCATTATCTATATTTCCTGTTACTGCATTTACCAGCGCTTCTGTAATGCAGTATGGGGTCTCCATGGGCTTGCAGGTGGAGATGCACAGATGGCACTTGCCATGGGGCACCTGACCTAAGGCCGCTTTATCCATAAATGGGTTCTTAATAGCTCTGCCGGGCATTCCTACCGGGCTCTTTACGATGATGATATCTTCTTCTTTGGCATTGATATAGGACTGCTTGTATTCCATGGATGCGTCACACTCATGAGTGGTCACAAAACGGGTTGCCATCTGGACACCGTCCGCGCCGAGGGCAATAGCCTTCTCCGCATCCTCTCTATTGTAAATTCCACCGGCCACTACTACGGAAATCTCTTTGCCGATTCTCGCCGCATTCTCTTTTACAAAAGCCACAATCTTCTTGATTTCCTCTTCAAAATTCAGACCCGGAATATCCTGAAGCTGTTCGTAAGAAAAGCCTAAATGTCCACCGGCCTTGGGTCCTTCGATCACCACCATATCCGGTGCCACATTATATTTCTTTTCCCAGTATTTCCAGATTACCTGCACGGATTTCAAGCTGGAAACAATGGGGGCAATCTTGGTCTGGAAGCCCCCTACCAATTCCGGAAGGGTCATGGGAAGTCCTGCGCCGGAGATGATTAAATCCACTCCAGCCTTTACCGCAGCCTTCACATATTCCTCGTACTGTCTGGTGGCTACCATGATATTCACACCGATAATCCCCTTCGGTGCAATTTCTCTTGCTTTCTTTACTTCCTTCTCAATAGCCTTTAAGTTGGTTCCGATTGGGTCCGCGTCAAAGCCCTCTTCCTTATAGCCAATCTGCGCAGTAGAAATGATTCCTACGCCACCCTCTTTGGCCACAGCTCCGGCAAGTCCGGATAAGCTGACACCGACACCCATACCTCCCTGTACCACAGGGATTTTCGCTATTAAATCACCTATTTTTAATGGTTTTAATTCCATAACTACCTCGATTATTGTCCGATTGCAAAGGTAAGCTCTGCCTGACAAACCAGCTTGCCTTCCACATAAGCCTTGGCCATTCCTACACCGATAGGACCCTTACACTTTGTGATTTCAGTTTCTAACATCAGCACATCGCCGGGTACTACTTTTCCCTTGAACTTTGCGTTGTTCACTGCTGCAAAGTAAGCAATCTTGCCTTTGTTCTCCGGCAATCCTAAAATAGCCACTGCACCTACCTGAGCAAGTGCCTCGATGATAAGCACTCCCGGCATAACCGGCTCTCCCGGGAAATGTCCCGCAAAGAAGGGCTCGTTATAGGTTACACATTTCTTTCCCACTGCTCTCTTCGCCAGCTCCAGCTCCTCGATGGTATCGATTAACAGAAATGGCTGTCTGTGAGGAATGATTTCCATAATTTCCTTCGTTGTTAATACAGACATATTCCTCTCCTTACACGTACTTCTTCATTAATAAGCTGGCATTGTGACCACCGAAGCCAAGAGAGTTGGACAATGCATATTCAAAGTCTTCCTCGTAAGACTCCATACAATAGTTAAGGTCAAGCTCCTCGTCCGGATTCTGAAGACCAACGGTCTGATGAATATATCCTTCCTGAAGCTCCTTGATACAGGTAATCGCCTCAATGGCACCTGCTGCACCAAGTAAGTGACCTACCATGGACTTGGTAGAGTTTACCTTTACATTCTTTGCGTTCTCACCAAAGGCCATCTTGATAGCTCTGGTCTCGAATAAATCGTTGTGATGTGTACTGGTTCCGTGCGCATTGATATAGGTTACCTGCTCCGGAGTTACCCCTGCATCTGCCATAGCATTTTCCATAGCCTTTGCAGCACCGCTTCCGTCCTCTGCAGGGGAAGTGATGTGGAATGCATCAGAGCTACATCCGTAGCCCACGATTTCACCATAAATCTTTGCACCACGTGCCTTTGCATGCTCTAACTCTTCAAGAACAAGAACTGCTGCACCTTCACCCATTACAAAGCCGCTTCTATCCTTATCAAAAGGAATGGAGCATCTTGCAGGATCCTCAGAAGAGGTTAATGCGGTTAATGCGGTAAAGCCTGCGATACCGATAGGGGTCACGCTGCTCTCCGTACCACCTGCCAGCATAATGTCTGCATCACCATACTGGATGGTACGGAATGCTTCACCAATACAGTTGGTTCCGGTTGCACAAGCAGTAACTACGTTAATGCTCTTGCCCTTTAAGCCAAACTGAATGGACACATTACCTGCTGCCATATTACAAATCATCATAGGAACTAACAGAGGATTTACCTTGTTTGGCCCCTTTTCCATAAGCTTCTGATGTTCTCTTTCCATAGCCTGAAGGGAACCGATACCGGAGCCTACTGCCACACCTACACGATATGGATTTTCCTTCTCCATATCTACGCCGGCGTCCTCCATAGCTTCCTTAGAAGCAGCCACGGCATACTGGCAGAAAAGCTCCATTCTCTTTGCAGCCTTGAAATCCATAAAGTTCTTGCCTTCGAAGCCCTTTACTTCTGCTGCGATTTTACACTTATATTCGGATGCATCAAACTTAGTAATAAAATCAAATCCGGTGACACCCTTCTTCACATTTGCCCAAAACTCTTCTACACTAAGACCAATAGGGGTGATAGCGCCCATACCGGTTACAACTACTCTTTTTTTCATTCTTCTATCCTCTTTCCGCGGGTTTCCGGAGACCATATCTTACTTTTCAGACGCGCTCTCGCTCCGTGAAAAACGTAGTGGTACTAGGCTCGAAAAAACCTCGCCAAGGACCAACGTTTTTCAAGGGTCTGAAAAGTAAGATATGGTCTCCAGAAACCCGCTAGTCTACGATAAATTATAAACCGTTAGCCGGTATTTGTTACATGTGTAAGCCGCCGTCGATAGAGATGACCTGGCCGGTGATGTAGGATGCTTTATCACTAGCTAAAAAAGCTACGGTTTCAGCGATATCCTTTACGTGACCTACCTTTTTCATAGGAATCTGGGATAATACGGCTTCCTTGGCTGCATCGGTCATCTTTGCGGTCATGTCGGTTTCGATAAATCCGGGAGCGATGGCATTACAGGTTACGCCTCTGGCTGCCAATTCCTTTGCTACGCTCTTGGTAAGGCCTACCACAGCTGCCTTACTTGCCGCATAATTGCTCTGTCCTGCGTTGCCGGAAAGTCCGGTTACGGAAGACATATTGATGATACGTCCGCCTCTCTGCTTTAAGAAGGCTCTGTACATATGCTTAATGGTCAGGAAGGTTCCCTTTACATTGGTATCCATCACTGCATCGAAGTCTTCCTCGGAAATCTTCATCATCAGATTGTCTTTGGTAATACCTGCATTATTTACTAAGATGTCGATTTTGCCGTACTCTGCAAGAGTATCCTCAATCATCTTTTTGCAGTCCTCATCCACTGCTACGGATGCCTGCACTGCCTTTGCCTGTCCGCCACCCTCCACGATGGTATCTACTACCTCCTGGGCTGCCTGGGCAGAACCGTTATAATTTACGATTACCGTAGCGCCATATCCGGCTAAGGTAATGGCGATTTCTCTTCCGATTCCTCTGCTCGCACCGGTAACCAGTGCCACTTTTCCACTAAGCATATCTTTCCTCCTGCCTCTGCCGGACTTACACAAGTGCGTCCAGCTTTGCTAAATCTTCCACTTTTTCTATGTTAATAACGGTTGCTTCCTTATTAATCTTCTTCATAAATCCGCTTAAGGTCTTACCTGGTCCGATTTCTACGAAGGTATCCACGCCATCCGCAAGCATCCTCTCCATGGTCTGCTGCCAGCGTACACTGCTGGAAACCTGTCTGGTAAGTAAATCCTTCACCTGAGAAGGGTCGGTTACATAATCTGCGGTTACATTGGTGATATAAGGAATTTTGATATCATTTACGGTAGTCTCTGCCAGTACCTCACCCAGCTTCTCCCCTGCACCGGCAAGCATCTCTGAGTGGAAAGGTCCGCTTACCTTTAAAGGAAGGCATCTCTTAGCACCTGCCTCGGTCAGCTTTGCAGCAGCAGCAGCTACGGCATTTACCTCACCGGTAATAACAATCTGTCCGGGACAGTTGTAATTTGCAACGGATACCTGACCAGGTGTCTCCTCGCAAATCTTTGCGATAATGTCACCGTCCAGACCAAGCACTGCGGTCATGCCGCCACCGGTAGGAACTGCCTCCTGCATATATTTGCCACGCTGACGCACTACCTTAAAGGTATCTTCCATGCTCATAACGCCACTGGCTACCAGCGCACCGTACTCTCCAAGGCTAAGTCCTGCCGTTACATCCGGCACAATGCCCTTCTTCTGCACTGCGGCAAGCATTGCTACCTCTGTTGCCAGCATAGCAATCTGTGTATATTCTGTAATATTGATTTCCTCGTTCTCGGTAAAGCAAAGAGACTCTACGTCCAGTCCGCTTGCCTTACTTGCTGCTTTGTAAATTTCCTTACAGGTGTCATCTGCCTCGTAAAAATCCTTACCCATTCCTACGTACTGTGCACCCTGACCCGGGAAAATAAATGCTATTTTACTCATACTACTCCTACTTTAAACCGAATAATATCCGGCTTGGCAAAGCCTTACCGGATTATTCGACTTACAAACTATTCTCTGTTAAGTAACTTCTTTGCATCAGACATGATTTCTTCAATAATGTCCTTACATGGCTGAACTTCCTTTACCATAGCGGCAATCTGGCCGGCCATAACAGTACCGTTGATGGTGTCACCATCCATAACCGCTTTTCTTAAGGAACCAAGAGTTAAGTACTCCAGTTCTTCCATAGGAACACCCTCTTTTTCCAGCTTTAAGTATTCCTTGGTCATATTGTTGCGAAGCTGACGAACCGGGTGACCATGGGATAATCCGGTAACCTCGGAGTCGATATCCTTCGCCTTGATAATTCTTAACTTGTAATTGTCATGGGTAATTGCTTCTTCTGCAACGCAGAATCTGGTACCCATCTGTACAGCTTCCGCACCAAGCATCATAGATGCTGCGAAGCCTCTTCCATCTGCAATACCGCCTGCCGCAATAACAGGGATATTCACAGCATCCACCACCTGAGGCACCAGTGCCATGGTAGTAGTAGAACCAATGTGTCCACCGGACTCGGTACCTTCTGCAACAACGGCGTCTGCACCGGCTCTTTCCATAAGCTTAGCCAACGCTACACTTGCTACTACGGGAATCACCTTTACTCCGGCTTCCTTCCACATTTTCATATACTTTGACGGATTACCTGCACCGGTAGTTACTACCTTAACGCCTTCTTCCACAATCACCTGCGCAACCTCATCCGCATTCGGATTCATCAGCATTACATTCACACCAAATGGCTTATCTGTCAATTCTTTGGTCTTGCGAATCTGCTCGCGTACCACCTCTGCCGGCGCACTTGCTGCACCGATAATTCCAAGGCCACCTGCATTGGAAACTGCTGCTGCCAGATGATACTCAGCAACCCAGGCCATACCACCCTGAATAATCGGGTATTCAATTCCAAGTAATTCCGTTACTCTAGTTTTCATCTATCTCTATACTCCGCTTGTCTGTAAGATTAGTTAACACCCTTTGCGTTTAAGTAATTTACAACATCACCAACAGTAGCGATAGACTCTAAGTCCTCGGTAGGAATCTCGGTACCGAACTCCTCTTCGAATGCCATAACGATTTCAAATAAGTCTAAAGAATCTGCTCCTAAATCCTCTTTGAAGTTGGATTCTGCGGTAATTTCTGCCTCAACGTTTAACTGCTCTTTTACGATTTCGATTACTTTTTCTAACATGATTTTATCTCCTTTTATTTTGAATCTCGATTGTTTTGATATTCAAACTATATCACAAATACTTTGAAAGTCAAGATATTTTTTCTGGTACTTTACTGCTATATAGATTTTAGAACAAATAATGGGCGCAATTCTGAATCAGTTGGGTATATGTGGCATCCTCAAATTTTTCCGGTGTATGTCCCGGAGTCAGGAAGATTATTTCCCCCTTACCAAAGGTTTTCTGCCAACCGGCAGGGTATATTTCTCCGCGGTAAGAGTAGGTCATAAAAATATTTTTATCATCCTCCTCCAGTGCAAACTGGTAGGGCTCCTCCATGAGCGTAAAATCGGCACACCCTTCTGTAAGTGCACATGGTTTTAGTTTAAAGACAATCTCCTCCTGGGCAGGATGGGTGAGAAACTTACCGCCCATCATCACCTTTAGCTTTTCCTGTAGTTGCAGGCTGATGCCGTTATGTAATACCAGCATTTTTCCGCCCTGCAGCACATAATCCTGCAATGCCTCCGATGCCGCATCGGGTATCTTATTGTTCCAGTCATCCCAATAGGAAATGAAGCCATCATAACCGGACACATTACAAAGCTCCCACACATCATCCGTAAAAACAAACTCAAATTGGGGCAGATACTTTTTTAAGAAATCATCCACACCTGCCATTGGATGATACATCGCATCCTCGTACATTCCCAAAACCAGTATTCTTTTCATCTCTCTTCCCCTTACCATGGCAGTCTCTCTCCATAAAGGTTAATGTATAACGGCTTTTCCTCCACAGGAAGCTCTGTATCCAATACCGTATGCAAGATTATCTTCGATGCCTCCTCCGGGGTCATTTTCGCCGTAGTATCCAAGTGGCCCCGCATGTAAGTGGCCATATGTCCCGGGTGCATCACAATGAGTCTCCCGCCATCCTTCCTAATATTATTGTAAGCCAGCACGGACTGCATATTTGCTGCCGCCTTAGACATACAATAGCCAAACCAGCCCTCGCGCCAGCAATCCCCAATACTTCCTGCCTCAGAGGATATATTAAGAATGGTCTTAAGCTCACTGCGCATTACCTGTTCTACCAGTGCATTTGTCACTCGCAGTGCTCCCAGCGCATTCACATTAATCACCTGCAAAATTTCATCATAATCCAGCTCATCTCCTAAAACCCTGCTCATATCTCCCAGTATTCCCGCACTATTGATTAGTAAATCAATATGCGGCACCAGCCCCGCAACTTTTTCCTTCATGCAAGCCACACTGGCATCCTTCCCGATATCCAGCTCCACAATCTTAAGCCTCTCCCCATAAGCCTCCAGCAAAGCATCCACCTGCTTTTCCTCCGGATTCAATCTACAGGCTACTACAAAGAAGCCCCTCTCCAGTAAATCCTTTACCAATGCCAGCCCAAGACCATGGTCCGTGCCTGTTATAAGTACATACATCATTTTTTCCCTCCATTCTTGCGTAATCCCACTGTATAGAAAATAAGTCCACAGTATTCTTAACTGCAGACTTATTCCATAACATCATTAAAAGCTTACCCTCGCTGTAGTAATTCCTGTTCGGCCTCAGCGTACTCCTCCTCTGTGTAATCCAAATCAAGGATAAATTCTCTCTGACGACAACATTGGGAATTTAGAATTCTTCACCTCTTTCTTAGTAAAGCACGCCATTAACTCCGCAATGTCTGTCCCATCATGAAAGCTTTTTTCAAAACCTCCTGATTGTTCTCAGGGATATCTCCTATAGTTTACTCATAAATACGTTCTCTCACTCATATTTTATTCCAACCAATTGAACATGTCAATCTTGCAATGTCATGGACCTTGGCACCAATTAAAAATCAACAATCCACTATATTTCCTGTAAGCTCCGCCAGATATCCGAATTTGCATCTATCAACACCCCCGAACATGCATCCCCTAAAATGAAATGTTAAGGATATCTTCGCACCCTCCACATTTCATTGCATGAAAAAGCCACTGTAGATTTTTTACTCTCTACAATGGCTCTTAAGTCATTTGTAATTAATGCTTCTCATCTGCAAACTCGGGCGCAAACTGTAATTTTCTACTTATCTTGTCAAAACTTTCTTACAATACTTTGTACACCCACATTTAGGACAAGTCAATTTTCTCTTAGTAATTGTATGAGGTCCCATTACATAAGCTTTCATATCTGGCACAAAACGTTCTTTGCATTCCGGACACTCAAATGCTCCGGCATCTCTATCTAATATACATGCTATTGCAATTCCCAAAACAAGTATTACAATACCTATTCCTATTATTAAGGCTCTTGTCCAAACCTGCATTTCAAATGCACCTGCTATAACAAATAACGGCACTGCTGCAATTATTACTAATGTAGCAACCAACGCTGACATTACAATTTTCTTTTTACTCTCTTGCGCTTCTTTTACTAAATTCACCATATTTTCCTCCGCTTTCTTTTTATAATCCACTTCTTGCAATCGTTCTCCAGACAGAAGTTCATTTACTGTAATGTTTAATTCATTACAAAGTGGAAGTAATAATGATACTTCTGGGAAACCATTTCCTCGTTCCCACTTTGAGATTGTCTTATCACTGATTCCGAGTTTATCTGCCAACTCTCGTTGCGTATATTTTTTTGTTTTTCTTTCATCAGCAATAAACTTACCTATCTTAATTTGGTCCATAGGTCTATCTCCTCCTTTCTGGATTCATTGTATAAATTTCTTAATTTATTTCACACCCACGCAGCGTAGAATATGGTGAATTTTTGCGGTTTCTACGTTCCGTAGAGTGGATATTTACTTAAGAAACTTCAAAATTGCGCGTGTATTTCTCTAACTTTCCAGTATTTACGGGCTTTCCCGCCCATCAACATCTATATAATTTTCACTTTTCCCTTTTTTTCCCTCACGAACAAATAACAAGGGAAAGTCCTATAGTTTCTTTTTCGCAATATTTTTATAAATATTTTTCCTAAACTCATTCTTTGAATGAAAGAATTCACTTTCCGATTTAGTTAATATAGTCTTTTGCGCTATCGCTTCTACTGTACAAATCAAATCTGCTGCCTGTGATAGTTTATACTGATTTGTCTCTATCTTTCTAAATTCCACATTAGAAAACATAGTATTAAACACAGACACAAGAATCTGCGCCAACTCAACCTGTCCATAGTCATAGTAAACAATAATTTTATCAAAAGATGAAAAATATGTATCCTTTGCTCGAAGTTGATTTGCAATCTCTTTTGTCAATTTATCCGTGTAAGCCAACTTGGATTTCTCTGCACAATCTCCCTGATTAATCGCGGGCAGATGTACTGAATATCCAGCAAACGAGTAAAATGATACAATGCATTAAACAACGCTTTTATTTGTTCTCTCAAATCATTCTTATAAACACTATCACGCCTGATTAGTGGACCTGTATTAATTGTATGCTCCGGATATCCCCAATTACTTACTTGTCTTTCCAATGCTTCAATATTCTTTGAAATATCTATTTCCTGATTATGTAAAACCATTGCAACATAGTAATTGGGGGAAGCTGGATTGTATTGTCCAAAATCGCCCGATTCATCTATAAAAACACTAAGTACTTTTTCCTTCATATAACCGCCCCTTTATGTAGAAAAATGGCGGGGTAAATCCCCGCCAGCCGGTGGACCAGGACCTTTCGGTCAGCCCAAATATTAATGCACTTTGTGCAACAGATTCATATCTGTATAAATATTATATGTTGTTTTCCCTAAAATATCAACTGATTTTTATACTATTTTAGCCTCGCAGAGCGAAATACACCCTTCGCACAAATCTTTGATTTGTACTCTGTGGTATTTCTACTCATATATAAATTAGTCGCTTAAGTAAAAACATTTAGCCATACTGTAATCAGTGCATCGTATACACCATGCGCGATAATAACCGACAACAACGTACAATTTTTGATTTTAACTTTACAGATGCAAAATATAGCTCCGATGATACCGGTCAAAAGAATCTGTACTATATTTCCTCCCAGAAAATGAAACAATCCGAACAGAACCGATGAACCTATAATCGCACCTACGGCGGAACCAAAAAGTGTTTCTAATTTCTTGTAGAAAAGACCACGAAAAACAAACTCCTCCACCAATGCAACCGCAAAAATAAAATAAGCAAAATCGTATATGAATTGCCACATATATTGATATTGACGTTGATTATTTACCCAGTCACTTTTCCCTGCTAAATGCGGTATCACCGTAAAAACAAATGACATACACAATGCAATGCCAAGATCTACCAACACCTGATATCCAATTTTTTCCTTTGAAAATCCATAGTCAGACCACTTATCCTTATGAAATAACACAATACAGAAAGGAACCAGCGCAATCGGCAAATATGTCACAATCATCAAAACCATACGAATAACAAGCGGAAGACTCATAAGCACATACTGATTAAATGCATTCACTCCCAGCAAGCCGGCAACCACACCGATGATCGCAATTACCATCTGTATTATTATTTTATTACGTTCCTTCATTTTCCTCTCTCTCATTCTTTGTCAGTACTTTCAGACACCATCTCCATTTGCCACAATGCGGGCATCGCATCATTCTTAACGCAACGATATTTATTGCTACTGCATAGTTAATGAAACCTGGAACAAAGGTCTCTTCACAATGTAAACACTTATAATATCCGAATGTGCGTCCTCCCTCCAGCAGTCATAAACAAGGATAGAGCAATATAACACGATATATACCATTCTTCTACATACTTTTTACCTATGCTGTTATTCTGTGATACTTTGACATCATTTGATATAACACCTTAATTCAGCCCAACAAAAAGTGTAGCCACAAACGACTACACTTTCCTAGACAATATTTAATAAATCTCATATTCCTTCTCGTCCCTGATAAACACAGGAATAATCTCTATCGGCGCCTGCGCAACCACCTTCTGACCGCCCTCATACACCTTACCGGTATAAGCTTCCTTCCAAGTAGCTCCCTTCGGAAGATACACTTCGCGCTCACGGACACCCGCTTCCATCACTGGCGCAATGAGAAGATCCGGTCCGAACATATACGCATCCTCCACGTTCCAGCTCTCCTTATCCTCAGAGAAGTCAAAGAACAACGGACGCATCACAGGGCTGCCGTTTTCACTGGCAGCCTTCATGCACTCACGGATGTAAGGACGAAGTCTTTCACGGATAAATAAATATTTGGTAAGAATCTCATAATTCTCCTCGCCAAAGCTCCACACCTCATTGTCCTGTCCGGAAGTAAGCTGGCGCACATTGTTGATAAACTCCTGCTCTCTCTCGTACCAAGGAGAACGCTCTCCATGCATACGGAATACCGGACAGAATGCGCCCCAGGCAAACCATCTGACTAACAGCTCCTGGAAATGCTCATCCTGGATATTTCCGCCCAGGAAACCACCGATATCAGAGGTCCACCATGGAATACCCGCAGTACACATATTCAGACCCGCCTGTAGCTGTTCTCTCATGGAGCGGAAGGAGGAATGTACATCTCCCGACCAGGTCAGTACACCATACTTCTGGCTGCCTGCCCATGCACAACGCACAAGGCTTAAAATCTCCGTCTCACCCGCAGCTTTCAGGCCATCATAGAAGCCCTTTGCATAGCCCACCGGATAAGTGTTGGTACACTGTAGTGCAGGACCTGCATAATAGCGGTAATTGTCAAAATCATAAGGGCCGTACTCCGGTTCTGCCTCGTCCAGCCAAAAGCAGCGGGTACCCTTTTCGTAATAGTTTTTCTTGCAACGATTCCATACAAATTCCTGGGCGCCGGGATGGGTTGCGTCATAGAATACGGTATTTCCCATCCATGACATATGATAGGACATACCTCTGTCCGCAGTCACCAGATAACCCTTTTCATTCATTTCGCCGTAGTTCTCACTGCGCTCATCAATGGTAGGCCATACGGATACCACGGTCTCGATACCTAAATCCTTCAATTCCTTCACCATAGCTTCCGGGTCCGGCCAATCTCTTGGCTCAAACTTAAAGTCACCCTGCATGGTCCAGTGGAAGAAGTCCACCACGATGGCATCCATGGGAAGTCCGCGCTTTTTGTGCTCCCTTGCCACCGCCAGAATTTCCTCCTGATTGCGATAACGTAATTTACACTGCCAATAACCAAGGCCATACTCCGGCATCATTGGAGTTCTGCCGGTTGCGGCACTGTACTGCTCCTCAATTTCAAAAGGAGTATCCCCTGCAGTAATGAAATAATCCAGCTTCTTACAGCTCTTTGCATACCACTCAGTCTTGTTGGTTGCAAAGGTTGCGGTACCGATAGCAGGATTGTTCCAGAAAAATCCATAGCCACGGTTAGAAATCATAAAAGGTACGCTGGCCTGACTGTTACGATGTGCCAGTTCCAAGGTTGCACCCTTTTTATCCAGATGCTTATCCTGATACTGTCCCATACCGAAGATTTTCTCATCGTCATATGCTTCAAAGCGCATAGTCAGTTCAAAGTCCGTGCTTCCCTGAATGGGCTTTAATTCTCTGGCATCAATGCGGATGGGCACACAGTAACGGTTGATGCGGTTACGGTTTCTCCAGTACTCCGCAGTAAGGAGTTCCCCTTTTTGATTGTAATAGCTAATCCAGCCCTCCGGATTAATCACCGCAGTAATCTTACCGTTTTTCACAGTGTACTGCTTACCGGAGGAATGATAATGAGCATATTCTTCAGAGGCATACCAGGGGTCTGTAGTATCCAGCTCCTCCACACCGATTTCCAACTGGCAAGCTTCTACCTCTTCCGTCAGTGCCCAGTCATTTTCATCCATTTTGGATTCTCCGGTCATGCGCACACGGAAGCTGTTCTTGCCCCATGGCTCCAGCCAAAGAGTCTGCTTGCCGTTTGCAATGATAACTTTATTGTTCTCTGTATAAACTGTCATACTGTCCTCCTATTTAACCTCTTCTCCATACAACACGCCTCTGGATCCTGTAGCAATAAAAAATCTGCCAAATACTCTCTTGTCTCCGTCGCAGCTGTTGATTTCGCCGTACATCTGCTCCTTGGTATTGATACGCACATAAGTCTCACCCTCATCTAAAGTGCGGTAAAAACCGTAAATACCATCAATACTTCCCACCACATAAAGTGCCTTGCTCTCTGTGAGATAGTCACCGCCTTCTCTGCCAAGTCCAAGACCGGCACGGTGAATCACGTCACCCTCCTGGCTAAGCTTCTTAATGACAATGCTGTCATCTTCCTTGTTATAAGCAAATCTCCAAAGTCCATGCTCCCCAAGAGCCATGTAGAATACACCGCTCTTTCCGGCTTCTCCCCGGGCTTCGGTCTTATTTGCAGTATCTATCATTCCAAAGTCTGCTGCCGGGAAACCGGGTACTTCCTTCTCGTGGAAGCTTGCGCCGCCGTCTTTACTTATGTAAACCTTACCCTTCTCATCAAATCCGTAGAACAAATCATTTTCCATACGGTCAGAATATGCCTTGAAATAGCCCTCGGTGGTCTGCCTTCCTTCTTTATCATAGATAGCCACCTGTGCAAAGGACTTTCCAGCGTCCTTACTGTAAATCACCAAATCCTTCGGCAACCGGATGATGTCTGCTACGGACCAGACGATATTTTCTCCGCTGGGCGACATCGCTACCCAGCCCGGATTTACGTTTGGCTCCTCTATCCAGTGCAGGTACTTATCCAACCTCTCGCTGATACCAAAGGGCATAGGAATTCGCTCATAGCTTTCATATCCATCGGTGGTGCGGATGAGACCTCCCTTAGTCTTGCCCTTCCAATTGCCGCGAGCCGTGATCATGGCCAGTTTATCGTTTTCATCGGACAAATCCGCATTAATACAGGTAATGTAGCGGTTGCCCTCTGCATCTGCAAAGGAATTAGTACAGGGAGTGTCCAAATCACGGAATGCAAAGCCGCCTAAATCTCCCACGATATCAAGGAGCTTCACCTCACCCTTTAAAGGCGCATACACATTTAAGTGTACCGTTTCCTCGATACCATCACAGAAGTCGTGATATGCCGGATTCTCGGAAAGAAGCGCGTCCGAAGTAAACACACCGGTACCGGAATTAAACCACACCTTATTGGGATTAAAAGGATCCATCTTAATATCGCTGAGCCAGTGAAGCAGGCAGTGATTGCCATTGTACTCCGGCTTCATATAGGAGGTACGGAAATAAATGCCCCCCTTTTCCAGACCGTTCAAGCTGACACGCCAGCTCTCACCATAGTCTTCAGAAATATATACACATTCTGCCCCCATTTTTTCTTTACAAAGACTGGAGCATACCAAAAGTCCCGGTTTCCTCAGGCAGGAGCACACGCCGCCGAAGCCGTAATTTAAATACTCCGTGGTTCGGACTCCGTCTTCTCCGGGAGTAATGTCTGTATAGCCGGTAATTCTACCATCCCTAAATTCGTACCGCAGCACCTTACCGCCAATCACATCTCCGGTATCACAGCTGTAGCCCAAATCCACGATATAATTCCATCTGCCAGTGCTGTTCATGGTCACATACAGATAGGTTCCATCGTAGTCATAGCGAGACGCCACCAGACCATTCATCTTGGAATCTTCTACAATCACATTCTCCGGCTGCATCAGCTTCTCAAAGCTCACACCGCCATCATAGGATACATATAAGCTATGTCCACGCAAAGAATCATCCACCCGAGTAATGTAGCCTGCGGTTCCCACCACTAAGGTCTGCGAATCCTGGGATACCCACACAAAGGTGGTGTAATCCTCCGGTACAGGCAGCTTCTCCCAGCTCTTTCCCCGGTCTGAGGTTTTTAAAAGACCACCCACCTGAGATGCAAAATATAAGACATTGCTGTCATTTTTATCCACAACCAAACGATATCCCACGCCTCGTCCGCTTTGGTTTCCATGCACGGTGGTAGGAATCATCTCGTAGGTGAAGGTCTCTCCGTAATCCTCAGAAACACTTAATACACCCACACCTTTCTTCCAGATACCACTGGCAATATAAAGTCTTTCCGGATGACTTTCATCCAATCCCAGGGCAATGGGATAGGTCTCCTCCAAATGCTCCCCGGTCACATGCTCAATCAGACTCTTCCAGCGATTTTTTTCAAAATCAAAGCGATAGGTACCGCCGATATCCGTACGGGCATAAAGCACATCCTTCTTCTTCGGATGATACATAATCCCCGTCACATATCCGCCACCGGGGATGGGGGCGTTTTTATATTCATACTTTACTTCTCCGGTAATACGCATGGTGAACCTCCGTAAAAACATTCTTATCTAGTTTAAATTTTCACATAAAGCACCGGGAAAATCTATGTTTAGAATTAGTGGTGTTTAAGGGAATTTTTGGAGAATTCTTTTCCTTGACAAACGGATGTAAATATACTATGATTGCCCAAAGCGACGAAAAGAGATAGTAAGCATTTCGGAAATCACAGAGAGAAGCCGGTTGGTGGAAGGCTTCATGGAAAGATGCTGAACCAGTCTTGGAGCCGTATACCGAGTGCTAAGCACAAGGCTATACTGGGCGTCGCCCATTACAGCGTCAGAGTATCGACAACTGTCCGTACTTAGCAAGGCTGATGCCGTGAGGTATCGGTGAATCAGGGTGGTAACACGAAGCTTATAGCTCTCGTCCTTGAAATCTTTCAGGGAGGAGGGCTTTTTTATTTGTAAAATGCTCTGAATACATTATTTTTTTGCAGAGACCCTTTTTATCTTTACAAGTGCAGGATTTTCTTGGTTTTGGGATGTGAAATTGCTCCGGCAAACAATAAATTCTACCTAGACCCAGCTATCCGCTCCAAACAGGGTCTCTAGATTATTTTCATTCATTTGGAGCAAAAAGTCATGGCATTCAAGGATGATTTCACCTCTATTTCAAGGTGTCTCGGGTCCAGGCAAAAAAATTTAGAATTCAGAGCCATTTTGTAACTGCAAACCTACAGCAACTATGTATATAAGGAGAACTTATCATGAAAAATCACATTATTGACAGCTATGAAAACTCCAAGGAGGAAAATCGTTTAGCCACCAACAACGCCCGCAGAATTGAATTTCTCACCACTACCAGGGTGATGGATGAGCTTCTGGGGAAGAATTTGAAAATCCTGGACTGCGCTGCGGGAACAGGTATCTATGCTTTCCACTTGGCAGAGCAGGGGCATGAAGTGACTGCCACGGACTTGACGCCAAGGCATGTAGAGATTATAAACCACACTTTGGCTAGTAAAGATTATCACATGAATACCGCTGTACTGGATGCCACAGATATGAGTATGTTTGCGGATGAATCCTTTGATGTGGTGCTGAATATGGGACCTTTTTATCATTTGATAGACGAGGAAATGCGGGCAACATGCCTGTCAGAATCCATGCGCGTGCTGAAGAAAGGAGGGCTACTCCTCACAGCTTACATTTCCCGCTATTATGTATTCCAATATGTGGCCATGAGCGACAAAAAATATCTGGATGCAAATCTAGCACAACAACTTGTAGAGACCGGCGTTCTGCGCCACGATGATGAGAAATGCTTTTGGACGGACAGCTACTACGCCACCAAACAAGAAATGGAACAGCTCTATGAACAGCATGGCCTGGAAATCATTGACCATTTTGCACAGGACGGCTTAACTCCCACCTTCGCAAGCAAAGTAGATTGCTGGAATGAAGAGGAATTCAAAATCTGGTGTGACTACCACTACAGCGTTTGCAGAGAGGAATCCCTGCTGGGTGCAAGTAATCATGTGGTGATTGTTGGCAGGAAACAAGAGTAAGCTATGGGTAGCTTTCTTTACAATCCATTCCAACACATGTAAAATAAATGTATTCTAAAGAATGAGAAGGAACCCTCATGAACACTACAGAATTTTGGACAATGTACAGAGAAAAATATCAGAAACTGGAAGGCCCACATTTCCGTTTAAAGGACTCCCCCTTAACAGGAGACCATGGCTTTTTTGAAATGTCCTTTTATACCGACGGGGCAGGCAATTGGTTTGTAGAGCGAACAGCAGAACGTAGCAACACTCCCGTTCAGAAAAAATTCTCTTCTGAACAGGAAGCGATTCACTATCTTCTCGGTCAAATAAAGCTCTACCAAACACATATTTAGCGAGGTACACAGCATGAAATACTCTGAATTATCTACTCCATGGAAAAGAATCTTTGAACTGGAATGGGAATCCCTATGTAAGGGGAGCAAGGCAATCGCTGCTGTTATTGTAGATGAAGAGGGCGATATCGTCTCCGAAGGGCGGAATCAGATTGCGGAATGGACAATTCCCAACACCATCGTCGCTCACGCAGAGGCGGAAGCAGTCCGTAGCTTGAATCTCCGCAAACACCGACATCCCAAAACATATACCCTTTACACGGGTCTGGAGCCCTGTATCATGTGTATGGGTACCATCGTTATGGGGCATATCCGCAAGGTAGTCATCGCTGCCAGGGACGATTACGGCGGAGCCATGCATTTGATTAATCACAGTGATTTTGCCAAAAGCAAGGGAATGCAGGTCACTTTTCTGGATAATGAACTGGGTGATATGCAACGAGCTTTCCAGACCCTTCGGGAGTTGATGTACAACGATGATGAGGAGAAAAAAGCGCAGATGATGACAGATTTCTCAGTATATAACAAAGTAGGTGTGGATGCCGCGATGAGTCTCTTCGAGGATAGCTTTTTCAAGAGCCGTACACCGAATGAAATGACTGTCGAAGAAGTATATGATGCCCTAATGGCCAGATGTTGAAATGATCATTCCGTTCTATATTATGTAAACTTACGCCAGGGCGTATACAGAAAAACAAATCCTGTATGCCCTGGCGTTTCATAATTCAAGACAATTTTTCTTTTTATTTCTTAAAATATTATCCTTTTTTCAGTTTACATAATATTATTTCTCTTTCTCCAAGACGTTCCTTGTAGTTAACATAACAATATTTTCAGGGCTTTTTTAAGCAAAAATCTGCTCTACGCCCCATTTTCCCTCCGAAATGTGCAAAAGCCCCATGGAGATGGCTTAGAGCCTCGGGATACATCAGAATAATTTTTGCATATGGAGATATTTTAGAGTTTCTTAGATTACTGCTTCATATCCAGCGGAATTCGAGCACGGATGCTCGAATTAGGGGGCACTGCGCATGGACGCGCATTGCCTCCGACGTGTCGCCCTTCCTAGTTTTCATGCAGTAATCTTAGAAAGTCTTAAATATCGCAATCTGAAAAATTTATTCTGATATATCCCGAGGCTCTAAGCCATCTCCATGGGGCCTCAATCATTTCAAATCAGCGGTGCAAACACCGAAATAGCAATCACCGTCAGCACGCCGGTCACAACGATGGACAGACTGCTCATAGCGCCTTCTATCTCGCCCATCTCCATGGCTTTGGTGGTTCCCAGCGCATGGGAGGCGGTGCCGATAGCCAGCCCTTTGGCAATGGGTTCTTCGATTTTCAAGAGCTTTAAAAAGCTCTCTGCAATCACATTTCCCAGGATTCCGGTAATACTGATGGACACAACGGTAATGGTGACAATGCCACCCATTTTTTCAGAAATGCCCATGCCGATAGCGGTAGTGATAGACTTTGGCAGCAGGGTCACATACTGCTGGTGATCCAGTCCAAAGGCCAGACTCATCAAAAGGATGCTCACCATGGTCGTCAGCACACCGGCAATAATTCCGCCGAAGATTGCCTTGGGGTATTTTTTTAGAAGCTCAATCTGACGGTACAGCGGAATTGCCAGACACACCGTAGCAGGGGTTAAGAAAAAGTTGATAATCTTCGCCCCCTCCTTGTAGCTTTCGTAAGGAATATCCAAAAGTAATAATACTGCCACAATAATAATTGTCGCCGTAAGCAGAGGTGTCGCCACTGCCAGATTCGTCTTTTTCTTAAACCAGATACCTATCTGAAAACAAATAAGCGTAAGTACTACCGCAAAATAGGTGGAGTTCGTAAGTAGTTCCTGCATCACATCTCCTCCTTTTTGCTCTTGCGGATAATAAACTGGCTCACCTTACCGGTCACCGCCATAATCAGTAGCGTGGATACAATGGATATCACAAAAAGGGGTACCAGCATAGCTTTCATCTCCTCTACGCAAGCCATGATTCCCACGGTAGGCGGAATAAACATAATTGCCAGGTTACCGGTGAGGAAATCTGCCACATCCTCCACCATCTCCAGCTTAATCACTTTAGTCATGAGAAGGATAAGCATAATCAATAATCCATAGATACTTGCTGCCACCGGCAAAGGGATAAAGTATTCCATGGCCTCCGCCACAAGGCATACTGCGGCAATAATACAAAGCTGTTTTATATATTTCAAGTCTTGTCGCCCCTTTTCTAAATCTGGTGTCTTACCACCGCATATTCATCATCCAGTCTGAAATACGGACACTCCTTCTGGGTGCCGGTGATGAAACGGTACATCTCATCCTCGTCCAGATTCACCATGCAGATATAGCATTCGTCATCTTCATCATATACATAGTTTACACAATTCTCGCACATAATACTCGCTCCTACAGCTTTAACTGCTGATAAATGTCTCTTTTGCCTACGCCTCTATCCTTTGCCACCTGCTTCATGGCAGACTTCTCATCCATGCCCTGGCTTAGATAGTAAGCCATATGCTCCTCAACGGACATATCCTCCCAGGACGCAATCTCCTCCTGACGCTTTTCCTCCAAGCTCTTACCCTCTACTACCAGCACATATTCCCCTCTGGGCTCCTCTTCCTCGTAATAAACAAGAGCCTTCTCAAGGGTAGTAGGAAACACGGTCTCAAATTTCTTGGTCAGCTCCCGGCAAAGAGTAATTTTACGATTGCCCAACGCATTATAAAGCTCCTCCAAGGTTCTTACCAGATGATGGGGTGCTTCATATAAAATGATAGTTCGGCTCTCGTTTTGCAGTTCCTTCAAAATCACTGCCTTTTCCTTTTTCTCCGCGGGCAAAAATCCCTCAAAGCAAAACCTTCTGGTAGGAAGACCGGATAAGGTCAGTGCCGTAATGCACGCCGCGGGGCCAGGCAAGGAAGTGACCGTCACGCCCTGTTCGTGGCACATGGTTACCAGCACCTCTCCCGGGTCAGATATTGCCGGGGTACCGGCATCGGTAATCAAGGCAATGTTCTGCCCATTCAACATCTGACCAATCAACTGATGGGCTTTCTCCACCTTATTGTACTCATGATAGCTGGTCATGGGCGTATGAATATCAAAGTGATTCAGCAGCTTGATACTATTACGGGTATCCTCTGCCGCAATCACATCCACCATATTTAATGTTTCTACTACTCTGGGCGTCATATCCCCCAGGTTTCCTATGGGGGTAGCGCATAAATACAATTTTCCTGCCATAATATATCTCCATTAATACCCATAAATATCATAAATCTCCGGCATATAAACTCCGGGAGACTGGTACACAATAAGAGGCTTCTCCACGGTCATACGGGATTTGCCGCCACGGCATCCCTCGATAAGCACCATATTGGGCTCCTTATCCACATAGGGGTACACCAGCTGCATGCGCTTGGGCTCTAACTTATACTGCACCATCAGGGTAATGATTTCCGCCAAACGGAAAGGTCTATGTACCATAAAAAAGTTACCACCGGGCTTAAGAAGCTTGGCCGCCTGTCGCACTACATCCTCCAAGGTACAGAGCACCTCGTGCCTTGCAATGGCCTTGGGCGCATCCGGATTGGCAATGCCATGCTGCCCTATCATGTAGGGCGGATTACAGGTAATTACATCAAAAGAAGCAGACTTAAATAACTTGTCTGCTTCCTTAATATCACCTGTCACAATATCGATTTTATCAGACAGTCCATTAAGAGAAACGCTTCGCCTTGCCATATCTGCACTTTCTTCCTGCACCTCTAAGCCGGTTAAGTGCGCCGCCTCGGTTTTTGCCTCCATAAGGATGGGAATAATTCCGGTACCGGTTCCCATGTCCAGTACCACGTCCCCCTTCCTGGCTCTGGCAAAGCCGGATAAAAGCACCGCATCCATTCCAAAACAGAACTTCTCCGGGCTTTGGATAATCTTGTATCCATTCCTCTGCAGCTCGTCAATACGTTCGTTCTCTTTTAAATACTTATTCTCCAGATTTTGGTTTTCCATTCTGCTCTCTCTGTCTGTCACGCTTGTCATTGTTATAACGGCGTCTGTAATGAGACTTACCCTGTCTGCCCTGGTTCTCACCCTTTTCCTGGCCCTCCTGCTTTGGCTGACCTTCGGTCTTTGGCTGGAAATCCTTCTTGGGCTGGTTCTCCCCATTTACATTCTTATCTCTGCGCTCACCGCGGTTTCCACGGTCACGTCTCTCTCTTCTTTCCGGACGTTCGCCGCGCTCTCCTCTTTCCTCACGCTCTTTGCGCTCACCGCGCTCTTCTCTTTCCGGGCGTTCTCTACGTTCACTGCGCTCATTCTTTTCTTCACGCTCTGGACGTTCACCACGAGGCTGACGCTCTCTACGCTCGCCCTTCTCATGGCGCTCACCCCGCTCCGGGCGCTGGGGCTTATCATTCTTTTCCTCGGATTCCTGACGATCCTGCTTCTCCATCAGCTCCAGTGCCTTCAGCTCTTCTGCAGAAAGCTCAATCTTTTCCTTCCTGAAGCCGCGCTTTCTAAAGGATAAGGATGCCACGGGGTATTCCTTGATTTCCTTTTCGTCCCCGTTCTCTACCACTACCTTCACCAGCTGGCGAAGCACATTTACGCTCTGGACTTCGCCCTTAAATCCGTCCTCTGTAGTTACATAGTCACCCACATTGGGAAGTGCCTTATTAAGCTCCTCATAGGTCTCCTCCTCGTGCTTTAAGCAGCACATCAATCTGCCGCACACGCCGGAAATCTTGGTAGGATTCAAGGATAGATTCTGCTCCTTCGCCATCTTAATAGATACCGGGATAAAATCGGACAAGTGGGTATGACAGCACAGCGGTCTGCCACAGATACCGATACCGCCCATAATCTTGGTTTCATCTCTGACACCAATCTGACGAAGCTCAATTCTGGTTTTGAATACTGCTGCCAGATCCTTTACCAGCTCGCGGAAGTCAATACGACCGTCGGCGGTGAAATAAAACAACACCTTGTTATTATCAAAGGTATACTCCGCATCAATCAGCTTCATTTCCAAGCCGTGCTTACGGATTTTTTCCAGACATACCTTGTATGCCTCTTTCTCTTTTTCCTTATTACCAGCCTCCTGCTGCACATCGCGCTCGGTGGCAATACGAAGCACCGGCTTTAAAGGCTGGATAACCTTATCCTCCTCCACCTCACGGATATCTCCTACAACCGTACCAAACTCAATGCCTCTGGCAGTCTCCACGATAACGTGGTCGCCTCTCTTTATATCAAAGGTAAGCGGGTCAAAAAAGTAAATCTTTCCCGCAGTTCTGAATCTTACTCCAATTACTTTAATCATCTCTATAAACCTCACTAAAACATAATCTGTGCTACGCACCAGCTGTTATTTTATCATACCTTTTTATGAAAAACCATAGATAATAATGGAATTCACCAATTAGCCATTCTCCTGAATGGTCAGCATCAGCAGCTCCATCACCAGATCGAAATTCACATTAGCATCCAGACGCTTCTTTGCCTGCTCCAGCGCCCGGATAATCTTTTCGATACCCTCGTAGCTGCTGCGGGATGCCACCTTACGGATGGTTCCCATCTCTTCGCGGAAAATCAGGTGATTCAAATCTCCGGTGGCTTTATATAAAAGCACGTCCCGATACCACACGGCGATAATATCCAGATAATCGCTGATTTCCAGCTTGTACTCATTAATCTTCTTAATGGCGGCCACGATTTCCTGAATCTCCATGTCCTGAATGTATTTAAGTAGGGACAGCGCCTCCGCCTTCACATTATCAAAATCCTCACTGGATGCCAGTGCCTTCGCCTTGCCAATATTACCTCTGGCAAAAGCCACGCACACCTCCGCCTTATAATCCGGAATCTGCAGCTCCTTCATCAGGTAGTTGCGTACCAGCTCGTCCTCCACCGGCTTCATGTTCAGCACCACACATCTGCTGAGAATAGTCTGCAAAAGTGCATTGATGTTGGATACCAACAGAATAATCACTGCGTATGTCGGCGGCTCCTCCAGTGTTTTAAGCAGGGCATTCTGCGCCTGCACGGTCATCTTCTCCGCCTCGTTAATGATATACACCTTATACTTACTGCTGTAAGGCTTAATGGCGATATCATTGTTCACCTGAGAACGGATATCATCTACGCTGATGGTTCCCGGCTTTTCATGCATGACCCGGATAATGTCCGGCTGATTGTTGGAAAGCGCCTGCTTACAGCTGCGGCACTCTCCGCAGGGCTCCGTCCCCTGGGCTTCACACTGCAATGTCCGGGCAAAAAGCCGTGCAATGAATTCCTTGCCCGATGCCTTCTCTCCAT
The DNA here is from genome assembly GCA_017461775.1 of Lachnospiraceae bacterium. Taxonomy (GTDB): domain Bacteria; phylum Bacillota; class Clostridia; order Lachnospirales; family Lachnospiraceae; genus Acetatifactor. The sequence continues at coordinate 43,695 of JAFTXD010000140.1, forward strand.
TAATGATATATGCATGGGACACCTTGCCCGTAGAAAGAGCGTTATGTAAATGCTCTTTTATCTGCTGCTGTCCAATAATATCTTTAAAACCTGCCATGTCTCCCCCACCTTTCCATTATCTTACGTAAAGATATCCAATAATAACCCTCTTATCTCGCCAAGCTTGGCCAGAATCGCCAGATTGTCCTTTTCGTCCTTCATCAGCTCCTGAGCCAGCTCATCCAGATTTTCATCAATGAGACGAATGATTCCGTACACTCGGTGACGACCTCGCCGGTCTAAGAAATTCTCTCTGGAAAAGGAGTGGGAACGGGTTATTACCTCGTTTAAAAACTCCTTTACCAGTCCACGATAGTGCTTCATATCTCGAAGGTCCTTACGTCTTCCTATCTTCTCTCCTTCCATGGTAATCTGCTCCATGAGAAGCATAAGACGTTGTTGCAGCTCCGCCTCCTGAACATGACTTGCCAATGTAAACTTAAAGGTGCCGTCCACAGGTGCCTGCTGGGCAGTATGCTCTACCGGTATGGTACTTTGTATATGATTTACTTTAATATCCATGCCGCTGCCTCCCTTCTTACCTGACGGCTTCTATGTAGCTCTCAATCTCTGCGATACAGTCAGAGAGCTTGTGATTGTAGAACCGCTTTTGAATACCGGCTATTGCCAGCTTCTCCTCCGCAAAGTCCTGACAATCTGCCAGAAAACGGCGGCACAACTCCTCATACTTAGGCTGCTTTTGCTTGCGCTCTCTGGTCAACGCTCTTTGCAGACGCTCTCCATCGTCTATATCAATTAATATCGGACAAATCTTTGCATCTCCAAAGTATTTTTTCAGATTTACATAAGCCTCCACAGTGCCTATCAGACAATAATCCTGCTTTTCCAAATCCAGCGAATCCTCAGCCACCGTAAAATATCTCCAGATGCCATGCACCGTATCATAGGCTCTGGCTTCAATGACCTTCCCCGCTTCCAAAAGCTTATGATACCCTGCTTCATCTGTAAAATGGTACTCCCTGCCTTCCACTTCCCCAATGCGAATCGGACGGGTGGTATAAGGGACAATGGGTGTAAGCCCCAGTCCCTTTTTTAGCAGCTCTCTGTAAATTGTATCCTTCCCTGTGGAGCTTTTCCCCATCAGACAAAATATCTTCCCCATGTTAAATCTATTCAACCTCAACTACGCGAATCATATTAGTGCGGCCGCAAATTCCCAGCGGTACACCTGCGGTAATAATAACGATGTCGCCCACCTTTACCATTCCGGCCTGCTTTGCTTCCTTCACTGCATCTGCAAATAAATCCTCTGCATCTTCCGCTTCCTTAATCAAAAGTGGCTGCACGCCCCAAAGCATGTTCAGCTGCTTGCTTACTCTCTGGCTTACAGTACAACCGATAATCTTACAGCTTGGCTTATACTTTGCTACCATGGCTGCAGTAAATCCGGACATAGTGATCGTGATGATAGCTGCTGCATGTAAATCCATTGCCGTTGTGCAGGCCGCAAAGGAAATCGCGGTGGTAGTATCCGGATTCTCCGGAAGTCCCAGCTTATCCATTCTGGTACGATAATCAATATGGTCCTCTGTCGTCTGGGCAATACGTGCCATGGTCTTCACCGCTTCTACCGGATATAAACCTGCTGCGGTCTCACCGGAAAGCATAATCGCAGAGGTACCATCGTAAATCGCATTGGCAATATCTGTAGCTTCTGCTCTGGTAGGTCTTGGATTCTTAATCATGGACTCCAGCATCTGGGTCGCGGTAATAACATGCTTACCCTGCTCTACGGCCTTCTTAATCATCTTCTTCTGAAGTACAGGCACTTCCTCTAAAGGAATCTCTACACCCATATCACCACGGGCAACCATAATACCGTCAGAAACACTCAAGATTTCCTCCAGATTCTCGATACCCTGCATATTCTCAATCTTTGCAATAATCTGAATATCACTTCTGTGAGCATTTAAAATCTCGCGAACCTGTAAAATATCCTCCTTGGTTCTTGCAAAGGAACAGGCAATAAAATCAAAGCCCATCTTAATACCGAACTCGATATCTGCTCTGTCCTTATCGCTGATGTAAGGCATAGAAAGAATTGCACCTGGAACATTCACACCCTTGTGGTTGGAAACCGGACCGCCGTTGATAACGGTACAGATGATATCCTCTCCTTCGATTTTGTCCACTCTCATCTCGATAAGACCGTCATCAATCAGGATGGACATGCCTTCCTTTACGTCCTTCTTCAGATTCTGGTAGGTAATACTTGCCTTCTCTGCGGTACCCAGCATGTCCTTGGTAGTCAGAGTAAAGGTCTGGCCTGCCGTCAGCTCCACTCTTCCATCCGCAAAATCCTTCAGACGGATTTCCGGACCCTTGGTATCTAATAAGGTTGCTACCGGAAGACCTACCTTATGTCTTACCTTTACAACTCTTTCAAACTTTCTCTTCTGCTCTTCATGGGAGCCGTGGGAAAAGTTAAAACGCGCCACGTTCATACCCGCACGCATCAGCTGCTCTAACTTTTCTTCACTCTCACTGGATGGTCCAATGGTACAAATAATTTTGGTTTTTCTCATAACTCTCTCCTCTTATTCTATACATTATTTATGGGCTCCGTGCCCTTTGTGAATTTTCAGCGTTTCCATCAGAGAACACCATTTATCTGCGGTGGTCACTATCCAGGCCTCCCTGCACATGGGCGGTACAATGGTCAGAGGCCACATATGCTTTTTGATGATATCCTTTTCCCTCTCCGAAAGCTTGTATTCCTTGGAGGCATTTTTAAGTGCAATCTTCGGATGCTTCAGTCCATGAAGGCGATACCATTTATTGTGCTCATCATCATGCCAGTCGTATAGAAAGTAATCATGAAGCAGTGCTCCGCGAATCAGCTTCCGTTTATCCACCGGGATATGAAGCCTTTCGCTGATAGCCAGACTGTACTTTGCCACATTGATACAATGGGAATTCACTGTCATATTACCGTGCTGGATGAATTTCTTCGTCTTCCGAAAGTTTTTGGACTCCAGAATATCTCTACCGTGTTCCCTTACCGCTTTATGGTATTTTCTCTCTTTTTCGTAAAAGTGGCGAAACCGTTTCTGATATTTCATCCTACTCTCCCCATTTAATCACATACTCTAAAACATCATATCATAAATTTACCCAAAAGAATACATGCAAAATATGGTTTTTCCGTGCTATAATTAGTTTGACTTGTGCATTTTTTACAGATTTTTTAGGAGGTTTTTATGTTTAAGTACTTAAAGAAATACTGGTTCTTTGCACTCCTTGCCCCCCTCTTTATGCTGGGTGAGGTGTCCATGGACCTTTTACAGCCCCAGCTGATGAGCACCATTGTGGATGAAGGTGTATTAGGTTTATCCAACAATAATGTGGGCGATTTGTCCCTGGTGATTACTACCGGACTTCAGATGATCGGTCTGGTACTGGTAGGCTGTCTGTGCGGTATTTTATCCGGCGTTTTCGCCAACCTTTGCGCCCAGAACTTCAGTAATGATTTGCGAAAGGATACCTTTTCCAAAATCATGTCCCTGTCCTTCTCCCAGACGGATCAGTTCACCACCGGTTCCCTCATTACCCGTGTGACCAATGATATCACCCAGGTGCAGAATCTGGTAATGCAGGCCATCCGTGGCTTCGTCCGTACCTTCCTTCTTTTTGCAGGTGGTATCCTGTGCATGCTTTCCTTAGACCTTAGCTTTGGTGTAGTAGTTGCCTGCGCTCTGCCGCTGGTCATCCTGACTGTGGTATTCTTCCTTCGGAAAACCAATCCTCTTTTCACAGTTCTTCAGGAAAAGCTGGACGGTGTGAATAACGTAATGCAGGAAAATGTTTCCGGCAGCCGCGTGGTAAAGGCTTACGTGAAGGAGGAGTACGAAAGGGACCGTTTTGAAAAAGCCAATGACGGTCTGGTACATACCCAGCTGGATGTCCTCTTACTGCTTTCTTATATGACTCCGATTATGAATATTATTTTGAATATCTCCATCGTAGCCATTATCAAGGTGGGGGCCATTCAGGTGCAGGCCGGAGCCCTTACTCCCGGTAATGTAATGGCAGCTATTACATATATTTCCCAGATTTTGAACGCAGTAATGCGAATGTCGATGATTTTTCAGACCGTTTCCCGAGGAATGGCCTCCGGAAGACGAATCAATGAAATCCTGTACTGTACCCCCACTATTCTGGGTGGTGCAAAGCTTCCTTCTACAGGCAGCACCAAGGGTAAAGTGGAATTCCGTGGTGTCTCCTTTGCCTATCCGGGCATGGAGCATGAAAAGGTGTTAGACGGCATTGATTTAACCATTCAGCCCGGTGAGACCTTCGCTATCTTAGGCGCTACGGGCTGTGGTAAAACCAGTCTGATTCATCTGATTCCCAGATTCTATGATGCTACCGAAGGTAATGTATTGATTGACGGAGTGGATGTAAAGGATTACCCGTTGACGGAGCTTAGAGACAAAGTGGCGGTTGCTTTACAAAAAAGTGAAATCTTCCAGACTTCCATCCGGGAGAATATTTCCTGGGGTGACCCTAACGCGGATTTAGCCAAGATAACCCACGCCTCCGAAATTGCTCAGGCAGCAGAATTCATCCAGAAAAAGCCCGAAGGCATGGACACCATCGTAGCCCAGAGCGGCGCCTCCCTTTCCGGTGGTCAGAAGCAGCGTGTGGCCATCGCCAGAGCAGTTCTGAAAAACAGTGACATCTTAATCTTTGACGATGCTACCAGCGCACTGGATTTGCAGACCGAGGCCAGATTATATGACGCTTTGAAATCAGAGCGTCAGGATATTACCAAAATTATTATTGCCCAGCGTATCGCCTCTGTAAAGGATGCGGACCGCATTGCCGTCCTGGAAAACGGTAAAATTGCTGCACTGGGCACTCATGAGCAGCTCCTTGCAAAGAGCCCCATTTATCAGGATATTTATCAGTCACAGCTTAAGGAAGGAGGTGAGGGCGATGGCCGCTAATCAGGCTCAGCTTAACAATTACAAGGTTCCGGGCATGCGTGGTCCCCAGAACCGTATGAACAAGGAACATGCCAAGGACAGCAAGGGCACCCTGCTCCGTCTGGCCCGTTATTTTATCAGTGAAAAGTGGCGCATCCTCCGGCTAATGCTGGTGGTGCTGATTCTGGTTATCTGTAGCGTATACGCTCCCAAATTGCAGAGTGAAGCTATCGACGCCATTACCACCGATGTGGTCTCCGCAGTGGGCGGGGAATTAAATCTTCCTTACCAGCCGGCAAAGCTGACCACCATTTTGATTACCATGCTGATTGTATACGCCATCCACAGTCTGTGCAGCTTCTTTCAGGCCCGGACCAGCGCTATCCTCAGCCAGAATATTGTGAAGAAAATGCGTGAAGATTTATTCTCTCACATTGTAAATCTTCCTATCCGATACTTAGACAGCCATCCCCACGGCGACATTATGAGCCGTATGACCAACGATGTGGAAAATATCTCCAACACCGTTTCCCAGTCCTTAAGCTCCCTGTTTTCCGGAGCGCTGACCATTGTGGGTACGGTGATAATGATGTTCTCCCTTTGCCCTCAGCTAACCCTACTTTCCTGTATCACCGTGATTCTTACGGTAGTGGCTACCAAGGCTCTTTCCAAGGCCATGCGTGCCTTTTTCAGAAAGCGTCAGATTCTTCTGGGTAACTTGAATGGAACAGTAGAAGAAATGGTTTCCGGTTATAAAACTGTGGTGGCTTACAACCGACAGGATGAAGTTATGGAAGAATTCAATAAAACCTCCGATGATCTGACGAAAACCGGTATCATTGCAGAGATTCTGGGTGGCTCCATGGGTCCTGTGATGAACGTTATTAACAATATCAGCTTTGTTATTATCGCAGCCTTTGGCGGCTATTTTGCCATCGAAGGTATCATCTCCATTGGTATCATCTCTGCCTTCATCGTATATGCTAAGCAGTTTGGCAGACCAATTGATGAGCTGGCCCAGATTTACGGTCAGATCCAGACTGCTCTCGCCGGCGCAGAGCGTGTCTTTGCCATTATGGATGAGTCCTTGGAGGATAAATCCGGGGAAGGAAAGATGGAAAACACCATAGGAAATATCTCCTTTAACCATGTGAACTTCTCCTACGAGCCCGGAAAACAGGTTCTGCACAACTTTGACTTCGAGGTACGGGCAGGACACAAAATTGCACTGGTAGGCTCCACCGGAAGCGGTAAAACTACGGTAGTAAATCTGCTGATGCGTTTCTATGACGTGGATGATGGAGAAATCTTAATCGATGGGGTAAATATCAAAGACATCGATTGTAATACCCTGCGGAAGAACACCGCCATCGTATTACAGGATACGGTACTTTTCTCTGATACCGTAAAGAACAATTTGAAATATTCCAAGGAAGATGCCACCGACGAAGAGGTGGAAAATGCCGTAAAGATGAGTAACTGCTACAATATGATCCGTCACTTAAAGAATGGCTACCATACCATGCTGACCCAGGGTGGTCAAAATCTGTCCCAGGGCCAGAGACAGCTCCTATCCATCGCCAGAGCCTTCCTTGCCCAGCCCAAGATTTTGATTCTGGACGAGGCAACCTCCAGCGTGGATACCCGTACGGAAAAGCATATCCAGGACGCTATGGTGAAGCTGATGGAAAACCGCACCAGCTTAATCATCGCCCACCGCTTATCCACCATCCGGGATGCGGACTGCATCGTGGTCATGGACCAGGGCCGCATCGTAGAAACCGGCAGCCACGACGAGCTCATCGCCAAGAAAGGAAAATACTACTCCCTGTACAATACACAGTTTGCAGGGAATGCCATATAGATTGGGCATAAGCCATGCACAGCTGAACCGAATTGTCTGCCGAGAGCTTGCTCACAGGCAGTCATATTCGTGTTCAGATGTATACGGCGACGCCGTATATGAGGACGTAGCCCGAAAGGGCGGATTCCGAATAGAGCATGGCAGAATGGTGAAGAGAATTCTGACTTCCTTTGTGTTGAGCAAAATTTCGCCTTGTGCGAGATCTAGCGGGGCGTATATGAAAAAAGCATTCTGCCACGCCCTATGATGCCTTCGATTTCCATGAAAAGAGATTGGTTTCCGGTGCTTTTTCAAGGGATGCGTGCTGTAAACTATCATTCTTCTTCCCCACACCCCGATATTTCATTTGAAACGGGGCGTAAAAATCCTATATGACAAAATACTGCACATTTACGATTTAAAAATCTGAACTTATATAGAAAAATAGCTTCTTGGGGAAGAAAACTGGGCGTGTAAAGAAATAAAAATAGTATACGCCCTTTTAGAGAATATTCTGAAATAATTGATGTAATACGATAAAACTATAATTGGATTATGTCGAAACTGAAGAAGGAGAAACTTATGGAATTTCCTAATCAACCGAGAAAGAGAAACATAAGTATAGTGAAGTAGGAAATCGATAGTAATGGTTCGTGGGACATGCAACAATAGGAGGAACAATTCTTTGGATATTGAAAATGCAAAACAACTGTCATATGAAAATATGAGAAAAATATATAAGACCCATTTGCGTGGACAGGGCTTGGGAAAAAATACTGTGAATACAGTAAGTGGAGACACTTTTTACCTATGGAATAATGTGGGGCAAGATGAGTTTTGGCGCGTAGTAACATCGGATGATTTTGATACCGTGGCACGAAAAGCACTTTTCGTAGCTTTGTCTAAAAAATCAAGTGGAAATGTTATGTCTTTGGTTAATGGTTATGTGTCAACACTTAGACGCTTTAGGAATTATGTATATTCAGATGAATCGCATATAGAGGAAGAACCAGATAATGCAATAGCATTAAAGGATTTTCTATTGGATATTGAGTGCTTGGACCCATTAGCAGAATGGACGAGTAAGTTTAATCTGTTTGACATCCTTAAAATCACAAAAACGGAAATACGACACAGCAATATGCTTTCGTGGCTCTTAAATCCGAATGAAAATCATGGTTTGAGTGACAGTATTATACGCGGGTTCATTCAGTATGTAGCGACTACTTTTCCAGAGGATACAGATGTATTTGATACGCTGTTAATGGATTGCCACGATTTTACCTTGCAACGAGAATGGCATAATATCGATATTCTTGCAGTATCATCAAACGAAAAATTTGTTCTTTGCATTGAAAATAAAATATACTCCGGTGAACACGATAATCAGTTGGATAGATACAGAAAAATCATAGAAGATACTTATCCGGATTATGAGAAGATGTATATATTTTTATCACCGGAAGGAATTGAAGCAAGCGACCCGGATTATTGGTGTTCCATGTCATATCAAGAGGTGCTGAGAATCATTGAAAATGCAAGAAAGAAAGTGAAACTCTTACCAGATGTGGAATTATTAATTAACAATTATATTGAGGCTATTAGGAGGGATATCGTGGGAGATGAAAGATTAGTACAGATTTGTGCTGAAATATATGCAAAACACAAGAAGGCGTTAGACTTAATTTTTGAAAACAGACCAGATAGAGCTTCGGAAGTTGCGGATATTCTTAAGGCATGGGCTATTACCAAAACGGAAAATGGAGATATTGAAGTTGTTTTGGATAAGTGCAGTAAGTCTTATATAAGATTTAAGACAAAGGTGATGTCTGATATTCTTCCTGATGCAGAAGAAGAAAATAGTGGCTGGAATACAAAAAATCACTATTTTTATGAGATTAGGAATAATGAGGGTACAGGATTTTTGATGTCCCTTACATTAAGTTCTAGAAATTTAACAGATGAGGAAAGAAATATCTGTGATAAAATAAATGAGCATTTTCCATCAAGGCAACAAAAAGCAAACTGGCAATGGAGAACTCCATTCGCGACAAAGCAGGTAAAACTAGATGAAGAACTGTCGGAAGACAAGATTTTTGAACAGTTAGATAAAAAATTGGTGGAACTTAAGGCGTTTGAAGGTAAACTGCAAAAAGCCATGATGTAGAATTTACGGTAGTAGTAACAGAATGTAATAATTCAGACTTAAGCAGAAAATGTTTGAAAAATGTCCTGTTTTATAGCAAAAATTTGGTGCTCTTGGCATGGAACATCTTTATATTTTTTAAGTAAAAATGAAAAAAATTTAAATAAAGTAAATTTCAGGCTTCTGGTGAGTCTGGAAGCATGCAAGAATTTGAATTTGTAAATACGCTTTTAGGAGGACAAAAAGATAAAATGAAACGGTTTATTTATTATCTGACTATGTTACGCAGCAGAAAAATGATTATTAAAGAATACGGAAAAGACTTCTGGTACTCTTTTAAAAAAGATTCCGATAAATTATTTAAAGTGGTGCTGTCGGATACTCCCGATATAGGAAAGAGTGTTTTTTCTTTCAATTACGAATATGCACCATCCTATGTTGTTTGGTACAGAACTATGCGTGAGCAAGGATTATCTGAAAAACAAGCAGATAAACTTATGTGGAAAATGAATGAGAAAATGCTTCTTACCGTACCAAAACCACTGCTTGGTATGGTTGGAAAAACTTATCTGAATTCATTTCGTAAAAAAGCGAAAAAGCATATGGAAAGACAGAAGAACGGATTGCACCCATTTGACTGGGAAATTCAATATCAGAATATTGATAAAAACAGTTTTGAAATTAACATTACAAAGTGTGGTTTCATTGCTTTTGCGGAGAAATTCGGGGCTGAGGGAATGCTGCCCGGAATATGCAATATCGATTATATGATTTCCTACTATATGGGAAACGGATTTAAAAGAACGAAGACATTGGGATATGGTGATTCTTGTTGTGATTGTCATTATGAATTAAAAGGAAAATGCCCAATCAGACCGACAGGCAATTTAAAATAATGCATATTGTGGCAAGCAACAAAATTTCAGCTTTCACGTGCTTTTTCCATGGCAAATTATTATAAAAACCTCAATGTCTGTTGCCCCATAGATGAGTAATCATCCATGGGGCAACAGATCCTTTTTTGCTTAAAAATAAAATAGCAGGCTCCTTATTGCCCCGTTCACGATTATCAAATAACGCCTATCCCTTCCAATCTGAAGCGTTCTCCCTCATCTCCGGGAGCCATCTGGAATGTAACCACATGACAACCTCTTGATTCATTCCTTCTCTATGAAGTACATCCGCGCATCAAAGTCCTGATACAGGCGTGTGTTGGCGTTGTAGCCGGTACCGGCAAAGCTCTGGGCCAATGCCACGCCGCAGTTATTTAAGACACTGCCGGGAAGAGTGTAGTCTTCGGTTTCACCATCCATTTTGATGAATTTCGCCACGGTGTTATGCACCAGGGAATCCTTCTTAATATGGATGGGCGCAATCATGTTCACAAGGTCTCCGAAGAGCTTGATATCATACTTTAAGGCTCTGGTGGTGAAATGGTACATGTACTCAGGGGTAAGACCCTTGGTCCGCAGGGTAATCTGACTGGTATGAGGCTTTACGGTTTCCTGTACCATCACTGCCACTGCTTTTTCCCCGTCCTCGGAAACAATGTTCCATTCAACCAGATTGTTATTTGCAGGAATGCCTACATTTAATGACACTCCTGTCAGTTTGCCTCCGATGCGATGTAACTGCCCGAACTGTAGGGTTTTCCGCCATTTTTTATAAAGAGCAATCTGCTCCTTGATAGCCTCCACCTCTTCCTTTTTCATTTCCGCAAGGTTACATTCGTAGCCCAGGACTCCCATGCTTGCCACCGCAAAACGGGTCTCTAATGGGGTGTTTCGCAGAGTCTGATGGTTCGGGCAGGAGGATACATGAGCTCCTATGACGGACTGGGGATAGCCGTAGGAAAGCCCGTTCTGAATGTAGCATCTGCTGATGGCATCGGAGTTGTCGCTTGCCCAGATTTGAGGCATGTAGCACAGGATACCTAAATCAAAGCGGTTTCCACCGGAGGCACAGCCTTCAAATAAGATGTTAGGGAATCGTTTTACCAGCTCGCCCATCACACGGTACAGCCCCATCATATAACGATGAAGCAATTCTCCCTGCTTCACTGCACCCATGGATGAAGAATACACATCTGAAAAATTACGATTCATATCCCATTTCACATAGGTAATGTCCCCTGCGGAGAAAACCTTGCTCATGGCTTCAATAAGATAATCCTGCACTTCCTCTCGACTTAAATCTAAAAGCATTTGGTGGCGACCTTCCCCATGATTACGGTCAGGATGCTTTATGGCCCAGTCCGGATGGGCACGATACAAATCTGAGTTCTCATTCACCATCTCCGGCTCCACCCAGATGCCGAACATCAGCCCCAGCTTCACGATTTTATCTGCCAGACCTTTGATTCCGCCAGGGAGCTTCTTAGTGTTTACCTCCCAGTCTCCCAAAGAGCTGGTGTCATCATTTCGCTGTCCAAACCAGCCATCATCCATGACAAAAAGCTCAATTCCCGCTTCCTTACCGGCCTTTGCCAGCTTAAGAAGGCTGCTTTCTGTAATGTTAAAATAAGATGCCTCCCAGGAATTTAAAAGCACCGGGCGCTCCGTTTTTTTCCATACACCGCGCACAATATGCTCCCGCACAAAACGGTGCATATTCCGGGACATTTTACTGTAGCCACCGGCAGAAAAGGTCATCACTGCCTCCGGTGTCTCGAAGCTCTCTCCGGCACTGAGTGTCCAGCAAAACTGCTCCGGAGAAATGCCCGCAAGAAATCTGGTCTGCCCCTGACTGCTTACCTCTGCCAGCTCCATATGCGGGCCGGAATAAACCAGGTTAAAGCCATAGCCTTCTCCCGCATCCTCACTGCTACCCTCTGCAAAAAGCATCACAAAAGGATTTGCATGATTAGAAGAAAAGCCGGTTGCAGAGGTATTTACCACTCTGCCGCCCTTTACCGTAGTGTCCACGCGGTTCATCTCTCTCGCCCAGTCCCCATGGAAGGAGGTCATCACCATATTCCCGCCATTCAAATCCAGCTGCATACTCATAATGCGCTGAATCTCCACGGATTCCTCTCCCTCATTAACCAGCTTACAGCTGCGGGTAATTACATCACAGTCTTCAAATACGCTGTAATAGAGCTCCAGCTTCACAGGCATATATTTTTCTTTCAGGACAATTCTCAGTGTCTGCACATTTTCCCCATATGCAGAGGGGAGTGTTTCTAATTCTCGTTTTCCCCCCAGCACTTCATGGGACTCGTACACAAAATCCACAGAATTACTGCCATCCGCAAAGACAAGCTCTACAAAAGGGCTCCGCATGTCCCCGGTACCTCTCCCGGACACCTCCAGCAGCACATCATTCATGCACAGCGCCGGATGCTCCTTATCATACTGGATGGCACAGCCGTTTAGATTTACGTGCTTCACAGAGACGGCTCGGGCAACCTCCGGTGTCAGGGGGATTTTTTTGCCATAATACAGATGCTCCAAATGCCCCGTATCCATTACTTGAAATGCATACGTTGTTTCCAGTGTTTCTAATACAAACAGATTTTCAAATGTCCTAACCATTTGCCTTCTCCTTTAATGTATCTGCAATTTCCTGTACCTTCTCATCCGTCAAAATGTATTTTCTGCGGAAGAATATAAAGGCTGCAATCAGTCCGGCAATAGGAATTACCGTCATGGTAAATCGCAGTCCCATCACCGAGGAGCCAGCCACATCAAGAGCTGCATCCGCATTATCACTAATGTGGAAAATCTCCAGACAAAGGGACGCCAAAAGTGCAGAAATACCGGAAGCCAGCTTTACCACAAAGGTCTGCATGGAGAAAATCACACTTTCATCACGGCGACCATTTTTCCACTCTCCATAGTCCACGGTATTTGCCAGAAATACAGTGGTAAGTACGGTCAGTACACCGGTCGCTGCAAAAATGAAGAATCCCGGAATCAGAAGCAGCACTACACTGGTCATATTCATACAGGCTAACACCAAAAGCACCACATAGCCCACAACCTCCATGATAAGCCCGGTGCGGAACACCTGGGTGGTGGACATCTTCTTGCGAAGAAGAGGATAAAGAAGCATCATGGACAGAATCTGGATGCCGCCACCAAAGGTGGTAAATAGAGTGTAGGTATTTCTCCAGCCCTCCCCACCGATATCATATTTAAAGAAATAAATCACAAGATTGCTGGTCAGGTAGGTGGCACAGTTCAAAATAACAATGGCAATCACCACTGCCATAGCCTGGTCGTTTTTGAGGAGTGCCTTAAACATTTCTCCGATGGAGGTGGTCTCCATATCCACTGTGGATTTTTCCTTAATACATACACACATGATGATTGCAGAAAGCGCAAATAATATCGCGATAATCAGCGCAAAATACTGAAAGCCCACTCTTTCATTGCCACCACCTAAGATTTCTACCGCCTTCACGGTAATAATGGTAATGATAGCACTTCCTACACCGGCACAGGTTCTTCCCAAAGTAGATAAGCTTTCCCGTTCCTTACCATCCTTGGCAAAGGCCGGAATCATAGACCAATAAGGAATGTCCATCATAGTATAGGTCACACCCCAAAGAATATAGGCCACCGCTGCATAAATCAGCAAACTGTTGCCCTTCACACTCTCCGGAATGGCAAACATGGCATACAACACTACTGCATTCAATAACGTACCAAGCAAAAGCCAAGGACGGAATTTACCAAATTTTGTCTTGGTCTTGGCTACAATTACACCCATCACCGGGTCATTCATGGCATCAAACACTCTGGCTGCCATAAGGAGCACGCCGGTAAACACTGCACTGATGCCCAGTACATCTTGAAAATAATATAATATGTAACCCGCGGTGAGCATGTATACCATATCCTTGCCCACTGCACCAATACCATAAGCTGCTTTTTCTTTTCCCGAAAGTCTCATCTTTATACCCTCTCCTTCTTAACTTCAAACCGAATCTCTCGCATGCCCATACCTTCTCCTGTGATGCGCAGAATTGCTTCCCCTACTTCTCCGGTAGTCTTTACATAGGTACCGCCCATGCCTCCTCGCAAAGTGATAGTGGCAGGACCGATAATCTGTAACGGACCACATACCTCCAATTGCAATGGTTCCTGATAAAATGGCAACACATCCCCTGTTTCACTGACTGCCTTGATGCGGATAGCGGCCACATCGTAGGTTCTTTCTTCTTTCAACTCCTGGTGGGATACTTCCACATTTAATGACATCTGTGTCATAGGTTTCTTTTCTACTGTTTTCACCACCTTACCATCCTTAATTGCCTCAAAACGATAGGTGGTAAAGGTACCGCCCCAGTTGCCTACATATTTATTGTAAAGTCCTACGGCATCGGACATTTTCATGCCACGGAAAACCATACATTTTGCCGCCAGAAGCATGATATTCACCGGCAGATGGGCCAGACCGTACTTATTGGCTGCCATGAGAATTTTCTTCACATCTTCTGCCTTACTGTGGGAGAAGCCTTCCCCCTTTTCCATTAATTCTCCGATGAAATCGTCTATGAGAATTGGACCATGGGGCAGATTCTTGTATGGTGACTTTACACTGTCGTGTTCTCCCACAAACAAATCATTCTTATACACCCGCACCGAATCCGCATTGGTGATGGCATACACGTCCTTCATGAGGCAAGCCGGATGTTCTCCAATATCCATGGAGGAGGAAATTTCCAACACCACATCCTCTTGGCTCTCCGCATCCTTCTGGGAAGCGTACACTGCCGCCGCCAGCTTGGGATTGCGGAACATATCCAGCACGCCGTGGTAACAAATTCTGTCCCCACTGCCGAAATCCTTGTGGGTATTGTAGTCGAACATGCACCAGCCAAAACCGCCTGCCACATCCTCTTGACCATAGTAACCATCCATCACCCTGGCGTGACGAAGCATATGCTCCACCCTATGGTCCTCACAGTCAAAGGTTTTGGTAGGGAACATGTGACCATTGTATTCCGATACAAAGTACCCCTTATTCATATCCGGCGTTACCGCTTTTTTCTTCATGACCCCTGCATTGGTGCCGTCGTGGGAAAAATCATTGTAGGCATACACATCCTCCAAAAGAGAACTTTTCTGCAAATACCGCACACCACTGGTAGGTCTGGTGTCATCCAGCCTGTGGGCTGCTTCATTGGTTTCCTTGTAAAAAGCATCATCATCCAGGGACTCATTGATTCGCACTCCCCATAGGAAGATGGAAGGGTGGTTCCGAAACTGCCGTACCATATCTTCTGTATTTTTCACTGCCCGGGCTTTCCATGCATCGTCTCCGATATGCTGCCACCCCGGAATCTCCGTAAATACCAGCAGTCCCAGCTCATCACAGGCCTCTAGGAAATAGTGTGACTGAGGATAATGGGAGGTTCTCACCGCATTTAATCCCAGCTCCCATTTCAAAATCTCCGCATCCCTGCGCTGCATGGATTTCGGCATGGCGTATCCCACGTAAGGATAGCTCTGATGGCGGTTTAAGCCCCGGAAACCATATTTTCTACCATTTAAGTACAGACCATCCGCCTTGAAATCCACGGTGCGAAAACCGATTTTATCCATGCGCGCATCTATGACCACACCATTCCGACTCACTATGATTTTCACATAGTATAATGCGGGATGCTCTGGGCTCCACAGCTTTATATCTTTTAAGGAATGCCGGGTTTCCCCTGCCGGAAACTTCTCCAGAAGCTTCCCCTCTGCATCATACAGCTCCTGGGTAATGACTGCTTTGTCCCCATTCTCCACTACCACTTCGGAAGAAAAGGTCACTGCCCCGCAGATTCCATCCTCTGAAGCAATCCCGATAGTCTTGTGAAAAACATCTGAAATATATGCCTTTTCCTTGATTTCCAGATACACTTCCCTATACAGACCTCCATAGGTCATATAATCAATCACATTGCCAAAGGGAGGCTGATTCAAGCTTTCCCTGCTATCCACCTTTATCACCAGCACATTATCCTGCTCCCAAAGCAGATGGGGCTCCAAATCCACCGTATAAGCCGTGTAGCCACAGTGATGCTCACAAATCTTTTTTCCATTTATGTAAACCTCGGAAGCATGCCCTGCTGCCTCCACGGTAAGAAATACATGCTTTCCCTGCCATGCCTTTTCCGGTGTAAAAAGCCTGCGATAGCCACTGATTTTCTGATAAATGCTTTCATCAAAATAGTGAAATGGAGTCTCCACGGTGGTATGGGGCAGGCGTACCGTTTGTAATGTCATACCGTCTGCATCCAACTTATGTAAACTTTCCGAAAAACAAGTGGTAAACTGCCAGTCATCATTTAAATAAATCCGCTTTCCCATAGCTCCTCCTTATTCCACAATTCCATCAAAGATAATATCCAGCATCTGCTGCAATCCCTCCTCATAGGACAGGTTGCTTTCCACCAGTACCGGTGAGGCAAAAAAGTGCTGAATGGTTCCCTCTACCATAGCTTTAATCACGGGAATGGGCAGCTTTTTGATACTGCCCTCCTCCATCCCCTTCTCCAAAAGTGAAATGGTAGCATCCCAGTCCGTCTCCAGATACTTTGCCACTGTCATGTACACATCCGGAAACTTTTCCTTCAGCTCATACAGCTTACTAAGTCCAATATTCTGGTATCTCTCCGGCAACACAATCATAATCTTTTTCAGCTTATCCAAAGTACTTAAGGACTCATCCAGAAGCACTTCCTTTTCGCTTCTCTTAATATCCGCAAAGCAATAATCCGCCAGCGCCAAAAGCATCTCTTCCTTAGTGGCAAACACCTGATACAGTGTCTTCTTGCTAATCTTAATCTTCTTTGCCACATCATCCATGGTGAATTTCAGCCCCTTTTCCTGAAAAACATCAATGGCCGCATTTAATATCTTTTCCTGTAATTCCATATCGGTCTCCTAACGAAAGAAACTAGGAAACTCTTTTCCGTTTCCTAGTTTCCATTGTAATACCACCATCGTAAAAAAGCATCCTCTAAATCTACTGAAATCTAAATTCTATTTTTGTTTATTTTCGCCAAATATTGCTGTTTGTTAACAAAACATTAATATTTCCATGTTACAATTAGTACCAAAGTCACTATTTATTACTAATCTACCTATTGGAGGACCTACAAATGGATGTGAAAAAGAAAAAGAAACTGCTTCGTAAATTGATTTTTGGAATGTTAATCAGCTTTGTCAGTATTGTCCTATGGCAGATTTTCGTACTGAAAATGCTGGAAAAAGGCATCATCAATACCACAATTGCAACGATATCTATTGTAGGTGTTCTTTTGTTTGTACTAGGTGGCATTTTCCTTATCGTCCGCTTCATTGTAGGTAAATTCCTCCAGATTTTCAGCGGTCTGAAGGATGTGACCGACGAATCCCTGGATATGGGCGCAAATAAGCTTGCCCAGCGAAACGACGAAATCGGAGAAATCGCACGCTACGTGCAGGATACCTTCTCTTCCATCGGCAAAGTGATTGGCGGAATCCGAAAAGCATCCAATGAACTGAACGAAGTATCTGAGAACTTTACTGATATTTTCCGTACCATGGAAACCGCAGTGGAACAGACCGGAACCGAAGTAGATGTGATTGCATCCAATACCATCCTACAGGCAGAACAGGTATCGGATATGAAAGCTAAGATTGAAGCCATCAGCTCTGCCATAGAAAAAATAACGGATAACGTAGAAGTATTGGCTGGTAGTGCTGAATTGATGAAGGATTATAATATTTCTGTAGCGAAAATACTGGCTGAGCTGGTTACCATCAGCAAACAGAGCGGTGAATCTGTGGAAAATGTCCGCCAGCAGACAGAGCTGACCAACCAATCCGCACAGAAGATTCGTACTGCTACCGAGATTATTGCCGGAATTTCCAGCCAGACAAATCTCCTTGCATTGAACGCCAGCATCGAAGCCGCAAGAGCGGGCGAACACGGAAAGGGCTTTGCCGTGGTTGCAGAAGAAATTCGTGCTTTGGCAGACCAGTCCCGAGCATCCACAGAGCAGATTGAGCAGGTGGTTTCTGCCCTTTTGGACAATTCTGATACCAGCGTTAAAATCACCAAAGAAGTATCCGAAGCCTTCTTACAGCAGACACAGAAAATTCAGGATACGGAAGCTATCTTTGGCTCCTTGAATAAAGAGGTAAGTAAGGTAAGTGATTCTATCCAGGATATTCGCAAGGAAGCTACAGATTTGAATACACATAAGGATGTGATGGAAGCCGGCATCGATGCCTTAGCTCTGGCTGCGCAGCAGAATGCAGAAAGTGCAGAGGTTACCTCTGAAAACATGGAAGAATTCCGCCAGATTGTAAGCGAATGTAACAGCTCCACCGATGTGGTAGTAAATGTGTCACAGGAATTAATCGGTTACATTAACGAATTCAGCGAGGATGCCATCAAAGACAAAATTATTGTATAGAAAAATCCAACCCTTTTCGGAGGTATAAGATGAAGAAAACATATAGCTACTATGTAAAAGACAAGGTCATCGAGCGGGAATATCTCTATATTCCCGTTCGATATATCATTGCCATATTAATTACCCTACTGGAAGTCCTGGCAGTTATCGGTATTGTAATTGCCTGCTGTTATTATATTCCTTATTTTTATCTTGCCGCATTTGTCACAGAAATTTTCTGCGTCATCCGTATCATTGCCTCGGATGATAACCCGGACTACAAGGTTCCCTGGCTCTTATTTGTTTTGATTGTGCCTATTGCAGGTTTTATGCTCTACTTCATGTTCTACTCCAGAAAGCTGCAGAAAAAATTTATCCGCAGACTGAAGGATTTAAAGGACCATACCTACAAAAAGGACGACAGCAAACTGTTTGCAGCGCTGCAGGAGGAAAATCCGGTGGCATGTGCACAGGCCAAAATGCTGACCCGTATTGCAGATGCCCATCTTTTCATCAATACGAAGCAGACCTACTTCCCTTTAGGAGAGGACATGCATAAGAGCTTATTGGAGGATTTGGCCAAGGCTGAAAAATTCATTTACATGGAATACTTCATCATTGAAGAAGGTAAGTTCTGGAACAGTATTCTGGATATCCTAAAGGACAAGGCTTCTAAGGGCGTGGACGTAAAGGTTCTCTATGACGATATCGGCTGTATGGCAATGCTTCCCGGAGATTATTGCAAAACACTGCAATCCTTCGGCATTGATGCTACCCCTTTCTCCCGCCTTCGTGGTAACGCGGACAGTGAATTCAACAACCGTAGCCACCGCAAAATTACGGTCATTGATGGTAATGTAGGCTACACCGGTGGTGTGAATATTGCAGACGAATATATCAATGAAAAGGTTTTATTCGGCCACTGGAAGGACACTGCCATCCGTTTAGAGGGTGAAGCGGTGTGGGAGCTGACCAAGCTTTTCCTTGTGGATTTCGGTATCAATGTGAAGAAAATGCCTCAGGTGCGGGAGGACAGCTTCCCTTCCCAGCCTGAAATTACCGCGCAGGGTTATGTGATTCCCTTCGGAGATGGTCCTCATCCCATTTATGAAAGAAGAGTGGGAAAAAGTGTTATTCAGAACATGTTAAGCAGTGCCACCAGATACGCATACATTACCACACCATACCTGATTATTGATAACGATTTATGTACCGACCTGGAAAATGCCGCCCTCCGTGGCGTGGAGGTAAAGCTCATCGTTCCCCATATTCCGGACAAAAAACTGGTATTTGGTATGACCAGAAGCTTTTATCCAAGGCTGATGTCCGCCGGCGTGGAGATTTATGAATACGAGCCCGGCTTTGTTCACGCTAAGAGTTATTTAACAGACGACTCCTTTGCCATGATTGGTACCATCAATCTGGATTACCGCAGCCTGGTTCATCACTTTGAAAATGGTGTCTGGATGTACAACTGCGATTCCATCAAGGATTTGAAGGCAGATATGGAAGCCACCTTAGAAAAGTGTATTAAGGTGGAGCCTTCTCTGTTAAAAACCAGCCTTTTAGAGCGATTTATCCGCTCTGTCGTGCGTATTTTCGCACCGATGCTTTAAGAAAAACCTTTGGAGGTATCTATGGAAACTCTCAAGAAAATCGGAAAAGCTATTCTTTTTCCTCGTACAGCCATAGTGGTCATTGTGGTGCCTTTCGCCTTTTTCCTTTTAGGCTATGCTGCTCTTTTCCTGCCGGAGATGGGGATGGTTCACTATATCTCCTACGTAGCCTCCGCTTATGCTTTGACCATCTTTTGCTGTCGCATTCCTCAGATGGTGCATTTTTTCAAAAAGGTAAAAACAGAAAACCGGTACGTGGTAAGATACTTTTCTGATACCCACCTGCGAATAAATATATCCTTATATATTTCTCTGGCCATTAATACCGCTTACGCCCTTTTACAGTTCGGCATGGGACTGACCCATAAGTCAGTATGGTTTTATACGCTCTGTGCCTACTATCTGCTTTTGGCCATTATGCGGTATTTTCTGCTGAAGTATACCCGTGCTCACGAAACGGTGCAGACCAGTAAGCTGGAGTGGCTGATTTACCGCTTCTGCGGTATTCTGCTTCTCTGCATGAACAGCACCCTTGGTGCCATGGTGTTTTATATCACCTGGCGGGGATATACCTTCCGCCACCACGAAATCACCACCATTGCACTGGCTGCATATACCTTCTTTTCCTTGACCAAGGCAATCCTGCAGGTAGTAAAATTCCGCAAGTACAAAAGTCCGGTATATTCTGCCACCAAAATGGTAGGACTAACCTCCGCCATTGTGTCCATGCTGACCTTGGAAACGGCCATGCTGACCTCCTTCGGTGAAGAAGGACAGGAGACTTTCAACCGGATTATGACCGGCATCTCCGGAACCGCCGTCACGCTGATTGTTCTGGGCCTTGCCTTGTATATGATTGTAACATCCACAAAACACATTAAGATATATAATTACAAAGAAACAGGAGCAGATACTTAACTTTCTGCTCCTGTTCACGTTACTAATATAAGGATTTCAATAATTTTATCAGCCCCATCCCGGTGCTCTTCTCAAAGCTGGTCTCAAAGGGATACAGCACGCCTCCTATACTGACACCATCCTCGTAGGGAATGACACTCTGCAATAGCTGCCCATCCTCATCCAGAAAACGTATCATATATGTGTAGCCAAGGCGTTGCTCCTCCTTTTCTACAATAGGGGCAATGGGCGAGAAGCACAGCTCCTTACACTGGTACATAATCCACTGGCTGGGACAGTCGATACCATCACAACAAGCAAATTCCAATTGCTCTCCATCGCTTCCCCGCGTCACCTCTATCTTGGCTACCGCATTGAAGTCTCCCAGTATCTCCAAAATTTCCGGCGCTACCGCGTACATCACAGAGCTATACAGGGTTTCCACATAGTAATTGGCCTCTCCATAGAATCCATTCTCCTCTAGATTCGTCTCCGACCACTCTACAATAAACTCATAGATACGCCCCTGCTCCAGCAAAACACTCTCATCACCCTTGTACTCTGTAATAGAAAGAGGAACTGCATCCTGCCTGCCCACATCTCCGGAGCTGTATTCCTTTACCGTAAAATAGTCCAGTGGCACTCTGCTTGCCAGCCTTACCTCTGTTACGCCTTCCAGCTCTATGTCCATGTTCTTACTATCTTCATCCAACGGTCCCATTCCACCAATAAAGAATCCCAACGGCTGCCCATTTTGCATGGTAGTCTTGGACGCATTGCTGCAGGTCAGTGCCACCATCTCCAAGGTGTTTGCCACATTATATACATATAGCGTGGGCATGGATGAGCCCTCCTCATAGGGCTGCATCGGAAGTACAAACTCTGGGTCCTCTATGGGTGGGGCTTCCGTTACTTGTACAATCTCCGATGGCTGAGGAGATGCTTCTGCCATCGGTCCCCCCGTAACTGCGAGCATATCCTGCGTTACTACAGTGTTATTTTCCTTCTGCTCCGGCTCCTCCACCGGATCTGTTAAAAAGCAGAGCCCCACACCCACAGCAGTCACACCTGCCACTACCAGCCCCCAAAACGCCGGCTTTTTATAATTCACCACATTCCTGATACGACTCTTCACACTGTTTTCGCCAAACGCCAGTGGACAAAAGGAAATCTCATGACGGGGCATACTGCAGCGCAAAAGAGCCTCCGAATATTCTCTCTTCCCCTTATGTCCAAATTCTCTTATCACTCTCTCATCACAGGCAAATTCTATATCCCTGCAAAAGAGCAGATAAGCCATCCAGACCAAAGGGTTAAACCAATGCACCACAAGGGCAATAAAGCCTGCCGGCTTCCATATGTAATCTCTTCCGGCAATATGAGCTCTCTCGTGAGCCAGCACACAGCGCAGCTCCACTTCTCCCAACCCGTAGGGGATATAGATACGAGGTCTTAGTATCCCAAGCACAAAGGGTGACGCAGCCCTTTCACTCTGGTATACATTCCCCTCATAAAGCACAGCTTCCCGCATTCTGTATTTCAATCGAACATACGAAAACAGTGCATACACACCAAAAAGCACCATTCCAATACGCCAGACATTCCCACTAACAAAGGTCCAGCGCTGAAGCGGATTGCTATTTATTGCTATCTCTGCTGTAGTGTATGCCGCCGAGAAAACCGGATTTACTGCATTATCCAGTGCCTGCACGCCGGTATTCACCATGGGCTTCGTGGAAAGTACTACCTCCGGCGGAAGCGCCTCTCTGCTTGGCACCAAACTAAGTACACTCTCCAGGGAAAAGGGCAAAAATAGGCGCACTCCCACAAGCCCCCAAAGCACGCAGCGCCAGGCCTTTGGTGCTTTCCGAAAAAGCAGACGCAGGCAAACAATAGCCAAAATCATCCAGCTGGCGGAAATACTTCGATTAAAGACATTTAAGAACACCGTATCCATAGGCTACTCCTCCTCTATGGAATCTATCATTTTCCGAATCTCTGCTATATCTTTTGCAGACATTTTCTTATGCTTGGTGAAAGCTGCCACGAAGGCGGGCAAGGACCCCTCAAAGGTCTTTTCCACCAGTTCGTCAATCTCTGCCATCTGTACCTCACTCTTGGATACCAGACTTGTAACAATGGCATTCTCGCTCTTTACTACCCCACGTTCCGAAAGACGCTTAATCACTGTATACGTGGTGGCTTTCTTCCAGCCCAGCTGCTCCTCACATTTCTTCACCAGGTCCGAGCTCTTCATCGGCTCATTCTCCCATAAAATCAAACAAAAACGATACTCACTTTCAAAAACCTTCGGTGTTTCCATAGAATTCTCCTTTCAGTCTAATGCGTTCGACCTAATTTCAGTCTAATGTATTAGACCCAATTCTGTCAAGGCTTTTTCACACAAAAAAAGACTCCCGCCAAAGCGAGAGCCTTCCAAATCACATCTTATTCAAATGCTTTTCCAACAGAACCAAATAATTCCATCTTCTCTTTTACAGTAGCCTTGATAGCTTCTGCACCGGGAGCAAGAAGCTTACGAGGATCGAAGCCCTTACCCTGCTGGTCCTTACCAGCTTCGATGTACTCTCTGGTAGCTGCTGCGAAAGATAACTGACACTCGGTGTTAACGTTAATCTTTGCAACGCCAAGAGAGATTGCTTTCTTAATCATATCCTCAGGGATACCTGTACCACCGTGAAGAACTAAAGGCATTTCGCCGGTCTTCTGCTGGATTGCATCCAGAGTCTCAAAGCTTAAGCCTGCCCAGTTTGCAGGATACTTACCGTGAATATTACCGATACCTGCTGCAAGCATATCTACGCCTAAATCAGCGATTGCCTTACACTCATCAGGATCTGCACATTCACCTGCACCTACAACGCCGTCTTCTTCACCACCGATAGAGCCAACCTCTGCCTCGATGGATAAACCTAAGTTGTGAGCAACTGCAACTAATTCCTGGGTCTTAGCGATGTTCTCTTCAATTGGATAGTGAGAACCATCAAACATGATAGAAGTGAATCCAGCCTTGATACACTTATAGCATCCTTCATAGCTACCATGATCTAAATGTAATGCTACAGGAACAGTGATTCCTAACTCTTCATCCATAGCCTTAACCATAGCTGCTACGGTCTTGAATCCGGTCATGTACTTACCAGCACCCTCAGATACACCGAGGATAACAGGTGACTGTAATTCCTGTGCGGTTAAAAGAA
>JAFTXD010000141.1 GCA_017461775.1 Lachnospiraceae bacterium
CCCATTGCTTTAATCGGTGGTGGTACTGCTATGATTGGTGACCCGTCCGGTAGAACCGATATGCGTACTATGATGACCAAGGAAACCATCGCACACAATGTAGAGTGCTTTAAGAAGCAGATGAGCCGTTTTATCGACTTTTCTGAGGGGAAAGCACTCCTTGTAAACAATGCGGACTGGTTACTTGACTTAAATTATGTAGAAGTACTTCGTGAGGTTGGTGCACATTTCTCTGTAAACAGAATGCTTACCGCAGAGTGCTACAAGCAGCGTATGGAGAAGGGATTAAGCTTCCTTGAGTTTAACTACATGATCATGCAGAGCTACGACTTCTATCAGTTATTCCAGAAGTACGGGTGTAACATGCAGTTTGGTGGTGACGACCAGTGGTCCAACATGCTGGGCGGTACCGAGCTGATTCGTCGTAAGTTAGGCGAGGATGCTTACGCTATGACCATTACCTTACTCTTAAATTCTGAGGGTAAGAAGATGGGTAAGACCCAGAAGGGTGCGGTATGGCTTGACCCGAATAAGACCACTCCTTTCGAGTTCTATCAGTACTGGAGAAACGTGGCAGATGCTGACGTTTTAAAATGTATCCGTATGCTGACCTTCCTTCCTTTAGAGGAAATCGAGAAGATGGATTCCTGGGAAGGCAGACAGTTAAATCAGGCAAAGGAAATCCTTGCTTACGAATTAACCAAGCTGGTGCATGGTGAGGAAGAGGCTGCAAAGGCGCAGGAGGCTGCAAAGGCGTTGTTCAGCGCAGGAAGTGCAGAGAATATGCCTACCTTTGAGCTGACCGATGCAGATTTTAGAGACGGTGCTATCGATATCATTGGTGTGGTAGCTACCGCAGGTCTTTGTGCATCCCGTTCTGAGGCTAGAAGAGCTGTTGAGCAGGGCGGCGTGACCGTGGATGGTGAAAAGGTTACCGATATCAAGACTCTTTACACAAAGGAATCCTTCGGTGAGGAAGGTCTCATTGTAAAGCGTGGTAAGAAGAGCTTTAAGAGAGTTGTTGTAAAATAGTTATAATTCGAATTTCCCCTTCATATACTTTTTGTAAGTATGGAAGGGGATTTTTTATGGAAGAATTGAAAAGTTTTGATTTGTACAAAGATATTAAGAAGAGATGTGGTGGTGAGATTTACATAGGGGTTTTAGGGCCTGTCCGCACCGGAAAATCCACATTTATTAAGCGTTTTATGGAAAATCTGGTGCTTCCGGGGATTGTTGATGAATATGAAAAGAGTCGGGCGGTAGATGAGATGCCCCAGAGTGCAACGGGGAAGACCATTATGACCACGGAGCCCAAATTTATCCCCAAGGAAGCGGCTACGGTGAGATTGTCAGAGGATACGGAGGTGAAGGTACGCCTTATTGACTGTGTGGGCTATATGGTGGAAGGCGCCAGTGGTCACATGGAGGAGGAAAAGGAGCGCATGGTGAAGACACCCTGGTTTTCCGAGGAAATTCCTTTCACCAAGGCTGCGGAAATCGGTACGGATAAGGTAATGAAGGAGCACAGCACCATCGGAATTGTGATTACCACGGATGGAAGCTTTGGAGAGCTTTCCCGGAAAAATTATCTTGTTCCCGAGGAGAAGACCATTGCGGCTATGAAGGCCACAAAAAAGCCTTTTGTAGTGCTTCTAAACACAAATAAGCCTTATCAGGCGGAGACGAAAGCTTTGGCGGAGGAGATTGGCTTAAAATACGGCGTATCCGTGCTGCCCGTGAACTGTGAGCAGTTAAACAAGGATGATGTGACGAATATTTTAAAGAGTGTTCTCTTTGAATTTCCCATCCGCAGCATCGCCTTCAAAGTTCCCTGTTGGGTGGAATCCTTGCCCGTTGACCACGAGATTAAGAAGAGTATGATTGCGGGGCTTAAGAATATCATGAAGGAATACGGCACCATCAGGGATATTATGAATAAGCCCATGGTTATGGAGAATCCTTATGTAAGTAAGGTGATGATAGAAAAGCAGGGCGTTTCCGATGGAGAAGTAGTGGTAAACGTGGAAATGGTACCATCCTATTATTATCAAATCTTAAGTGAGATGGTTGGGGAGCAGATTACGGACGATTATGCACTCATTACCATGCTGAAGAATTATACTTTTATGAAAAATGAGTATACTAAGGTGGCAGATGCCATGGATGCGGTGCATTACAAGGGCTATGGTGTAGTGATGCCGGCCAGGGAGGAAATTACTTTAAGTCAGCCGGAGGTGATTCGTCATAGCGGTAAATTTGGCGTGAAGATTAAAGCCAGCAGTCCTTCGGTACATATGATTCGCGCCAATATTGAGACAGAGATTGCTCCCATCGTAGGAAGTGAGAAGCAGGCAGAGGATCTGATGAAGTATCTGCAAACCGCGGATACCCAAGAAAACAGCATCTGGGATGTGAACATTTTCGGTAAAACGGTAGAGCAACTTGTTAGTGACGGAATAACAACCAAAATCACCACTCTTGGAGAGGAATGTCAGCTAAAATTGCAAGATACCATGCAAAAGGTTGTCAATGACTCCAATGGCGGAATCGTTTGTATTATTATCTGACGATTGATTTTCAGACCCACCTTTTGTATACTATACATAAATAGGAAAGGTGGGTCTTTTATTATGGGAAAAGTATACGATAAGTTAATGAATTGCTTAAACTGTGTAAGGGAAAAAACGGATTTTGTACCCAAGGTAGCATTGGTGCTTGGCTCAGGGCTGGGAGATTTTGCTAAGGAAATCGATGTGGTATATGAGCTTTCTTATGATCAGATAGAAGGCTTTCCGGTTTCCACCGTTCCGGGGCATGCAGGAAAGTTTATCTTCGGTTATGTAGGAGAGACGCCGGTGGTATGTATGAAGGGAAGAGTGCATTACTATGAAGGATATGATATCTCCGACGTAGTGCTTCCAATCCGATTAATGAAGCTATTGGGAGCGGAGATTTTCTTCGTAACTAATGCTGCAGGTGGCGTAAATTCCTCCTTCCATGCAGGGGACTTAATGCTGATTAAGGATCATATCGCGCTATTTGCACCCAATCCTTTGATTGGAGCAAATGAAGAGGCACTGGGGGTGCGTTTCCCGGATATGAGCCATGTGTATGATATGCATTTACAGGATGTCATTCGTAGAATTGCCAAGGAAAATGATATTTACATTCAGGAAGGTGTGTACACCTATTTAACCGGTCCGTCCTACGAAAGTCCCGCAGATATCAGGGCTTTGAAGGTGCTTGGCGCAGATGCGGTGGGCATGAGTACGGTGCCGGAAGCCATTGCGGCAAATCATATGGGTATGAAAATCTGTGGTATTTCCTGCATCTCCAATCTGGCGGCAGGAATGTCGGATTCGCCCCTTTGCCATGAAGAGGTGCAGCAGGCGGCGGACGAGGCGGCACCTAAGTTTCAGAAGCTGGTGTCTGAGGTGATAAAGCAGTTTGCATATTTGTTTTCTTAAGGAGAAGAACTGTGAGGGAAGAAGAGATTAAGAATTTAATTGAAGAAGCTATGAAGTATCGCTTAAGGGCCTATAGTCCTTATTCTCATTATAAGGTGGGAGCGGCACTTTTGACGGACACCGGAAAAATCTATGGTGGCTGTAATATTGAGAATGCTTCCTATGGTGTCACCAACTGTGCAGAGCGGACAGCCTTTTTTAAAGCAGTCAGTGAAAAGGAAAAGGATTTTACTGCCATTGCCATTGTAGGTGGGCCGGAGGAGGTCGCGGAGCACAGCCTTTCGGATTATGCCTACCCCTGTGGGATTTGCAGGCAGGTAATGATGGAATTCTGCAGGCAGGACTTTCAGATTATTGTGGCAAGGGAGACAAAAGACTATAAAATATTTACATTAAGTGAGCTTTTACCTATGGGATTCGGAGGCTTAAGTTAAGAGAAAGATGAACATCAGATTATATAACGCCCGTATTTTAACCATGGAAGAGGGAAGAGAGATTTTCCGGGGAGAAATATGGATTAAGAATGATAAAATTGCATATATTGACCAGCAAAGTCAAATTGATGAGCATATGTGTATGCCGGATTTGCCCCGGATTAACTGGGATTATCAGCTGGACTGTGAAGGGAATCTTCTGATGCCGGGCTTCAAGAATTGTCATACCCATTCCGGGATGACGTTCTTAAGGTCCTATGCGGATGATTTACCTCTTTCCAAATGGCTGAATGAGAAGGTTTTCCCTGCGGAGGCCAAGTTGACACCATACGATATTTATCCCTTTGTGAAGCTGGCGATATTGGAATACCTTACCGCAGGTGTGACCTCCATTTTTGATATGTACATTGCGCCGGAGGCTACAGCCAAGGCCTGTATGGATATGGGGATGCGCTGCGTACTGGTCAGTGGACTGAATAATTTTACTTCCTCCATAGAGAAGCTGGAGCAGGAGTACATTTCCTTTAATATGCGTAGCCCACTTCTGACCTATCAGATGGGATGTCATGCGGAGTATACCTGTAGCAGGGGGCTTTTGGAAAAGTTATCAGAGCTGGCTCATAAGCACAAAGCACCCATTTACCTGCATCTTTCGGAAACGGAGCAGGAGGTGGCAGAGTGTAAGGCTCGCTATGGCATGACACCTACACAATTTCTGGATTCTCTGGGGGTGTTTGATTATGGCGGTGGTGGATATCACTGTGTGCATATGACAGGGGAGGATATGGAAATCTTTGAAAGAAGAGGGCTTTCCGTGATTACCAATCCGGCCTCCAATGCCAAGCTTGCCAGCGGTATGGCACCGATAAAGGAGTACGTGGCAAGGAAGATTCCCGTAGCTATCGGTACGGATGGTCCGGCCAGCAACAATTGTCTGGACATGTTCCGGGAGATGTTTTTAGTATCTGCCTTATCCAACTTAAGAGAGATGGATGCCACCAGCGTAGATGCAATGGAGATTTTGAAAATGGCTACTGTGAACGGCTCTAAGGTGATGCATTTGCCGGATACGGATATTCTTGCCAAGGGGAAGAAGGCGGATATTATTATGATTGATTTGCAGCAGCCCAATATGCAGCCCATTCATAATATTGCTAAGAACATTGTATACAGTGGCAGCAAAGCCAACATAAAGATGACCATGATAAATGGTAAAATATTATATAAGGATGGACAGTTTAACGTAGGAGAAAAGCCGGGGGATATTTATAAGGCTTGTCAGGATACCTTGGAGAAACTGGAGTTATAAGAGAAATGGAGTATATCGTATTTTTTGCAGCCTTTGGCTGTTTTGTGCTTTTTGTATACGTACAAGGGAAACTGTATGAGAGAAGATACCGCAGATGGTTTACGGAAAAGGTGAAGGGGAGCTTTGGAAAATTACCGGAGAAAACGGTGAAAATCGAACGTTTCGTGCGGATTCCCACCTTCTATTGGAAGCATCCTCAGGAGGGACAGATTGATGATATTACCTGGAACGACCTGGATATGGATGAGGTGTTTCAGCGAATGGATTACACTTACTCCTCCACAGGACAGGAGTATTTGTATTATCTGCTTCGTACACCAAACACGGAGGATGGGGAGCTGGAATATTTAGACAAGGTTGTGGACTATTACATGGAGCATGAAAAGGAGCGTGTGGAAATTCAGCTTCTGATGAATGACCTTGGTTCCACAGGGAAATACTCTTTATATGATTATCTGGACAATATGGATTCCATCGGAGATTGTTCCAACAAAAAGGAGCTTCTTGTGAATGGGCTCTACATTGTATTTGCCCTTTGTCTGTTTTTTTATACACAAGTGGGAATTATCGGCCTTGTGGCTATCATGATGTATCAGATAATAACATATACCGGTATCAAAAAGCATATTGATCCATACCTTACCAGTATAGGGTACATTCTTCGGTTGATGCATATTTCCGGCAAGGTGAAGCAGACCGGTTTGGCACCCTGTCCGGAGCTTGTGAAAAATATTGATAGGGCGAAGCTGGAGCTTACCAAGGGTTCTATAGGAAGCAGCATTATGATGTACAATTCTAAGCAGGAAGCTGCAAAGGGCAGTCCTTTAGATGTGCTTATCGATTATGTGAAGATGGCTTTCCATATTGATATCATCATTTTTAACAGAACCATTAAAAATATGCGCCGCAATGTAAATAAGATTGATGCTCTTTGCATTTATATGGGCTTTCTGGATGCGGCCATTTCCATCGGAATGTTCCGTGCATCCTTGGAAAACGGTTATTGTAAACCAAAGTTTGCAGAGGGTGCCATGGAGATGAAGGAGCTGTATCATCCTCTTTTAAGTAGGCCGGTAAAAAATTCGCTGACAACGGACAAAGCAGTGCTTTTGACCGGCTCCAATGCTTCCGGTAAATCTACCTTTCTTCGTAGTGTAGCGCTGGGGGCTTTGCTGGGACAGACGGTTTATACCGTTTGTGCGGACAGCTTTCAAATGCCATTTTTTAGGCTCTATTCCTCCATGTCCTTAAAGGACAGTATTGAGGGAGGGGACAGCTATTATATGGCGGAGATTAAGGCTATCAAACGTGTGCTGGATGGAAAGAAGCGTGGAGAGAAAATTCTCTGCTTTTTGGATGAGGTGCTTCGTGGAACCAATACGGTGGAGCGAATTTCAGCCTCCAGCCAGATACTGAAAAATATGGCACAGGAGGGAATTGTTTGCTTTGCAGCCACCCACGATATTGAACTGACGGAACTGTTAAAGGACTATTATGACAACTATCATTTTGATGAAGAGGTGGCAGATGGGGATGTGTCCTTTAGTTATTTATTGAAAGAGGGCAAGGCGACCACCCGTAACGCCATAAAGCTGTTACAGATTATGGGCTATGAAGAGGATATTATTGCAAAAGCCAATGCTCAGGCGGAGCATTTTACCAGGGAAGGAATATGGAAACTGACTTGACGCTGATTTCGCTTAGAGTTACAATAGAAGTACCAATGAATGGAGGTTTATTATGGTTGCATTTGTAAATACTTTTTTATCATATGGTGTGTTAATGCTTGTGATTTTAGCAGTGGCTGCGGCAGGCTTCGTGGTGGGCATGATGCTCCGCAAGAATAAGGATGCGAAGAAACGTGATAGCGAGTAGGAAAAGCCTACTCGCTTTCTTGCATTAAGATAAGGAGCACGCTACATGAAGTATACAACAATTTTGTGGGATGCGGATAATACGCTGCTGGATTTTGAATATTCCATGAAGAAGGCTTTACAGGCGGCTTTTGAACATTTTGCCATGGCGGATTTTCTGGATGAGGAGAAGATAGATGCCTATGATAAAATCAATAACTCCTGGTGGAAGCGATTAGAGCTTGGAGAGGTGACCAAAGGGGAGCTGTTAAACGGTCGTTTTGTGGATTTTTTTGCGAAGTATGGGATTGCACATATTTCCCCTGCGGAATATCGGGAGGTATTTCAGGTAGAGCTTGGGAAGCATTATGCTTATATTCCCGGTTCTAAGGAGGTTTGTGAGAGGCTGCGTGGGAAGGTGTGGCAGTATGTCATCACCAATGGCGTGACCGCTACTCAGCATGCCAAGCTTTCTGCATCCGGCTTTTTAAATATTATGGACGGTATCTTTATTTCAGAGCAGATTGGTGTGAATAAACCCGGAAAGGGATTTTTCGATGCGGTATTTGCTCGGATACCGGAAAAGGATTTATCTAAGATTTTGGTGGTGGGAGATTCCTTGACCAGTGATATTCAGGGGGCAAATAATGCAGGGGTGGATGCCTGCTGGTTCAATCCGGGCAGAAAGTCAGCCGTTGAAGAATACAAAATGGTAGCGGATATTCCGCATTTAGAGCAGCTTTTTAAGGTGCTGGGAATGGAGTAATACAAAAGATGGCCAAGGGCGCGGGACAGAAGCTAAAATTATTATATATTATCAAAATACTTTCCGAGCAGACCGACGAAAATCATCCCATCACGACCAGGGAGCTCATAGAACAGCTGGAGTCCCATGGGGTGAGTGCGGAGCGTAAGAGTATCTATAACGATATGGCGCAGCTGGTGGACTTTGGGTATGATATTATCCAGAAGGACAATCGCAGCGGTGGCGGATATTATCTGGCTTCCAGAGATTTTGAACTGGCAGAACTTAAGCTTTTGGTGGACGCAGTACAGTCTTCCAGATTCATTACTGCGAAAAAATCCCGGGAGCTTATCGGGAAGCTGGAGAAGCTGACCAGTAAGCACGATGGGAATACGCTGCAACGACAGGTTTTTGTGGCCGGTCGGGTGAAGACGGAGAATGAAAGTGTCTTTTATCATGTGGACACCATACATAAAGCGATTTTTGAGAATAAGAAGATTTCCTTTATCTATCTGGACTATGATGAGAAGAAAAAGCTGGTACCCAGAAAAGAGGGGCAGGAATATCGAATCAGCCCTTGGGCATTAATCTGGAAGGAAGAGAATTATTATCTCCTGGGCTATGATGAAAAGGATGAGAAAATAAAGCATTACCGTGTGGACAAGATGGATAGTGTGGAGATGGCTAAAGAGAGCCGATTGGGCAGGGAGGCCTTTGAGGGAATCGATTTGCCCAAGTATGTGGGTAAAGCCTTCGGCATGTACAGTGGGGAAGAGGAAACAGTGACGCTTCGCTTTCAAAAGGACCTTCTTGGCGTGGTCATTGACCGTTTCGGAACCGATATCTCTATACGGAAGGACGGTGATTTTCTGCGTGCCAGAGTAAATGTACTGGTGAGCGGTCAGTTCTTCGGTTGGCTTTGCGGTATCGGCGGCGGAATCACCATTGAAGGCTCGGAAAAAGTGCGGAAAGAGTATAAAAACAGATTGCTGAATCTGGCAAATGATTATAGAGAAAGAACAGAGGAGTAGATAATTATGAAACAGGCAAAGAGAATGAGCTTATTTGGCGAGGGAATTTTCCAAGTGCTGAATGAGAAGAAAAATGAGGTGGAAAAAAGCGGCAAAAGGGTATTTAACTTCAGCGTAGGAACCCCGGATTTTAAGCCGGCAAAGCACATTATGGATGCGGTAGCAGAGGCTGCTACCAAGCCGGAGAATTATAAGTATGCCTTGGCGGATATTCCGGAGCTTACCCAGGCGGTGATTGACCGTTATCAGAAGAGATATGGTGTGGAAATTACCGCAGAGGAATTTATGAGTGTGTACGGTTCTCAGGAAGGAATTGCCCACATTGGGTTGTCCTTGATTGACGAGGGAGATATTGTACTAGTACCGGACCCGGGCTATCCTATTTTTGCGGTGGGACCATCTCTTGCGGGAGCGAAAATGGCTACCTATGATTTGAGGCCGGAGAGAGAGTATCTGCCGGATCTTGCAGAGATTGCAAAGGAATATGGTAAGGATAGTGCAAATCCTGCAAAGATTATGATTGTATCCTATCCTTTAAATCCCATCTGTAAGACTGCGCCGGACAGTTTTTATGAAGAACTGATTCCCTGGGCGAAGGAGAACGATATTTTCATCATTCATGACAATGCATACTCTGACATCATTTATGATGGTAAGGTGGGCAAATCCATCCTTGCCTTTGATGGCGCTAAGGAGGTAGCGGTAGAGTTTTATTCCTTATCCAAATCCTACAATTACACCGGTGCCAGAGTGGGATTTTTAGTAGGAAATAAGGAAGTAGTAGCAGGCTTTAAGAAGCTTCGTTCCCAGATTGACTACGGAACCTTCCTTCCGGTGCAGTATGGTGCGGTGGCTGCATTAAACGGACCGGACACCTTTATCAAGGAGCAGTGTGCAGCATATGAAGCCCGCAGAAATGCTTTATGTGATGGTCTTACGGAAAGCGGCTGGCCATTTGAAAGGAGCCAGGGAACCATGTTTGCCTGGGCGAAGATTCCGGAGAAATTCGGTAAGGATGATGTGGCTTTTGTCATGGAGCTTTTGGATAAGACCGGTGTACTCTGTACTCCGGGTAGCAGCTTTGGAAAAATGGGGGAGGGATATGTGCGTTTTGCACTGGTGCTCCCTGTGGAAGAAATACAAAATGCAATTGCGAAGATAAAAGAGGCAAATATTTTTTAGGTAAAATGTATGGGTGAACAGGTACTTGATTTTGGGGAAATCTATAAGCCGGATAATGTGGTACATGTAGTGAAAAAGGACGGTAGTCGTGTCCCATTTAATGTGCAGAAGGTTATCAGTGCGGTCAATAAAAGTGCATATCGGGCCATGACGGAGTTTTCCGAGGAGGAGAAGCATCGGATTTGCCGTCATGTCATCGGGAAAATCAATGCCTCTAAGGCAAAGCGGATTCCCATTGCCACCATGCACAATATTGTGGAAAGTGCGCTGGAAGAGGTAAAGCCGGTGGTAGCAAAGAGCTATCGGGATTATCGCAATTACAAGCAGGACTTTGTGCGCATGTTGGATGATGTGTATACCAAGAGCCAGTCCATCATGTACATCGGAGATAAGGAAAACTCCAACACAGATTCGGCGCTGGTGTCCACCAAGCGAAGTCTGATTTTTAACCAGTTTAATAAATCTCTGTACCAGAAGTTCTTTTTGACCCAGGAGGAGATACAGGCCAGTCATGACGGATATATCTATATTCATGATATGTCTGCCAGAAGAGATACCATGAACTGTTGCCTGTTTGATGTAGGGGCAGTGCTTTCCGGCGGTTTTGAGATGGGCAATATCTGGTACAATGAGCCCAACTCTCTGGATGTGGCTTTTGACGTTATCGGTGATATCGTGCTTTCGGCGGCCAGCCAGCAATACGGCGGCTTTACAGTGCCCAGCGTGGATAATCTTTTAGAGCCCTATGCGGAGAAATCCTACAGGCGCTATGTGGACAAGTATTTATCCCTCGGAGTGCCTGAGGAGAAATCGATAGAACAGGCCTATAAGGATTTGTCCAAGGAATTTGAACAGGGCTTTCAGGGCTGGGAATATAAGTTTAATACCGTGGCAAGCAGCCGTGGAGATTATCCCTTTATCTCCGTGACGGCGGGAACAGGAAAAAGTATATTTGCTAAGCTTGCCACCAAGACCCTTTTAGATGTACGTAGGAAGGGACAGGGGAAGAAGGGCTGTAAGAAGCCGGTGCTTTTTCCGAAGATTATCTTTTTATATGATGAAAATCTTCATGGACCGGGTATGGAGCTGGAGGAGTTGTTTGAAGCAGCGGTAGCTTGTTCGGCCAAGACCATGTACCCGGATTATCTTAGCCTTACCGGCGAGGGATATGTGGCAGAGATGTATAAGAAATATGGGAAAATCATCTCTCCCATGGGCTGTAGAGCCTTTCTTTCCCCATGGTATGAGCGGGGCGGAATGTCTCCGGCGGATGATAGAGACGCACCGGTATTTGTGGGGCGCTTTAATATCGGTGCCATTTCCTTGCATCTTCCCATGATTCTTGCCAAGGCCAGGGAAGAGGAGAAGGATTTTTATGAGGTGCTGGATTATTATCTGAATATGATTCGTCAGCTTCATATCCGGACCTACGAGTATCTGGGAGAGCTCCGTGCCTCCACCAATCCACTGGCTTATTGTCAGGGGGGATTTTATAAGGGAAACTTGAAGTATTCGGACAAGATTAAGCCACTTCTTAAGATGGCAACGGCCAGCTTTGGTATTACGGCACTTAATGAGCTGCAGCAGTTGTATAATGGGAAATCTCTGGTGGAGGATGGTGCCTTTGCGCTGGAGGTAATGCAGCATATTAATGATAAGGTGGCAGAGTATAAGAAGGAGGATGGCAATCTGTATGCCATTTATGGTACGCCGGCGGAAAATCTCTGTGGCTTACAAGTGACCCAGTTCCGGGAGAAGTACGGAATTGTGAAAGGGGTATCGGACAGACCTTATGTAAGCAACAGTTTTCACTGTCATGTGTCCGAGGACATTACCCCTATCGAGAAGCAGGATTTGGAGAAACGGTTCTGGGATTTGTGCAATGGTGGGAAGATTCAGTATGTGAAATACCCCATTGATTACAATAAGGAGGCACTTCGTACCTTGATTCGCAGAGCCATGAAGATGGGCTTTTATGAGGGTGTGAATCTGTCCCTTGCCTACTGTGATGATTGTGGTTATCAGGAGCTGGAGATGGATGTGTGCCCGAAGTGTGGCAGTCATAACCTGACCAAGATTGAGAGGATGAATGGATATTTATCCTACTCAAGAGTGCATGGTGACACCAGACTGAACGAGGCCAAGATGGCAGAGATAAAAGAGAGAAAGAGTATGTGATAACATGAGATATCATAATATTACAAAGGACGACATGCTGAATGGTGACGGGCTACGGGTAGTTTTGTGGCTGGCAGGCTGTGAGCATCATTGCCCGGGCTGCCACAATCCGGTGACCTGGAACGCAGAGGGCGGTCTTTTCTTTGATGAGGAGGCGAAAGCGGAGCTTTTGGAGATTCTGGAGAGAGATTATATCTCCGGCATCACCTTTTCCGGTGGTGATCCGTTGCACCCGGCAAATATCCGGGAGGTGACAGCCCTTGCCGCAGAGATTAAGGCAAAGTATCCCGGCAAAACCATCTGGCTATACACCGGTGAGGTGTGGGAGAATATCTGCAAGGAAGAGATAGTGCAGTATCTGGATGTGCTGGTGGACGGTCCCTTTGCGGAGGAAAAGAAGAATGTGAAGCTTCTGTGGAAGGGAAGCAGTAACCAGAGAGTGGTGGATGTACAGGCATCCTTAAAGGAAAATAGGGTGATTCTTCATTGCGAGGATTACGAAGAAGGAGAGAATCATGCGCAGAATAGCGAAATTTCATAAAGTAAGTTTAGAACAGTTTATGCAGGTGGTGAAGGAGGATTATCCCGAGTACTCCGAGGCAGATATCCGGGATATTTATGAATCCATAGAACTGCCAAAGCGTGCCACCAAGGGAAGTGCAGGGTATGATTTCTTTTCTCCTTTTGCCTTTTCCTTAGAGCCTGGGGCAACCATCAAGGTTCCCACCGGTATTCGTGCGGAGATGGAGGAGGACTGGGTGCTAAAGCTGTACCCTAGAAGCGGCCTGGGTTTTAAGTATCGTTTGCAGCTGAATAATACGGTAGGAATTATCGACAGCGATTATTTTTATTCTGATAACGAAGGTCATATCATGGCCAAGATTACCAACGATTCCAAGGAAGCAAAAACGGTGGAGATTTCCGCGGGAATGGGCTTTATCCAGGGAATTTTCTTAGAATATGGCATCACCGTGGACGATGATGCGGAAGGTATCCGTAATGGAGGATTTGGAAGTACGACAAAATAAAGTAAAAGGGTTCTGCTTGTAAAGTACAGGTAGAACCTTTTTTTGTGGGGATAATAAGGAGAGGTATATTGACTTACTATCATTGCAATGATACAATGCAAGTATATCATTGCAATGATAGTAAAGGAGAACGTGAATGGGTAAAATAGAATTACTACATGGTTCTGACCATGTGATTGAGAAGCCGGAGCTTTTACATGGAAAGACCAATAATGATTATGGTCGTGTGTTTTACTGCAAAAAGGAATTACCAATGGCAATGGAATGGGCATGCAAACAGAACACGGACGGTTTTGTTAATAAATATATTCTAAATTCAGATTCTTTAAAAATACTAAATTTATTGGATGGGTATTATAATATTCTACATTGGATGGCGCTTTTATTAAAAAACAGAACCTTTCGGCTTTCCAGTGAAATTGCGATGGACGCCCGTGATTATATCATTGATAACTTTCTGTTTGATTTAAAGGATTATGATGTTGTGATTGGTTACAGGGCAGATGATTCCTACTTTTCTTTTGCAGAATCCTTTGTACAAAATGGATTACCACTTCGGAGCTTGAATCGTGCACTTCGACTTGGAAGATTAGGTGAACAAG
>JAFTXD010000142.1 GCA_017461775.1 Lachnospiraceae bacterium
AAGTATACCGGCGGCGGTCCGCTGATGTGTGCAGAATTCTGGGTGGGCTGGTTCGACCACTGGGGGAATGGCGTCCACATGACCGGAAATCTGGAGGAAAGTACGGCCGATTTGGATAAAATGCTGGAGCTGGGGCACGTGAACATCTACATGTTCGAGGGTGGCACCAATTTTGGCTTTATGAACGGTTCTAATTATTATGATGCGCTGACGCCGGATGTGACCTCCTATGATTATGACGGCGTACTTACCGAGGCCGGAGATATTACTCAGAAGTATCTGGATTACCAGCAGGTGATAAGTAAGTATACGGAGCTGCCACAGGTAGATTTTTCCACCAAGATTGTGAAGAAGGCTTACGGTGAAGTGGAATGTGTGGAAAAGGTGGGCTTATTGGAGGCCTTGGAGGATATCTCTGCGCCTATACAGAGCAATTTTCCCATATGCATGGAAAAGTGTGACCAGGAGTATGGTTATATTTTATATTCCACCAGGTTGAAGAAAGAAAATTCTTTAAGTAAAATCCGTCTCTGGGGAGCAAACGACAGAGCGGGTGTCTTTGTGGATGGAAAGCCTGTTGTGACCTTGTATGACAGGGAGCTTTTGGAGGAGGCAGAGGTTTCAGTCACATTGCCGGACAATGCAAGAATGGACATTTTAGTGGAAAATATGGGACGTGTAAACTTTGGTCCTCTGATGGAAAGACAGCGTAAGGGTATCGCAGAATGTGTGCAGGTTAATGGGCACATCCACTATGGCTGGGAAATGTATCCTCTTCCTCTGGAACATGTGGAGAAGCTGGATTTTTCCAAGGGCTATACCGAAAGTTTGCCGGCGTTCTTTAAGTTTGAACTGGAGGTGGACGAAGCCGGAGACACCTTCCTGGAGCTGGATGGCTGGGGAAAGGGATGCGTGTTCTTAAATGGCTTTAACCTGGGAAGATACTGGGAAATCGGCCCCCAGAAGCGTCTGTATATTCCTGCACCATTATTAAAGACCGGAAAGAATGAAATTATTGTATTTGAAACCGAAGGAAAGCGCACAGGTAAAATTGCTTTTATGGATGCGCCGGATATCGGATAGGATGTAAAAATGAAAAGATTGTTTTGGATACCCCTTGTGCTGGGGCTGCTTTGCGGATGTGGAAAAGCAGATGATTACCGTGTAACTCTTGTAGAAAGCGGGCCGGTGGAGCTTACCGCCCAGCCCATTTCTACCCAGGTGCCTACGGCGGCACCCACACCTACCTCGGAGCCCACACCATCTCCCACACCGTCGCCAACTCCTGTCCCGGAAATACAGATTGTGATGGTGGGAGATATGCTGATGCATGAGCGCGTAGTGGAATCGGGACTACAGGAGGATGGCAGCTACAACTTCGACCATCTATTTGCCAATGTGAAGGACACTATTGAAGGAGCAGATTTGGCGCTGGTAAATCAGGAAACTATTCTGGGTGGTAAGGAGCTGGGCATCAGTGGATATCCCAACTTCAATTCTCCTTATGAGCTGGGGGATGCAGAAGTGGCAGCGGGCTTTGATGTGATTCTGCATGCCACCAATCATACTCTGGATAAGAAGAAAAAGGGTGTGGTAAATTGCATGGAATTCTGGGAAAGTAATTATCCGGAGATTGCTTATCTGGGAATGAACAGCTCGCAGGAGCACTATGAGGATTATTTGTATGTGTATGAGCAGGACGGAATCTCCGTGGCGATTTTGAATTACACCTACGGTACCAACGGTATCAATCCCCCGGAGGATATGCCCTATGTGGTGAATTATCTGGAGGAGGATAAGGTGATTTCGGATATTCAGAGAGCGGAGGAATTGGCGGACTTTACCATCGTCTGTCCCCACTGGGGAACGGAATATGTGCTGGAAGAGACCAAAGCGCAGAAACGGTGGGCAGAGCTTTTTCTGGAGCAAGGGGTGGATCTGGTTATTGGTACCCATCCCCATGTAATTGAGCCGGTGAAGTGGCTTACGGATGAGGCAGGAAATGAAATGCTGGTGTATTATTCCATCGGTAATTTTATCAATGGTACCTCAGGAACCAGAGAGGGCGTCATGAACCGTATGGTCGGTGGTATTGCCGATGTAACCCTGTCCGTGGATGAGATGGGAAAGGTTTACATAAAAGAGTATGACGCCATTCCTATTGTGTGTCACATTGCAGAAGGGGATGCATATACTGTATATTATTTGGAGGATTATACCCAGGAGCTGGCGGTGGAGAATCGTATCGTCAGTCAGGCGCCGGATTTTAATTTAGAAAATTGTAAAAAACTGGTTGAGACAGTTTGGGGAGAGATAGAAGATGATATATAAAAACGTGTTAGAAGCTATTGGTCATACGCCCATTATTGAGCTTCAAAAAATGGTAGATGAGGATAGTGCAAGAGTGCTGGTAAAATATGAGGGCTTAAATGTAGGCGGTTCTGTTAAAACCAGAACTGCACTTAATATGATTCTGGCAGCGGAGGAGCAGGGCATTTTAAAGCCGGACTCCATTATCGTAGAGCCCACCAGTGGTAATCAGGGAATCGGTTTGGCGCTGGTAGGTGCGGTAAAGGGCTATGAAACAGTAATCATCATGCCGGACTCCGTTAGTGAGGAGCGTCGCCTTTTGGTGGAGCATTACGGAGCAAAGGTAGTGCTGATACATGATGCGGGAAATATCGGTGATTGTATTGATGAATGTGTGAAGACTGCCCTTCGCATGAAGGAGGAGAATCCCCGGGTGTATGTGCCACAGCAGTTTGAGAATCAGGCCAATCCTACGGTACATCGTCATCATACCGGACTGGAAATCCTAGAGCAGGTGGCAGGCCCTATTGACGGCTTCTGCTCCGGCATCGGTACTGGCGGAACCATTACCGGTATCGGCGAGACCTTGAAAGCTCTGAATCCTCAGATTACCATCTGGGCAGTGGAGCCGGAGAATGCTGCTATTTTAGCAGGTGGCACCGTGGGTAATCATATTCAGATGGGTATCGGCGATGGTGTGATCCCTACCGTTTTAAATCAGTGCATTTATGAAGATATTGCCATTATTTCGGATGAGGAAGCTTTGCAGACGGCGAAAGATTTGGCGCGTCTGGAAGGATTGATGTGCGGTATTTCCAGCGGAACCAATGTAGCTGCGGCTCTGCGCCTTGCTAAGAAACTGGGCAAAGGTAAGACGGTGGTGACCATTTTGCCGGATACAGCGGAAAGATATTTTTCTACTCCACTGTTTGCGCGTTAACCATGCACAGCTCATGAGAGTATACTTTTCCAATTTCGTTTATTATAGCCGACTCTTAAAACAACAACCGTGTATGATTGCTCTATAATTTTGTAAAAAACATAATAATTCTTATAGGGAATACAACGAATACCCTGATTTTGTAAGAAATCGTCTTGAACAAGTGGAAATTTGTAAGGAAAGAATTTAAGCTCAGAAATGGATTTGCGGAGACCTTTTATAAATCTCTTTGAAGTGTCTGGGGATAAGAGTGTTTCAGTGATATAGGTGCCAATGTCTACGATATCGTCCTTGGCCTTTTGAGTAAGGGTTAAGCGATATTTAGTCATTGGCACCAAACCTTTCTTCCAATTCGTCGAAGGTGGTATCGAAATCTAAAAGAGGTTTGCTGAGAGCATCCTGTAAACCATCTTGGACAAACTGTCTTAATTCCAGTCGTGCATAGTCGGCAGAGGAATATGTCATTTTTGCTTCCATAAAGTGATCTCCTGTCTAGTTCTATAATGCAAAGGTAACACTTTTTTGCTGATTTGGCAAGCAAAAAAGTGTTTGTTTTTACAAATGTTTCAATTTCTCCTGCACACCCTTGACTCTGCTGATGGCCTCTTCAATCTTGTGAAGTCCGTCCCCAATCTTAGATTGCACATACCAGTCAGAGAAAAAGTCATCAAAGAAATAGTCCGCAAAGGATGTAAAACCATCCAGTTTAAAATCAATATTCATCACATCATCTAAATCATCCAGCTCCCGGCTCAACTTATCCAGTGCCAGCCTTGCATTTTCTACATCGGCCTGTGCCATGTCCATTTTGTCGTGCTTCACAAAGGTGCTGATTAAGCCACCGCCAAACATATCCCAAAGTCCCCAGTTCTGGGCACTCTTCAAGGAATCCTTAGCCTTTTGTAAATAAAACAGTGCATCGTCGGATGCTGCCAGTGCTTCTTCAATTTCCATTCGGTACTGAGTATTTGTCATAATATTGTCCCCCATAAGTGTTACTCCCTTATAATGTGTTTGTTTTGATATGCACTTATCATAATATGTTTTGGGTAGAAAAAATAGATGCAAATTTTGCACATTAAGGTGGGAAAACGTGCAAAATTAGGACAGCAGTAACAATGGAGTTTTGTCAGGGCCGATTACTCTTTTCGGAATTGTGTTCCTCTTTCTTAATAAATTGGGTCTATATAGCCTTTACTTCTTTCAAGACCCAAAAACAAAAAAATCAAGTCTCTTTCACGCATTTTACAAGTCGCAATTGGGTCTTTATAGAAAAACAGATTTGCAAGACCCTGATTTTGTGAAAAATCCGGGTCTCACAAGATATTTTCCTTTCATAGACCCAAGTTGGCAACTGAAACACCTCAAAATGTACCGATTTTCAGCTTCAACAGGGTATATACAAGCACTTTTTCTGTCTGTACCCTAAGCAATATATATCATATAAATATGATAGCAATCCATTCTTCCATGACTTGTTCTTACGAAAGGAGAATGATTTTAATCTTCATCCAATTAAGATATAACCTCATATTTGCTTATTCTCTACCTTTTCCGCGGTTCGAGACAGAGCTTTTACGAACTCGGGTTTCTACATAATGCGTATCAGATATTATTCATATGAAAAGGACCTCTTTCAATTCAAAATGAAAAGAGGTCCTTAACTCTATACAAAATGGCGAAAAACGATTATTTAAACGCCGTACTACTATTCAGCACCAGTGTACTGTACATAAACAGCACATCCTGATTATCAAATGCAATAAAATTCCCCAGCATTCCCGGATGAATGTAGCGGATATCCACCAGCGTAATCTTGGAATATCCCGTGGCAAGCAGTGGTGCGATGGAGCTTCCAAAGGAGTCGCGGAATAAAATCAGCTCTTTGTCCGTGGTTGCATTTGGATTCTCGATAGTAATAAGAGCATCATTTCCACCTACAAAAAGCTCATAAGGGTCCTTACTGTCCACCTTAGAAAAATCATACATTTGTGCAGCAACCGGCATTCCGGTGTTGTAGCTGGTGACGATGCAGTTATCCAGGGTATTGTTTGTCAGGTAGGAGAGCTTGTCGGCTTCCACCGGAAGGGCCAGCTGACCGTAATATACGCCATGGAAGGGGGATTCCAGCTCATTCACCGCATAATTTGTCTCTATCTGAGTACCCATGCTTCCGGCCAGTGTGATGGCTACCGGCAGCAGCGTCTCCTGCTTCCAGTGAGTATCCGTGTAGTAATAATTGGACAGCTTTAAAAGGGAGAACAAATCAATGTATTCCATGTAGGAAGTCATTTCCTTCATGGAAGAGACCATCTGCTCATAGTCCATGGTAAGCTGTCCTGCCTCGGGAGCGAGATAGTA
Organism: Lachnospiraceae bacterium; assembly: GCA_017461775.1. Taxonomy (GTDB): domain Bacteria; phylum Bacillota; class Clostridia; order Lachnospirales; family Lachnospiraceae; genus Acetatifactor. The sequence goes on from JAFTXD010000142.1 coordinate 5,612, forward strand.
GCCCTTGTCCGGCACGATGGAGAAGTACAGATTCACATCCGTATCCGCCATATAGGTGTCGTACAAATACCAGAATTTATTGCCCGCATTGTCCAGCATGGTTTCGCTTAAGGGATATTCTGCTTTGGCAATGTACCCATCATGCACATACAAATCATTTACCTCGGACTGCCGAAAGAGATACAGAGAAGAGAAGCTTTTCAGGCTTCGAAAGGTATCTCTCAGAGGGAACTGGTCTAACGTATAGGTTTCGAATTCAGACATAAAATCTCCGGAGAGAATCGTCTCTGTGCTTAGCTTGGGAAAGTCTGCCAAATAACGTCTTTCGCTGTCGGAGTACTCTTCCACAGGCTTAAACCATGCCCAGAAAGTGAAAATCAGAAGCATGCCTCCCATTAGAAGCACATATGCTTTATTTTTTATACTATTCCACATAGGCACCTCCTTAAAATCTGAAGTATAAAAATGGATTAAAGGAACCATCCACCAGGTACGCAGTTATCATAAATAATAGAACTGCCATAAAGACAATCTCCAGAATGTCTCTAAGTTTTGCCGTCCGATTACCACCCATCCGGGTAAGTGCGTCCACAGCAAGCCTTGGCAGTGGCGTGGAGCCTATGATTGCAAGGATTAGGATAAAACCATAGTTTCCCCAATAATAGGTGAACTCCGTGGAAATAAGGGGCAGGCTGCCTGCGCCAAACATAGCACCGATATAGTGTAGCGCTTCGGTCATATCCGTGGCATTAAAAAGCACAAAACCAAGTATGACAATCAGCATTACGTAAACATGGCGCAGAAATCGTGACTTGTCCAGGTATGGGGCCAGCCACAGCTTCTCGATTACCAGAAAGGCAGCATAGAGAAGACCCCAGAAGATAAAGTTCCAGGAGGCACCATGCCAGAAGCCGGTCAGCATCCAGACTACCAGAATATTGAAAAACCACCGTAATTGGGGAACTCTGTTACCACCCAAAGGAATGTACACATAATCCCGGAACCAGGAGCCTAAGGAAATATGCCAGCGGCGCCAGAATTCCGTGATACTCCCCGAAATATAGGGGTAGTTAAAGTTCTCCACGAAGTCAAAGCCGAAGATTTTGCCAAGGCCGATAGCCATGTCACTGTAGCCTGAAAAATCAAAGTATATATGCAGGGTAAAGCTTATGGCATAGAGCCAGTAAAACAGCACAGCCCTATCATCAGATGCCCGGAAAATGTCGCAGAGCTCTCCAAGGGCGTTGGCAAGGAGTATCTTTTTGGACAGACCAATCATAAAGCGGCGGATACCATAAGCACATTTTTCAAAGGAATGGGTACGGTGCTCCAATTGCAGGGCAATGTCGGAGTAGCGTACAATGGGGCCCGCAATCAACTGGGGAAAGGATGCTACATAGGCACCAAAGTTAATGATGCTTTTCTGGGCCGGAACGGTGCCACGATATACATCCACGGTATAACTGAGAATCTGGAACAGATAAAAGCTGATACCGATGGGAAGAGCGATTTTAAGTAAAGGGATGGACAGTCCGGTTAAAGAATTGATGTTGCTGATAAAAAAGTCAGTATATTTAAAGTACCCCAGCATACACACGCTGGCTACCACGGATAGAATTAAAAACACCTTAGAAAGGCCCCTCCCGCGAGAGGCCTCAATAAGGCGTCCTAAAACATATCCAGCAGTAATGGAAATGGCCATGATGACCACATACCTGGGCTCGCCCCAGCCGTAGAAAAACAGGCTGGAGAGAAGCAGTACTAAGTTTTTCAGTTTAAAGGGAACTGCAAAATAAAGGAGCAGTACCACAGGTAAAAAATAGTACAGGAAAGGGATGCTGGAAAATAACATATAAAGTTACCTCAATAAAATCGAATTACTGTTCAAAGGTGGTAGGGCACATTAAGAAGAATACGGTGTTGCCGTTTGCTTCACAAATCATCTCGTCTGCCTCTACACAAATCTGCCAACGAAGGTTTGCGTTGTCTTTTAAGCCGGTCATAAATGCATCAATATCTGCATCCTCAGGAAGAGTGAAGATATAGCCAACGAAAGGAATGGAGCCCATCATAGGAGCGAACATTGCACCCTGCTCAAAGCCGGTTACCTCATAGTTGTCAAAGCCGGATAAGAAGCCTTCTTCAATTTCCATGGCACCACCGGAGAATAAGATGCTTTCGTGGGTAACAAGCTTGTCCGCAATGGTAAGTGCATCATGACCTGCTGCTTCATCTGCCACCAGCTCATTAAATACACCAAGTAAGGTAGAACCTACGGTTTCGCCGGTTGCTTCGTTTTCAGCGGGAGCTTCGGTTTCTACAGGAGCTTCGGTTGCTTCAGGAGCCTCGGTAGCAATAGGGGTAGGCTCGGGAGTAGGAGTTGCTTCAGGCGCTTCGTCCTTTCCGCCACAAGCGGTTACAGAAAGTGCAAGAGTAAGTGCTAATGCTGATAATAATAATTTTTTCATAATAGATGATCTCCTTTTCATAAACTACTGTTTCCGGCAGCTGATAGAAAAACTGCCGTTCTGCAAGTGATAGGTAAGAGGTACGAAATAGGTTTCGTCTCCTGCCTGAAGGGTAAGTGTAAATACGGTATCCATTTCCGGTATAGGAACGGTCCAGGTTACATTGCCCTCTTCATCCAACAGTACGTCTCCGTCCGCAGAAAGAATTTCTGCATCGGGATTTGTCTGAAGAGAAATGGTGTAGGTTCTGGGTTCCAGAGATATGGTGCGCACCCATGCGTTAGCCTCCTGCACAAGCGGTGGAAGCTCGGTTTCGCTGGAATCCAGTGTAATTTCTCCCATAGTCAGATAGAAGGCCTGACGTTCACTTTGGAAAGCAAAGGAAAACAGGCCAAGGCACAGAACCAGACAAGCGGCTATAGGAGCCAGCCGGTAAATGGTCTGCATAGGAAGGTGAGTGCCTTTCTCATGGGTATTTTGGCAAGCCTCAAAAACCCTTTCCTTGAGGCCAGCGGGAGCGGCTATATTCTGATAGCTTTCAATTTGTGTTTGGTTAAACAAGGCTGTCCTCCTTCATAATTTGCTTTTGTAACTGTTCTCTTGCTCTGGAAAGACGCATTTTCACGGCGGATTTTCCGATGTGCAATGCCATGGCGATTTCCTCAACGGAGAGCCCCTCCAGGTAGTGGAGGATGACCACACTGCGGTACTTTTCCGGCAGATAGGATAATAGCTGCATCACGTCCAGTGCATTCTCATCGGTGATGCCAGTTTGTCCGGCGATTTCACCAATTTCATGAAGCGGAGTATACATGCGTATTTTCCTGTGGCGCAGATGGTCACGGCACTGATTTATGGTCACACGGATGAACCAGGCCTTTTCATGGGCGCTGTCCGTGAAGGAAGGCATTTTGGAATAGTATTTGCAAAATACCTCTTGTAATACATCCTCCGCATCCTCCCGACTTTGCATATGAGACAAAGCCAGATGGTAGAGCATGTCCGCATACGCCAGATATGCATCATTTAGTTGCTTTTCCCTTGAAGTGATAGTTGTCAATTTTCTTCCCTTCTGATAACAAAACGTATTAAAAATGCTTTTGGTCACATTTTTTGAAAAAAAATTTAAATTATTTTTTAAACCTGTGATTTATTTTACACCACCTCTTATTTTTATGCTACAATTGAGCGAGGATTTTAGAGAATCTTAAAGATTGGAGGAGTCGTATGTTAGGATTGATTGTCGCTTATGCGGAGAATAGAGTGATAGGGAAGGATGGAATGATTCCCTGGAGGATTAAAGGAGAGCAGCTGCGCTTTAAGGAGCTGACTACCGGGAATGTGGTAATCATGGGCAGACGTTCCTATGAGGAAATCGGAAGACCACTGCCGAACCGTACTACTATCGTAATTTCAAGCACTAAAAATTTTGATCAGGAGAATTGCTACACCGTAAAGTCCGTGCAGGAGGCTATCGAGCTGGCAGGAGACAGGGATGCTTATATCTCCGGTGGCGCTGGAGTATACAGAGAGGCCCTTCCCTATGTGGACAAGATGTATATCACCGAGATTCATAAGGAAGTGGAAGGGGACACCTATTTCCCGGAATTTGATAAGGATGAGTGGATCAGGGAGGTAGAAAAGGAAGTGGATGGCGAAATTCCTTATACCTATGTGACTTACACAAGAAAGTAGATTACGGCGATGAAGAAAAATGGAAAAATAAATGCAAAACAAGTGATTTTGCTGGTGGTTGTAGTGTTGTTTATCGGCTACGAGCTGCTGTTTGCCGGCGGAAATGAACAGCCCGCTGACACGCCGGCGGAAAGCCCGGTGCAGAGCCTGGCGGTGGAGCCATCCCAGAGTGTAGAGGATGTTGCTACCGGTGATGAACTTCTTTATTCAGAAGAGAGCTCTTCCCCCGTGGAGGAGAGTTCCTCTTTAGAGGCGCCTTCCGTAGAAGAGTACCTGTCCTTTAGAAATGAGGAGCTATGGGAAAGTCATTACGAAAAGCATGGTATTGATATGGGCTTTGCATCCATGGAGGAATATCTGGAGGCTGCAAATCTGGTATTATACAATGAGGATACTCTGCACAAAATAGAAGCAGAGGATGGGGACGATGTATATTTTCTGGAGGAAACAGGTGAGTTTGTGGTAGTATCCACGGATGGCTACATCAGAACCTACTTCATTCCGGATGCGGGCATTGATTATTTTAACAGACAATAGGAAAGGGATTACTATGTATAAATATGAAACACACCTTCATACCAGTCAGGGAAGTGCCTGTGCACACAGCACCGGCGCAGAAATGGCCCGGGCACATAAGGAGCAGGGTTACACCGGCATTTTTGTGACGGATCATTTCTTTAACGGAAATTCTGCGGTAGACAGAAGCCTGCCCTGGAGGGAGAAAATTGAGCTGTTCTGCAAGGGCTATGAGGAAGCTAAGGAGGAGGGCGACAAAATCGGTCTGGATGTATTCTTTGGTCTGGAGTATGGCGTAAAGGCTGCGGAATTTCTGATGTACAATATCGACAAGCAGTTCCTCTTAGACTGTGAAGATTTCGATAAATGGCATCCCAAGAAGGCCTTCGATGCAGTGCACGAGGCCGGTGGCTTCATTGTGCATGCCCATCCCTTCAGAGAAAGGGACTACATTGACCATATCAAGCTGTTCCCCCGTCATGTGGATGGTGTGGAGGCCATCAATGGAGCGCATTTTGACCATCTGGAATTTAATGACAGAGCCATTATCTATGCCAGAATGTACGATTTACCCGTAACAGCGGGCTCCGATACCCACAGCACAAAGTGCATGTACGGTAGCGGTGTAGAGACCCCTGAGAAAATTGTAGTTCCGCCGGATTATCTGCGCTTGATGAAAGAAGGAAAGCTTACTCTTCGAGATGCTACGATGTAATTTCGCCTCGCGAACCTTTGGTTCGCGGGTTTTTTTGTGTGTTGGGAGAGGCTGTGAGGGAATCCGGGGTAGGGCCGGGCGGGGGATATGGTGTGGTTATTTTTTCAGACTCCGATATTTAAGAGCTTCTAAGGTTACTGCGGAGGGGGTGTGAGCGGCGACGCGTCGGATGCAATGCGCGTCCATGCGCAGTGCATCCTAATCCGGGCATCCGTGCCCGGATTCCACTGATTTTGGAGCAGTAACCTAAGAAGCTCTAAAATATCTCCATATTCAAAAATAACCACACCATATCCCCCGGCCAGCCATCCCCTATATCCCCTCCCAGCCTCTCACAACTCGCATAATGAGCCCAAAGTACCATGGCGCGCATGCAATGAAGGGAAATGTAAAATTTTTCCTTGCTTTATCTATAAAAAACACGATAGGTATTTATAGGGGATTTTGTTACAATTTTATTGCGTAAATTTTATATGTTTTTTGCGTATATATGTATAGGGAGGTTAGGAAAAGTGAAGAAACTAAGAAAAGTTCTATCAGTAGTTATGGCACTTGCTTTGTTCATTACCGGAATCCAGGTATCCGGGCTGACAGCAGAAGCGGAAACTACATGGACAGAGACACCCATTACTTCTTTGAAGTATGAAGTAACGGTTGCAAACTCAGTGTCAGGTGGGGATGCAGTAGAGTCCTTTAACTGGACAGTACAGGATGCAAACTGGAGTAGTCCGAGCACCACAGTAGCACTGAATGGTGACGGTGACTATTCTTTTGAGCTTGCACTGGACTCTGTAGCTGGAGTGAAAAATCTTGGTTATATTACACCAAGTAATAGTGCGATGACAGTAACTGTGAATAAGATTATTGTAAACGGCTATGAAATGACTTATGAGACAGCACCGGTTTTGAAGGATGTGGAAAACGCTAATGGTCTTTCCAATATCTGGAATGTAAGCGTAGGAGCGAAAATCTGCGCAAGTGACAGTGCATATCTTGCATTGGACAAAGCAGATGGAGCAATCCAGCTTTATGTTGGTCAGGAAGACAGTGCGGAGGTTCAGTGGACAGAAACTGCAATTACTTCCATGAAGTATGAAGTGGCGGTTGCCGGTGCAGATGTGGAGTCCTTTGCCTTTACTGCACAGGATGCGAACTGGAGTAGTCCCAGTACCACAGTAGCACTGAATGGTGATGGAAACTATACCATTGAGCTTGCAGTGAATTCCGTAGCCGGAATGAAAAATCTTGGTTATATTACACCTTGTGACAGTGCGATGACAGTAACTGTGAATAAGGTCATTGTAAACGGCTATGAAATGACTTATGAAACAGCCCCTGTTTTACAGGCAGTGGAAGGTTCCAATGGTCTTTCCAATATCTGGAATGTAAGCGTAGGGGCAATAATCTGCGGAAGCGACAGTGCATATCTTGCATTGGACAAAGCAGACGGAGCAATTCAGCTTTATGTTGCGCAGAGCACTTCCGGTGGTAATGCTGGAGATAGTGACAATGAGGGCACCGGCGACAACGAAGGTACCGGAGACAGTGACGAAAGCGTAGATACCGAAGCGGAATGGACAGAGACAGCGATTACTTCTATGAAGTATGAAGTAACCGTAGCAAATACCGCTTCTGAAACAGAATTTGTATGGGAAGCGTTGGATGATAATTCCAGCTGGACAGCAAGCAAAGCAACCGTAGCGTTAAATGGTGACGGTGACTATTCCTTTGAGCTGTCTGCAAGCTCTGCGCAGGGAATGAGAAACCTTGGTTATGTTTCCACCATTGCCGGTAGCGAAATGACAGTAACCATAAATAAGATTGTAGTAAATGGTTATGAATTAACCTATGAAACGGCACCTGTTTTATATGCAGGCACAGATTATTCTAACGGACTTGTAAATATTTGGAGCGGTCTTGAGTCAGGTGCCGCAATTTGCAGCTGTGATAATGCATATCTTGCATTTGACGGAGATGCCAGCCTGATTAAGCTTTACACCAAGCAGGTATCCGGCGGCAGTGGTGATGATGATGTGGTTGTTACAGATTCTGCATCCCTTGACTACATGAAGGCCATGGGCGATGGCTGGAATCTGGGTAACTCCTTTGACGGTGTAAACACCAGTCTGGACGAGGAGGATTTAGGTGAAGAAGCATGGGGTAACCCGGTGGTTGTAAAGGAATTAATCCAGGCAGCAAAGGCAAAGGGCTATGACAGTATTCGTATCCCGATTACCTTCTATCGTAGATTTAATGAAGAGACCTATGTAATTGATGAAGCATGGCTTGCAAGAGTAAAGGAAGTTGTACAGTGGACTGTGGACGAAGGTCTCTATGCAATGATTAACGTACACCATGACTCATGGCTCTGGTTAAAGTACTGGGATGGCAATACCGAAAGTGAAGAGTATGTGAAGTTTACCAAGATTTGGGAGCAGTTTGCAGACTACTTTAAGGATATGCCTGCCCAGGTATGCTTTGAAACCATCAATGAGCCTACCTTTGAGGCGACTGGAGATATTACCGCACAGAAAAAGCTGGATATGGTAAATCAGGCAGCTTATGATGCTATTCGTAAGAGTAATCCAACCAGAATGATTATTATTCCTACCTTTATCACCAATCATGGTGACCAGCATTGTGATGCGACCATCAGCTTTATCGAAAGCTTGAATGATGAAAATGTAATGGCAACCGTGCACTACTACAGTGAGTGGGTACATAGTGCCGGTATCGGTAAGACCGGATTTGACGAAGTATTATGGCAGAATAATGGTGAGGATTACACACCGAGAGATTCTGTGGATTTATTCTTTGATACCTTACAGAAGAAGTTCTTAGACAAGGGCATCGGCGTGGTTGTCGGAGAATGGGGACTTCTTGGTTATGATAGTGCTTCACAGGTAAATCAGGCCGGTGAAGAGTTGAAGTACTATGAGTACATGAACTACTATGCAAATACGAAAGATGTATGTCTCATGTTCTGGGATAACGGTTCCGGAATTAATCGTACCAGTGGCGATTATAGCTGGAAGAAGCCTTTGGTTGGTGAAATGTTAGAGACCAGTATGAGCGAGAGAAGCGCTTATGTCACGGACTTAGACAGAGTATTCTTTAACGCAGAGGCTACGGAAGATGTAACCTTTAAGCTTACCTTAAACGGACTTACATTTACCGGTATTGAGGGACTTACCGCAGGTACCGATTATACCTACGATGAAGCTTCTGCAACTGTGACCTTATCCAAGGCATATGTAAATGCCGGATATGCAGCAATGGGTGATAAGTATGGTATCTTTGCGGACTTGGTATTTACCTTCTCCGGCGGTGCGGATTGGCACGAATATTTAATCAAATATGATGCGGCAGTAGCCAGCGAGACCAGCGGAACTACCGCAGATATTAAGATTCCTGTAGATTTCAAGGGAAGTGAAGTGAGAAGAGCTACCGCATACATGGCATCCGGTAAGGTTGGACCAAACTCCAGCTGGTGGGATTACTTACAGTATGGTGGTGCATTCCTTCCGGATTATGAGACCGGAACCATCGCTATTTTAAGCGGCTTCTGGAATGACCCTACCGTAGTGGACGGAGCAATTACCTTCCATTTTGAGATGTATGACGGCTCTGTAATGAAGTACACCCTGGAAAAGGATGGAACCAATGTAATCGGATATCCGGCAATTGATGCATCTGAGGTAACTATGGAATGTGCAAGTGAAATCTGCGTATACGTAGGGGAAACCGAGATTAAGGATACCTACTTCAATATTCCTAAGGGAACTGCTGTGTATGGTGCTTACACCGAGCCGGCAGATGCATCCGCTTTCTTAAAGCTGGAGGGCTGGCCTGCAAAGATGATTTTCGGTACGGAAGCACAGGAGGGTAGCATTCTGATTGGACTTAGACTGGATTACATGGATAGAATTGAGTATCCGGGAAATATTACCTTCTGGTTAAAAGATGCTCCTGCGGTAGAAGCTCTTACGGTAAAGGAAGGTGCTAAGGATGCGTTGGTAGTAAAGAATCTTGCAGAAACTGCGCAGGTTACCTATGCAGTGGAAGATGCTTCTGTGGCAACTGTTGCTGAGGATGGCGCCATTACCGGTGTAAAGGAAGGTACCACCAAGGTTACCGTGACTGTGACCCAGTATGGAAGAACCGATAGCTATGAAGCAGAGGTGACGGTAGAGAAGACAGTAGTGGATTCTCCTGACAATGATTATAAGGGCCAGATTCTGGACAAGGATGCTGTTGTAGGAAAGCTGGAATTTACCGTAGAAGAGAAGGCTGCTTTAGAGGCTGGAAAAATCTTAAATGTTATTCTGAAGTTAGTAGATATTTTTGATACCATCGGTGCTGAGGACAAAGCGAAGCTTGATAGTGCTCTTGGAAGTATGAAGGTTGGTACTTATCTGGATATTCAGCTGCTGAAGCAGATTGGTAGCGATGCACCTACAGATGCAAAGCTTTCTGAGAAGGTTAAGGTTTCCTTTGAAATGCCGCCAGAACTTAGAAATACCAATGGTAAGATGAACAGAACCTACAAGGTATTAAGACTTCATGATGGAAATGTATCCGTATTGGATGCAGTTTACAATGCGGCAAATTATATGCTGACCTTTGAAACCGATGAGTTCTCAACCTATGCAGTGGTTTACACAGATACTGCAGTAGCGACTCCTGCACCTGCCCCAACCACCGCACCTACGCAGACTCCGGCACCGGTAGTTGCAACCTCACCGAAGACCGATGATGCAAACAGTATGTTCTTCTGGTTTGCACTGATGGTTATGGCAGCAGGTACTGCGTGCGTTGTAGCAAAGAAACGTGAGGAAAATCTGTAAAAAGCAAATAAGTATGATATAATAAAGTCTGTATGGGTGTAATGCTCATACAGACTTTTTTATAATGAGGAGAATTAGGTTGAGCAGTAAGTTTTATATAGGAAATCATTTGTCCTCTTCCGGTGGATATCTTGCCATGGGAAAGAAGGCTACCGAGCTGGGGGGAAACACCTTTGCTTTCTTTACCCGGAATCCCCGTGGTGGAAAAGCCAAGGAAATTGTGCCCTCGGATGTGGATAAGTATCTGGCATACGCGAAGGAGCAGGAGTTTGGCAAACTGGTTGCCCATGCACCTTACACCATGAATCTGTGTGCGGCCAAGGCGGATATCCGCCAGTTTGGTATAGAGATGCTGGCGGATGATTTACAGCGGATGGAATATACTCCCGGAAACTATTACAATTTCCATCCCGGTTCCCATGTGGGCCAGGGGGAGGAAAAGGGAATTACTCTGATTGCAGAGGCGCTAAATCAGGTACTTTTTCCGGAAATGACCACCACAGTACTTTTAGAGACCATGGCCGGGAAGGGCAGTGAAATTGGCAGAAGCTTTCAGGAGCTTCGCACCATCATAGATCAGGTGGGGCTTTCGGATAAGCTGGGAGTTTGCTTTGATACCTGTCATGTGTGGGATGGTGGCTATGATATTGTGAACCATCTGGATGAGGTACTGGAGGCGTTTGATAAGGTGATTGGGCTGGATAGATTGAAGGCCATTCATTTTAATGACAGTATGAATGATTTGGGTTCCTACAAGGACCGACACGCGAAAATCGGTGAGGGAAAGATTGGGCTGGAGGCAATGAAACGTGTGGCCACCCATCCTCTTCTTGTGGGAAAGCCCTTTATTTTAGAGACCCCTAACGAAGACGAGGGGTATGCACAGGAGATTGCATTATTTAAGAGCTGGTTTGCATAAATACAAAGGAGTCGTATGAAGTGGAGTAAATTGTTGACCTCCGAGCGTATGCGCGGGGTGAAGAAAAAGGCAGGTTCTTCGGACCTTAGAAGTAAATTTGAAAAGGATTATCATCGCATTATCGGCAGCGCTTCTTTTCGGCGTTTGCAGGATAAAACCCAGGTGTTTCCACTGGATAAGAGTGATTTTATCCGCACCAGACTGACCCAGTCCCTGGAGGTGTCTTCTTTTGCAAAGTCCCTGGGACAGAACATCTCCCAGAGGATCTTGAAGGAGGTTAGGGACCCGGAATTTCTGCCTCAGTATCAGGCGGATGTATGTGATATTTTGCAGTGTGCGGGACTCCTTCACGACATCGGAAATCCGCCCTTTGGTCATTTTGGAGAAACGGTCATCCGTGAGTGGTTTACGGAAAATCTGGATAAGCTGGACTTTAAGGGAGCCGCACTTTCAGAGATACTTACTCCCCAGATGCAGGCGGATTTTAAGAATTTCGAGGGCAATACCCAGGCCCTCAGAGTAGTGACAAAGCTGCATTATCTGGTGGATGAAAATGGTATGAATCTGACCAAGGCGCTCCTTGGCACCATCATCAAATATCCGGTATCTTCGGTGGAGATTGATAAAAAGAGCGGGGATATCCGTACAAAGAAAATGGGCTATTATTATGCGGAGAAGGAGGTCTTTGATTCTATCCAGGAAAGTCTGGGAACCTATGGAAAGCGCCATCCTCTGGCCTTTGTCTTAGAGGCAGCAGACGATATTGCTTACAAGACGGCGGACGTGGAGGATGCGGTGAAAAAGGGCTGTATCAGCTACGAAAAGCTTTTGGCGGAGCTAAGGCGCGCGGGAGAAGGGCTTCTTGACAATGCCGAGGACTACATGAGTATGGTGCGCCTTTTGGAGAAGCGTTACGAGCAGGCCCTCAGTCGTGGTATGAGTAATCCGGAGATGAATGCGGTGCAGAACTGGATGGTATCGGTACAGGGCAAGATGATTAATTATGCTACGGACCGCTTTATCCAGAATTACGAGGCACTTATGTCCGGAGAATTTAAGGGCGAGCTGCTCTCCGGCAGCAGTGTGGGCTTTTTAGCCGGCGTGCTGGGGGATATCGCTTATCGTTATGCCTTTACCACAAATACTATTTACAAGCTGGAGATTGCGGCCCAGACCAATATGTATTTTCTTTTGGAGCGTTTCGTAGGTGCGGCGATAGTATATGATACGGAGCTGCCCATGACCTCCGTACAGCAGCGTCTGATGAGCCTGATTTCGGACAATTACAAGGCCATTTACCGCATTTACAGTCAAGGGAAGAATGAGCGGGAGAAGCTCTATCTGCGCCTGCTTTTGGTGACGGATTCCATCTGTGGAATGACGGACAGCTATGCTAAGAGACTTTATCAGGAACTGAGTGGTATTATTGCATGAGTACGACCAAGGATATGACAAGGGGAGCGCTCCTCCCCTTAATAATTAAGTTTACGATTCCCCTGATTATGGGGAATCTTTTGCAGTTAACCTATAATGCGGCAGACAGTATCATCGTGGGGCGGTTTGTCAGTAATGACGCTCTGGCGGCAGTGGGCACCAGCAATCCCATTATGACGCTGATTATTCTCTTTACCCAGGGAATTTGTCTTGGCTCCGGTGTGCTTATCGGTACTGCCTATGGGGCAAAGCAGATAGAAAGATTAGAAAAGCAGGTGAGTACTGCCTTTGTAGCGGGCTGCATGTTTGCCCTGGGGATTACGGCGGTGGCAGTGCCTCTTGCCCCATGGATTTTGCGACTGATGCAGGTGGATGAGGGGATTCTGGAGCTGGCGACAGGATATCTGCGGATTATCCTTTGCGGGCTGGTGTTCAGCTTTATTTATAATTATTTTGCTAGTACCATGCGTGCGTTGGGAGACAGTAAATCGCCTCTTCTTTTTCTGGGAATCAGTGCCATTATTAATATCGTTGGAGATTTGGTCTTCGTTATGTGGTTTTCCTGGGGGACCTATGGATGCGGCGTAAGTACTGTTCTCAGTGAAATGCTTAGCTGTATTTTTTGTTGGTTGTATATTAAGAAGCGGATACCGGTACTGGATTTGGGGAAGAAGTGGCTTGTATTTGATAAAACGTTGTTAAAGGAAACGGTAAGCTATGGTTTTGTCAGTGCTATGCAACAGTCCACAGTACAGATAGGTAAGCTGGGCGTGCAGGGTATCGTAAATACCATGGGCGTGACTGCAACGGCGGCCTTTGCCGCTATTAATCGAGTGGATGACTTTGCCTACATACCTGAGCAGAATATCGGACACGCCATGACCAGCGTCATGGCACAGAACCGAGGCGCGGGAGAAAAGGAGCGTGTGAAGAAGGCATTCCACTGCGGAATGCTGGTAGAGCTTGTGTATGGTGTGCTGGCAGGAGTGGTGCTTCTGCTCTTTGCAGAACCTATTATGATGCTTTTTACAGAGGATGGAGAGACCATTTCTATGGGCGTATCCTATCTGCGGGTGATTGCCTTTATGTACGTGGTACCTGCCGTCACCAATGGGGTGCAGGGATATTTCCGCGGCATGGGAGATTTGAAGATTACTTTATGGAGCAGTATGATTAATTTTGGAGCCAGACTTCTGGCCTGTATTCCACTGGTATTTATCTTTGAAATGGGTATCATGGCCCTGCCCTGGGCATATTTGATTGGATGGGGAGCTATGATGCTTTATGAGATACCCTTTCTTTTTCTTCGAAAGTCAGAAGTGGGCAATAAGTGGTGATGATAAAAATAGCCTAATCGTCAAATGTTCTATGGAAATCTATCAAGAATTAGTATATAATAGGGAAAATACCAAAGATTGGTGATATAGGAATGTTAAGTGAAAAGGAAAAACAATTAATAGATACAAAGATAGGTTTTATAAAGAAAACAATAAAAGGGTTACGGCATTATGATGATCCTTGTAAATTAGTGGATGAGATAGATAAGTGGTTATATGAATTATCCTACTTCCATAATAAAATAGTGAAAGATGGACAAAATCCGTCTGATGTAATATATAATTTGCCACCTTCTGAAAGACCTAAAGAGGGGCAAATTGCATATATTAATCTTAGGCGTGGATATCCTAAAGAAACATTTGATGACCATTGGTGTTATATTTTAAAAGATTATGGCACAAAATATCTCATAATACCAACAACTTCTATTAAACCAGATTCTGGTGAATGTAATCCATTATATGAAATGGATATAATAGATAAAACACCTGCTGGAAAAAGTAGATTACAATTTACAGATATGCGTTCAATAGATATAATGCGTGTTTGTCGTAGTGTGCATCCTAATTATTATAATGTTATTACAGACAGAGAAGATATTTTGAAAAGAATTCAAGATTTGATATTGACATAAGAATAATAACATATTACAATCAAATCGATTAAGAACGAACCCTTTGGTGGGCAATTTTTATTAAAACGAATAATTGAAAAAGTTATCTTTTATGGCGTATGTGGTTCACATGCGTCTTTTTTCGTATAATCATATTTTTATTCCAGAAGAATCTGGGAAATACATTAGGGAGGTGTATGATTATGAGTGGAGCGTTGTTCTGGTCTATTTTTTTATCGCTTTTTGAAAAGCATGCTCTCCTTATTTGCAAAGCAGACTTTGCAAATAAGGAGAGCATATGAAAACCAGAATTGTGGCGCTTCGGAAAATGAATAAGATATCCCAGGAAGAACTGGCAAACGCAGTGGGAGTGACCAGACAGACCATTGCCCCACGGGAACCGCTACATCACCCTGCCCTTCCGGGGCGTAGCCTTAGAACTACTGATTCACTCGGTTCACCAGGTAAATACCACCACAAACCAGTGCCAGAGAGAGTATCAGCTCCATTCCGAAGGAGGAACTTTCTCCAAGAAACGCAAAGGATAAAAGTACACTGAAAATAGGGTTAGTGAAGGAGTACACTGCCACCTTACCTACCGGATTGTGCTTCAAGAGGATGCCCCATACAGAGTATGCTACGGAGGAAATCAGTGCCATATAAATCATTAACAGTGTGGAACTAAAGGTCCAGCCGGATAAGCGCCCACCCATAAGCAGTCCGACGATAACCATGATGATTCCACCGAACACAAACTGATAACCGCTGAGAACTACCGGGTTTTCCTTCTGGGAATAGCTCTTAACCAGTGCGGAGGATAAAGCGTAAGCGATAGCTGCGATTAAGATAGCACCCTCGACCTTAAAGGTGAAGCCGCCGGTTAATCCGGAGGGGTCAAAGTTAATCACGATAACGCCTGCAAAACCAAGAAGACAGCCCAGGAATTTCTGTAAGGTCAGCTTCTCATAACGGAAAATCAGACAGGCCATGATGATGGCGATAAAGGTCTGGGAGCCGTTGATGATGGCAGATTTTACGCCGGTGGTATAAGCAAGTCCCATGTAGAAGAAAATATACTGGAACACCGTCTGCACCAGGCCCAGCTTGCAAATCATACCCCAGGAGCCCTTCTGGGGAAACAGAGGCTTCTTTGCAATAAGGCTTCCGAAGATGGCGGTCAGCACACCGGCCAGCACGAAGCGCACGCCAGCAAAAAGGATGCGGGAGGCGATGTCGTTTGCAGCGATTCCGAACCACTCATAACCGATTTTGATGGCGGGAGTGGCGCTGCCCCACAAAAGGCAGCAAAGGCAGGCCAGAAGACCAATGCCCAAAGGTTTTGTGATAAATGTTTTTTTCTCGTTCATTTGTATTTCCTTTCAAAAATTAGACATAAAGGGATTATAACATGTAGAAAAAATTTGTCCATTGCAGTAAGATAAAATAGAAAGATTTTTCCATTTCGGGAGGCTGACATGATTTTAATTGACTTTTTTGATACGGATTTGATTAATACCTTGGTGCCGGTGAAGACCCTGCAGCCGGATAAGGTATATTTCCTTCTGGATAACCGGAAGGAAAACCATAGGGAAATCAAGGCAGTGGCAGAAGCTATCTATGCCTGGGGACATGTGAAGGAGGTCTACTATTATCCGGTGGATATTTATAATATGCAGGATGTGCAGGAGCGCCTTGCGGAAATCTGGCAGGCAGCCGGGAATGATCAGGTATATATGGAGTTTTCCGGTGGTAGTGAGCTGATGATTGCGGCCGGTTTTGATGCCTGTAGGAAAAATGGTGCCATTGCCACTTATGTGGACATTCCCGGGGAGCGTATGATTAATATGCTGACAGGGGAAGAGTTGATGAAGGTAAATCATATTTCTCTGGATGATTATTTCCGGGCTATCGGGGCTAAGAGACTGGATGATTCCCGTTCCTTGCCCAGACCCATGGAGTATGAGCGCATTTGTAAGATGGCTGAGGCTATATTTACAAGAATTACGGATTGGCATGCATTGCAGGAGTATCTTTCTAAGCATATTTCCTACGAGGGCTGGTACAATTCCTTCAAGGTGCCGGAGAAGCTGACTTACAACGGAAAGCGCATTAATTCCACATTTTTAATGAGTAAGTTCCGGGACTATGGCTTCGTGGAGGAGATGGAGCCGGGAGTATTTCGTTTTCTGGATGCCAGATACCAGCAGTATATGGTCAACCATGGAATCTGGCTGGAAATGTATATTTATATCAAGTCCCTGGACTTTTTTGACGAGGCCTATCTGGGCGTGGTGATTGACTGGAAAAGTGATAAATCCATGGATACCCAGGACAATGAAATCGATGTGCTGGTAATGAGAAAGTCCATGCCCATCTTTATCTCCTGCAAGATGAAAAAGCCCGGAAACTATGATGTTTACGAGGTGGGCTATCTGGCCTCACGAATGGGTGGGGAAAATGCCCGCAGTATCATGGCTACAACCTATGAAATCGGCAGGGAGGATCCATGGGGCACCGGCATTTACGGCAGACTGAATAAAATGAATGTGGGTCTGGTGGAAGTGAATAATCTGGTACGGAAGGATAACAGAGAGGTTTGGGAGAAAGTACTGAAATATATTCATTAATCCGTGGGGCGGTGCATATGCTGTAAAAAAACGCTGAGGACAGCTATGAAAAAATTATTACAGAAGTATGATGATAGTACACATAAGGAGCTCTGGCAGCTGGGACTGTTAGGGCTCTTTTTATTGTCCATGTTCTGCCTGGGGATGATGGGCGCTGCGGTGACAAAGGATAAGTCCGTGCCCGTAGTGGGGGAGAATACGGTGCAGGAAGCTGCACTTGCAAAGGCAGAGAACTGGGGACTTGGCTTTGGGGATGCGGGCAGTGTACCCACCGGTATGCAGACCAGCCAGGAGCTGGCAGAGTATAATGCCTATTATGTGGCGGATACTGAGGAAAAAGAGATTTATTTAACCTTTGATTGTGGCTATGAGCTGGGATATACGGAGGCCATTTTAAATGCACTGAAAAAGCATAATGTGAAGGCAACCTTCTTTGTAGTGGGACATTATCTGGAGGAGTCTCCGGAGCTGGTGTGCCGCATGGTGGAGGAGGGCCACACGGTGGCAAATCATTCCTACAATCATCCCGACATGACCACCTTATCCGAGGAGGAGATTGTCACAGAGCTGCAAAGCAATGCAGATAAGTTTAAGGAGCTTACCGGTATGGAGATGGTGAAGTATTACAGACCACCCCAGGGCAAATATTCGCTGGATAATCTGGCAAAGATGAAGGAGCTGGGATACCACACCTTTTTCTGGAGCCTTGCCTACATGGACTGGGATACAAAGAAGCAGCCCACCCATGAAGCAGCCTTTGATAAGCTTTTATCCAGAATTCATCCAGGAGCAATTGTACTCTTACATAATACCTCCCAGACCAACGGAGAGATTATGGATGAACTTTTGACCAAATGGGAGGAAATGGGGTACACTTTTGGGGAACTTTCGGACATAGTTCAATAGTACTAAATATTGACGAATTGAGATTTTTATATTATGCTAAAAGTACCGAATTTTACCAAGGAGGAAGAATATGTTTGCAAGTATCGTAGGAAAGTATTTAGTAAGTAAAGAACTTATTTCACCGGCACAG
Organism: Lachnospiraceae bacterium; assembly: GCA_017461775.1. Taxonomy (GTDB): domain Bacteria; phylum Bacillota; class Clostridia; order Lachnospirales; family Lachnospiraceae; genus Acetatifactor. The sequence goes on from JAFTXD010000142.1 coordinate 23,820, forward strand.
TTTGCGGATATCAAGCAGGAGATGAGCAAGGTTCGTGTTAAGCTTGGACTTATTGCGATTGCAGAAGGTCTTATGACAGAGCGTGATGCAGAGAGAGTAAATAATCTGCAGGCAGTTATGGATAAGCGTTTCGGCGATATCGCTATCGAGAGAGGGTATCTCACCAGCGAACAGGTAGAGGCTCTTTTAAAGAAGCAGCAGAACTCTTATCTTGCATTTGCACAGTGTCTGGAGAATCAGCAGCTGTTAACGGTATCTCAGTTGGAAATGCTTATCAAGGATTTCCAGGAAGATAACAATTTCTCCAATACCGATATTGAAGACTTAAAGAGCGATGATGTGGACAGAATTGTTCCTTTATATCTTCCTATGGAAGCAAGAGAGTATGAAGAGCTGGCTTGTATCGCTGTAAGAACCATTGTACGACTGATTGACAATGATGCTTATACCAAGAAGGCATACTTTGCCGATGAGGTAAAGGTGAATAATGCTGCGCTGCAGAGCATGGAAGGCAATGCACCCATGTATACCGTATTTGCAGGTCAGGGTCAGGCCTTAGAGCCTACTGCAAGTACTTTTGCGAAGGAAGAGTTTGGTAAAGTGGATGAGGATGCTTTGGATGCTATCGGTGAGCTGATGAACTGTATCAATGGTTTGTATGCTTCCGCACTCAGCTTCCAGAAGATTAATTTAGAGCTTTGCCCGCCGGAGTATTATCCGGAGGCTCAGTGTGTAAAGGGTCAGAATATGCTTGTACTTCCTATCGTCGTAAAGGGTCAGGAAGTTTCACTTATCTTATCAAAGAGCAAAGAACTTACGGTTGAATAGGAGGATGTACATATGAAAAAGGTATTAATCGTAGACGATTCCAGAACTTCACGCAAGATGCTCCGCCAGCTTTTAGAGGAGCTTGGATATGAGGTGGCAGCAGAGGCTGTTAACGGAGAGGAAGGCTACTTAAAATATAAAGAGCTTAAGCCGGACCTTGTGACTTTGGATATTACCATGCCTAAGATGGATGGTATCCAGACATTGCAGCTGATTAAGAAGGAAAATGCGGATGCAGTAGTTATCATGATTACCGCAGCCGGTCAGAAGGAGAAGATGATTCAGGCTATTAAGCACGGTGCAGCAGAATTCATCACCAAGCCTTACGATAAGGAAGACGTAGAGAAGATTTTAACAAATCTCGCATAAATTGCGAGGGGAGAAAATGATTGAAAGGGAAAGAAAAATGACATTAGAAGCAGCAAAACAGAAACTGGAAGAGTACGGACAGGAGCATGTGTTAAAGTATTATGATGAACTGTCCGACGCGGAGAAGGAAGCACTTCTTACCCAGATTGAAGAGACGGATATGAGTATTCTTGCCAGCTGCAAGAATAAAGAGGAGCTGGTAAAGAAGGGGGAGATTACCCCTCTTGCAGCTATGGAGCTGGAGGAGATTGAAACAAATAAGGAAAGCTTTTTAAGTACCGGTCTTAGGGCGATTAAGGAAGGAAAAGTGGGGGCTCTTCTTCTTGCCGGCGGTATGGGTACCAGACTGGGAAGTGATGATCCGAAGGGTATGTACAATGTGGGAATCACCAGAGATTTATACATTTTTGAGTGTCTGGTGAACAATCTGATGGACGTGGTAAAGCAGGCGGATGCTTGGATTCACCTGTTCATCATGACCTCTGATAAGAATAATGATGCTACCATCAAGTTCTTAACAGAGAAGGAATTCTTCGGCTACAATAAGGAGTATGTACATTTCTTCAAGCAGGAGATGGCTGCTGCAACAGATTATGAGGGTAAGATTTATCTGGAGGAAAAGGGCAAGCTGTCCACCTCTCCTAACGGAAACGGTGGCTGGTTCAGCTCATTGAAAAACGCAGGACTTCTGGATGTGGTAAAGAGCGCCGGAATTGAGTGGCTCAACGTATTTGCGGTTGACAATGTGTGTCAGAGAATTGCTGACCCTGTATTTGTAGGTGCTACCATTGAGAAAAACTGTGTAGTTGGTGCGAAGGTAGTGCGTAAGAATGCTCCGGATGAAAAGGTAGGCGTTATGTGCCTGGAGGATGGTAAGCCATCCATCGTAGAGTACTATGAACTGACAGAAGATCTGATGAATGCTAAGGATGCCAAGGGTGAGCCTGCATATAATTTTGGAGTAATTCTGAACTACCTCTTCAAGGAAGAGGAGCTGGAAAAGCTTATGGATGGAAGTCTTCCGTTACATATCGTTGAGAAGAAGATTCCTTATCTGAATGAAGCAGGGGAACTGGTAAAGCCGGAAGAACCTAATGGCTACAAGTTTGAGAGTCTTGTACTGGATATGATTCACCAGTTAGATACCTGTCTTCCTTTCGAGGTAGTGCGTAATAAGGAATTTGCGCCGATTAAGAATAAGACCGGTGTGGACTCCGTGGAGAGTGCGAGAGCACTTCTGCAGGAGAATGGTGTAATTCTGTAGTTAACATTTTGACTGATAATCATAACATAACGCCCTTGTGATTGTGACACAGGGGCGTTATTCTATTAACAACAAGACAAGTCACTTTCAAAGGAGGTCGCCATGAATATTTTGGTAACAGGTGGTGCAGGTTACATTGGTAGCCACACCGTAGTAGAGCTTCAGAATGCAGGATATGATGTAGTAGTACTGGATAACCTTTGCAATTCCAGTGAGAAATCTTTAGAGCGTGTAGAAAAAATCACCGGTAAGAAGGTTCCCTTTTACAAGGCGGATATCTTAGACCGTGATGCATTAGAAGACATTTTCACAAAAGAAAAGATAGATGCGGTAATCCATTTCGCGGGATTAAAGGCAGTGGGTGAGTCCGTGCAGAAGCCTTGGGAATATTATGAGAACAATATCGCAGGTACCCTTACCTTAGTGGATGTGATGAGAAAGCATGATTGTAAGAATATCATTTTCTCCTCCAGCGCAACGGTATACGGTAACCCGGCATTTATCCCCATCACGGAGGAGTGCCCCAAGGGACAGTGTACTAATCCTTACGGCTGGACTAAGTCCATGCTGGAGCAGATTCTGTCCGACATCCAGAAGGCTGACCCGCAGTGGAATGTGATTCTCCTTAGATACTTCAATCCTATCGGTGCACACAAGAGCGGTACCATGGGCGAGAATCCAAACGGTATTCCAAACAACTTGATGCCTTACATTACACAGGTTGCCGTTGGTAAATTGAAAGAGCTGGGCGTATTCGGTGACGATTATGATACTCCGGACGGAACCGGTGTCCGTGACTACATCCATGTAGTAGACCTGGCTATCGGCCATGTAAAGGCAGTGAAGAAGGTAGAAGAGAACGCAGGTCTCAAGATTTACAACTTAGGAACCGGTGTAGGCTACAGCGTACTGGATATCGTAAAGAACTTCGAGGAAGCTACCGGCGTGAAGATTCCTTACGTGATTAAGGACCGTCGCCCGGGCGATATCTCCACCTGCTACGCAGATGCTGCAAAAGCAAAGGAGGAGCTTGGATGGGAAGCACAGTATGGCATTAAGGAGATGTGCGCAGACTCCTGGAGATGGCAGAGTAACAATCCTAACGGATATGAGGATTAATCCTCTTCAATCACATGGATTTCTAAATAATCAAAATCGATGTGATCAATAAAGTTTTCAGAGCGGAAGCGGACCTTGCCCATTTTCTTAAATTGGGTGATGTTCGCTTCTAACCATATAGGCTCACTTAAGTCAAAGGCGTAGCATACCTTGCTGATGGCATTAAAAATCTTGTGAGTTCTGGTATCTACAGAATCATCGCAGATGGTCATATCCTTAAGCATTCGATTATCTTTAAATTCTTTTGCCCAAAGTCGAAACATGTTTCAGATTCCTTTCCGGTGGTTTTGACTTATTCTAGCATATTTTTCCTTGTTGTGACATAGAATGTTTTGGTTGAAAAATGATTAACGTTCACACCGCGCCATTCGCAAAGGCGCCGCAGGAACTGAAAAATTAAAAAAAGGTGAAGAATTGGTGGGAGCTATACACTTTGGGAGAGAATTGTGGTATACTGGATTTGTAAGTAACAGTGTCAGACAAGGAGTACATATGGAATTAAAAGGTCTAAATGACAGTATTGACAGCTGGAAAGAGGTCAATTTAATATACAATGCCGCCCTGCGGCAGGTGCAGACAAAGATGGAAATTCTCAATGAAGAATTTCAGCATGTGCATCAGTACAATCCCATTGAGCATATTAAGGCCAGAATCAAATCCCCGGAAAGTATTGTGAAAAAGCTCCGCCGTCATGGCTTGGAGTCCACCATTGATAATATGGTGAACCATATCAATGATATTGCCGGCGTGCGCATTATCTGTTCCTTTACCTCGGATATTTACCGTGTGGCGGATATGATTCGTAATCAGAAGGATATCAAGGTGGTGGCAGTGAAGGATTATATCACTTACCCCAAGACCAGTGGCTATCGCAGCTACCATATGATTGTTACGGTACCCGTATATCTTTCGGACCGTATTGTGGATACCAAGGTGGAGATACAGATTCGTACCGTAGCCATGGATTTCTGGGCGAGCTTAGAGCACAAGATTCACTACAAATTTGAAGGAGATGCCCCCAGTCATATTCGTACCGAGCTGGTGGAATGTGCCCGCATGGTAGCGGATTTGGATGCCAGAATGCTGATGCTGAATGATGAAATCACTATGATAAGCTTTCAGCAGGAGATGGAACGTATCCAGAAAAAGCAGCAGGCGAAATTGAAGAAAGCAGAGGCTGAAAAAGCAGAAGAAGGACAGTAGGAACTGTCCTTTTTTGATTATATATTTACAATTGATTTGAGACTGTTTTTTTGTAAATAAAATGGTATACTAATAAAAGAAGTTCGTTGTATAAAAAAGACCGGCAGAAAAGAAGGGGAAGACAGACGACAGATATACTGGCAAAGGGAGAATTTGGTAATAGTTATAAACAATGGATATTTGAAGTAAGCAATCGTTTTAGAACCAGTCAGATAAAAGCTTCTATAAAGGTAAATGATGAGATGCTCCGTTTTTATTGGCTTCTTGGAAAAGATATTGAGATGATGAAAGCCAATGTATCGTGGGGAAGTCATGTTTATCAAAAAATTAGTAAGGATTTAGTTGAGGAATTGCCGGAAATCAAGTCCTTTTCTCCGAGAAATTTGCAGTATATGAATCAGTTTTATAGACTGTACTCAAACATAGAGATTACGCATCAACTTGATGCGCAAATTTTCAAGAAAGAGATTACGCCCCAAGTTGGTGCGCAAATTGATAAAAATATAATTTTTATGATTCCTTGGGGACATCATAAAGTTATTATGGATAAATGTAAGGATAATCAGCAGAAAGCGTTATTTTTCGTTCAAAAAACTTTGGAAAATAGCTGGTCAAGAGCTGTGTTACTAAATTTTCTTGATACACAGCTTTTTGAGAGACAAGGTAAAGCAGTAACAAATTTTGAACTTACGCTTCCATCTGCACAAAGTGACTTGGCGCAGGAGATTACGAAAGACCCTTATAATTTTGATTTTATATCACTTACCCAAAATTATAACGAGAAAGAATTAAAAGATGCCTTGATGGATAATATCGTAGATTTTTTGCTGGAGCTTGGAAGTGGTTTTGCTTTTGTAGGACGCGAGTATAGAATTGAGATTGGTAATACGGAAAATTATATTGATATGCTTTTTTATAATATAAGATTACACTGTTATGTGGTAGTAGAGGTGAAAGTTACTGCGTTTGAACCAGCTTTTACTGGACAGCTTGGAACATATGTAGTTGCGGTTAATCATACATTAAAATCGGATATGGATGCGCCAACTCTGGGGTTATTGGTATGTAAATCAAAAGACAATGTTCAAGCGAAATACGCTATTGAGTCTAGTAGCCAGCCGCTGGGAATATCAGAATATGAGCTTTCAAATTTAATACCAGATGATTACAAAGGAACATTACCGACTATAGAAGAGATAGAGGCTGAGTTAAATGAGTGACAGAAGTAGGAACGGTATGCGACGAAATAGAACAATTTCTATTATATGTAGTTTTTGCATGTTATTAGTAGTAGTTAGTGCAGTATTCTTTGGGCTTGAATGCCATGTAGAATATCAAACCTATGTTGTCAATTTTAGTGCTGAGGCTTTGCGAGTAAGTGACAATGAATTGTTAAGTGCATATTTTGAAGGAGAACTAATGGATGCAGAAAGAATAACGGAATCGTTAGGAGGACAGTTTCATACAGAATATTTTGTGATAGATTTGAATGAAGATGAATATGAGGATTACTTGGTAAGATTAGAGGGAGCCGGATATAGTGGATCCGGTGGAGATTCTGTTTACATTCTGGTTGGAGAAGAAGAAGGACTAAGGACGGTTTTTGCGGGTACAATTCGATTTTCGTCAGACGATGTGAAGTACGGACCATTCGTTGTGTTAAAAGAAAAAACAAAGGATATGCATGATATTGTATTTACTGCATACGACAAAGTCTGGAAATATAATGAATTGGCGGATTGCTATGAGTAAAATCATTTGAGAAATCCTCAAACGAAGTCCCCCATAAATGAGGAGTGCCCAGACACCTTTTGAGCGCCCGGGCTATTATGAAAAAATTTATCTAACGTGTTCACACATCTTGTATGTTATTAATATACTATAGAAATATGAACAAAGTATGAACAAAGTGTAAATATAAAGAAAAATAGACAAAAAAACAGGATAGAAGTTTTGAAAATATACAAAATGCACAAAAAGTCTGGGAGAAAAAAACGATTTGAACGCGGAAAAGGTGTGGATTGTTTGGCATAAAAATGTTATCATAATACCAGATGTTTTGTAGAAGATAAGCTACAGGCGAGAAGTTCCACGCCCGGAAAGTGGTAGGTGCACATGTTTGGAGGAAGATTTATGGATACAATTTTGGATAAGCTGTCACAGAAGTTTACAGCACAGGAAATTATCAAGGCGAATACCGAAGCGGATACCAAGGCTCTTGAAAGAATTCAGGAGCAGGTACAGCAGTATAAAAATTGTCTGGAAGAGATGAAGAAGGTGAATGGTCAGACCAAGGCGACCCTTTCTGAAATCGAGAAGACCCTGCAGGCAGGACTTGATAATTTCAAGAACGCAGAGATTCCCACAGATAGCATTACCCGTCTGGTAGAGGAAAGTCTGGCGCAGATTAAAGCACTCCAGAAGGAATCCGTAGATATGCAGAGCATGCTGGATGAGAAGCTGGCAAAGCAGAGCGAAAACCTTGCAGCTGCGAATGCAGAGGTGACGGATTTTGTACATAAGGAGTGCGTAAAGGTATACCGTAATGTGCAGGCAGTACAGGTGGAGGAGAATGGTAAGCAGACAGAGGCTCTTACTGCAGAAATTGCTAAGGTGGCCGGTAAGGCTAAGGCAGCATGGGGAGTGTCAGTTGCTACACTGGTATTTTCTATAGTTGCTACTGCAGGTGTGGTATTTGAGCTTTTGATTATGCTGGGGATTATCAGATTTTAGTTAGTGAGGCATTTTTGATATGAGTAAAGAGCTTTGGAAGCCGGGGAATATGCTCTATCCCCTTCCTGTGGTCATGATTAGTGTGGCAGACAAAGCAGGAAAAGCCAATATTATTACAGTTGCCTGGGCGGGGACGGTATGTACCAATCCACCCATGGTTTACATATCCGTAAGACCGGAGAGATATTCCTACGATATTTTGAAGGAGACCGGAGAATTTGTTATCAATCTGACCACCAAGGATTTGGCTTTTGCTACGGATTATTGTGGTGTGAAGAGCGGCCGGGATGTGGACAAATTCAAGGAGATGAATCTGACACCTGTTGCCGGAGAAAAAGTGAAGGCTCCCTTGATTAAAGAGAGCCCGGTGAATTTGGAGTGTCGTGTAACCCAGGTACTTCCTTTGGGAAGTCATGATATGTTCCTGGCGGAGGTAGTAGCAGTACATGCGGACAAGCAGTACATGGATGAGAAGGGCAAATTCCATCTGGAATATGCGGAGCCCATCGTTTATTCCCACGGAAGCTATCTTGCTACCGGGGAAACCATCGGAACCTTTGGGTACAGCGTGAAAAAGAATTAAGAGTGTTTATTTTTGGGGGAGTCTGTAAGGCTTCCCCTTTTTATGATGTCTTTGCCGTATTTCCCACGGATGGAATCCAGGGCAGCGTCTAGTTTTTCCAGCTTTTCTTTCTTGGCAGAAGTAGTGGCTGATTTGGTGGGGATGGATTCCACATAGTCAAAAAGATTCATTTGCACAGGATCCCCCTCTTCGGTCAGCTTGGTGCAGCGTACCCCCAGAAGTCTTACCGGGGAGCCGTCCCAGAGTTCGTCGAAAAGCTTGCAGGCAGTCCGGTAAATAATGTCGTTGGCTGCTGTAGGAGAAAAAAGGGAGCACTGGTGGGATACGGATTTAAAGGTAGCGTATTTAATTTCTGTGGTTACCATGCCTGCCAGATTCTTGTGCTTACGGAGTCTTGCCCCCACGGATTCTGCCAGGGTAAGAAGTACCTTATGGGCCTCCGCGGGGCTGGTGACGTCTGCGGACAAGGTAGTGGAGTTACCGATACCCTTGGCCTTTACCTGTTCCAGTATGAGTGGTGAATCGTCGATGCCATTGGCAAATTGCCACAGAGTGGTTCCCATACTTTTCATATGGGATTCCAGTACATGTAAATCAAACTGGGCAAGCTCGCCGATGGTGCGGATGCCCAGCTTGTGCAGGGTTTCCGTAGCGGATTTGCCGCAGAGAAAGAGTCGGGATACGGGCAGATGCCACATCTTTTCCCGGATTTCGTGAGAGTATAGGGTATGTACCAGATTTGGCTTTTTAAAGTCGGAGGCCATCTTAGCCAGCACTTTTTTATCGGAGATACCCACATTTACGGTGAAGCCGAATTTCTCATAAACGGAGTCCTTAATGACCCGGGCTCCTTCTTCGGGAGAGGAGAAATTGTCCATGATGGGGGTGAAGTCCATATAACATTCATCGATACTTGCCTGCTCAATATAGGGGCAGAAGGAGGACAAATGCTCCATCAGGGCCTGACTGTAGGCGCTGTAAAGCTTGTGATTGGGCGGAACCATAATCAGGCCTGGGCACTTTTTGAAGGCACTGACCACCGGCTCCGCTGTTTCGATACCAAAGGCCTTGGCAGGAATGGATTTGGCGGTAACGATACCGTGCCTTGTCTGGGTATCCCCGCCCACGATGGAAGGCACCGTGCGCAAATCCACCGGATTCCCCAATGAGAGCTGCTCTAAGGCGGACCAGCTTAAAAATGCGGAATTTACATCGATATGAAAGATAATACCCATAAGCACCTCCCGAAAAAAATTCTTACTTTTATTCTATAACATCAAGATAACCTTTACAAGAATAAGAAAAATTGTTAAGATATTGTTACAATGTAGATAATTGTTGGTTTTTAGTTTATGAATAGAATGATGTAGAGAGTATGAAGATTACAAAGTATAAAAAAAGTATCCGAGTTGCATATATACAGGCTGTACTGGCCGTAGCATTTATCTGGTTGTTCTTTATGGAGGGATATATTCCCTTTGAAAACGCAGGGAACAACCTTTTTCACGTTACCGTAAATGGAGTGGATGTAGGTAGCGTAAGCAGTGAAGAAGAGGCCGAGGAGCTTCTTATTGATGCCAGAAGGGCAGTGGCTTTTCAGAGTGACGAACTGGTATTTATGGATAAAATCGAGATGAGTGTGCAGGGCGAGGAGATTCTGCGCGGTTATGTGGATGACAGAGACCAGGTGTACCAGAGTATGATTAAGGTTCTGGAAGGATGTGTTCTGGAAACCAAGCAGCATGCATATACTGTAAAAGTAGACGAATATATGGTAAACTTGGGGGACTCCACCCAGGTGCAGTCCTTATTAGAGGCTGCCATCGGAAAATATGATACCACGGACGAATTTGATATTGCTTTGGTGCAGGATTCCGGCAGAGCTCTGAATGTGTTACAGGCAGAGGTGGTGTCAAAGGTAGAGAAGCAGGAAGAGGAAGTAAAGAGTGTGGAGCAGTCCACCTTCTTAGAGGCTGGTATTACTGCCCAGATGAGTCAGATGTTTTTGGAGTTGCAGGAGCAGGAAGCGCTGACCTTTGATGACTTTGATTTGGGAATCAGCAATATGAGCTTCAATAAGGAAATCGAGATTGTGGAAGCTTATTTACCTGTGGAACAGCTTTCCAATGTGGACGAGGCGGTAGCAGCACTCATTGAGGAACAGGAAGTTCAGCAGATTTACAAGGTAAAGAGCGGAGATACCCTGTCCGAAATTTCCATCGAAGTGAATATTCCTATGGACGATATTATCGCCATGAATGATTCCTTGGAGGATGAAAATACCATGCTCCACATTGACCAGGAGCTGATTATTACCGTACCGGAGCCTGAGCTTTCCGTGGTACGTAAGGAAGTAAATTACTACGAAGAAGTATACAACGCAGATATTGTGTATGTGGATAACGACAGCTGGTATACCACTAAGAGCGTGGTGTTGCAGGAGCCCTCTGCCGGTTTTCGTAAGGTTATCGCAGAAGAGGTTTATGTAGGTGACAGCCAGACAGAGCGTAACATTTTGCTGGAAGAAGTGGTAATGGAAGCGGTGCCTAAAATTGTAGAGCGTGGTACCAAGATTCCGCCGACTTATATTAAGCCCATTAATGGTGGTCGTCTGAGTTCCAAGTTTGGTAAGCGTTCCGCACCTACTGCGGGGGCCAGTACCTATCATAAGGGTGTGGACTGGGCTGTTTCCAAGGGAACTTCCGTATATGCATCCAGTGGTGGTACAGTTACCAAGGCAGGCTGGGGTAGCAGTTATGGTTATGTAGTCTATATTAACCATGGCAATGGCACAGAGACTCGCTATGCACATTTAAGTAAGGTGCTTGTATCCAAGGGACAGAAGGTAAAGCAGGGCGAAATCATCGCTAAGAGTGGAAACACCGGTAGAAGTACCGGACCACATTTACACTTTGAAATCCGAATAGACGGAACGCCGGTGAATCCGCTGAAGTACGTGAAATAGTGCGCAAACGCTTGTTCCGTTTACAAATAGGGGGAAATGTGGTATCCTTATTATGTTAAAATACTTTATTTAGAATTTTTCGTTATGTTTTTTTGATAGATGTGAAAAGATTAGAGGGATATGCTATGGAACAATACGCAATTAAAGGCGGAAATCCATTAGTAGGAGAAGTGGAAATAGGGGGTGCAAAGAATGCTGCACTTCCTATTCTTG
>JAFTXD010000143.1 GCA_017461775.1 Lachnospiraceae bacterium
ATGGTCCTTTTTGGGTATTGGGGATGAATCCGGGAGGCCAAGATGTGGGGCGGGAGATTCATCCTAAGGTTCTTAATCGCCATAATTCGACAAATTTTCCGACAGATTGTCGAAAAGTGACGAGTAATAAAAATATTTAAAAATTTTTAGAAAAATGTGTTGACAAATAAAAGGGACATGTTATAATAAAGTTACAAACAAACAAGAGAGAAAACAAAACAAATTACAAAAGAGATGAGTTAGAAGGAGAACTCAAATACAAAAGAAAGTGAGGTACGGACCGCCAAACACATAATTTTAACTTAACAAACTTCCATTTATATACATAAGAAAAGAGTAACATAGGAGAAAGAGTTACAGTACTCGGTAGTACAAAAGATGTAAGATACAAAAGATAAAATGGAAGTCATTTCAAAAAAAACTTCATATAGATGAGACAATGTAACTAAGAACAGAGCTTTGAAAGAGAGGACAGACCATTGGAAATCATAGTTAGATAGGACGCGTCAGGTAGAATGAAAACTGACGCGTCCTTAGTTTTGCGTTATTTTCTTGTGGGTATTCAGAAGTTGTTGAAGAGATATCAGAAAATTGTTATAATCAAAAGAGAATTATGACAAAACTAAGGGTAGGGAATTGCTATGACAGAAAATTTTAGCATCAAAGAGATTCTTGATAAGTATAAACGCAATATGGATCGACAGCGGGAACTGGATGCAAGTCTGTTGCAGGAACAGGAGAAGCAGGAATGGCTTGCCTGTCTGCAGAATCGCGCGGTAGAGAACCAGAAAATGTATATGGAAAATGGGGAGATTCTGGATGCGCTAGAGAAGTGGTTACAGTCTCCTTTGCAGGAGGATACTGCCCGGCTCTTGTATGATGAATGCAATAGCATGTACTGGGATGGTTACGATGACTGTCAGGTGTTACTGCCCATGTTATATAAGCTGATTCCCTATTATGAGGAGGCAGAAGATATTCCAAAGCTTATGTTTTTATATGGTGCTGTTTTTTATGAGGAAAGTGAGGTACAAAGCCGCAGAGAAGGGCACCCTTACCATGATGAGAGCTATAATTATAAGATTATAAGCTATAAGAAGGATTATTTCAGTGGCATGGATGCAAAACATCGTAGGAGAATTTGGGGGGCCTATTATAATCTTATCGTATCCGGCCTTGGTAACAGGGCAATCAGTGCAGATGAATCTTACAGGTGTTATGTGGAGGCATTGGATTTTTGGAACAGTCCTGAGGTACAGGCACTGGATGGTGAAAATGAAAAGATTATAGATATTGTGGAGCGGATAAAGAAGGAATGGCTAATTGTGGAAGAGGTCATTGAGGAGAGTAATGAGGAAGCACAGAGTACATTTTGTAAGCTTGCGCAGGAGATGTATCAGGAAGAGATAGCGCAGCAGGAAAGTATTTGGCAAATTAATAGTGAAGTTTATGCAGCATATCTTCATGCACAGAAGATACTAAATAATATGTCCTTGGAAGAAATCGTGGATGCATATTTGGATTACTATCAGGAGAAAATGAAGCTTTGCCCGGACGTGAAGGATTTGACAGAGGATGACTTGTACTTTTTAATCAATGCTCCACTGACAATAGAGCGTTGGCTGTGTATGGGTGTGGAGGAAGAAAAGAGCAAAAAGGTTATGAGTCTTTTAAAGCAACAGACTCAAGAAACATGGTACGAGAAATTAACGAAATTTGCCATGCCATTTATAAATGGGGTAATGGCGGAATGGTGCTTTACGCTGATTAAGTATATGGATACCCAGGATGAGAAGGAGGAGTGTTTGTTCCAGCTTCTGGTAAAGAGACAGCTTCCCACATACCTGCATTCGGTGATGGTTACTCATCTGGCGGAAGCTCTGTGTAAGGAAGCAAAGAGGAAATGTCCGGAATTATTTGAAGGTTTGCCGGAATCCATCAAAAAGGATTTGGTGGGATTTGTAAGGCGGAGTGCTCTTTTGCATGATATCGGGAAAACAAAAATTACGGATATCGTAAATACCCAGGGACGCAGGTTGTGGGATAGAGAATTTCATGGCATAAAGAATCACCCTATGTTTGGTGCTGAGATGATAGAGAAGGATGAGGATTTGGTAAAATATAGAGATGTGGTACTGGGCCATCATAAGTTTTATGATGGTAGTGGAGGGTATCCGGTAGAATTTGATAATACCAAATCACCTTGCCGTGTGTTGATTGATTTGATTACCATATGCGACTGTATTGATGCAGCTACGGACCATTTGGGAAGAAATTATAAAAGGGCAAAAACATTGGATGAGGTACTTAAGGAGCTTGTGGAAGGAAAGGGCACAAGGTACAATCCGGATTTAGTAGAAGTCATCGAGGAATCCTCCCGATTGAAAAAAGAGATGCGTTATATTGTCAGCGAGGGACGTATGGATATAATGTACCGAGCCTATCTGGAAAGTGCTTTATAAAACTGGTAAAACTTTCCCTTATTTTCTATGGCAAAAGTATGCAATGTTGTGGTAACATAGAAAAAAACATAGGGGAGAAACAGATTTAATGGAAAATAATGAATTGGAAAGAAGAGAAGCCAGAAGAAAGCGGCGTATCAGGAATCAGATTCTTGTGTATCTGACCATGATTGTAGTAGTGGCACTGGTTTCTGTTGGAATTATATTTGCAGTGAAGATGGCATCGGAGAAGGAACAGCTGGAAAGCTCTGTGCAGAGCTCAGTGGAAAGCAGTCAGCAGGAGATATTGGATGAGATGGTATCCTCTGAGCCGGAGATTGAAAAGCCTACACCTACACCTGAGCCCACCAAATCACCGGATGAGATGTTGGATGAATTTATTGACGAGATTGTGGGGCAGATGCCTATTGAGGACAGAGTAGCAGGTCTGTTCTTTGTTACACCGGAGTCCATTACCGGTGTGGGTACCGCGGTGAAAGCGGGAGATGGCACGAAAGAGGCGCTATCCCAGTATGCTGTGGGTGGAATTATTTATTTTGAGAAAAACATTAAGAACGCAGAGCAGTTTAAGGAAATGGTCAGCAATACGGTGCTGTACAGTAAATATCCGCTCTTTATCGGTATGGATGAGGAGGGAGGAAGTGTCAGCCGCTTGACGGAAAAGGGGCTGATGGAGAAGCAGGCCGGTGCAGGGGCTATCGCTCAGGCCGGAGATACTACTGCCGCCTATAATGTTGGTGTGACCATCGGCAGCACCATGAAGACTTACGGTATAAATGTGGATTTTGCGCCGGTAGCAGATCTTGCCAACGTGGAGAACAGCGTGATGGCCGGACGTACATATGACAGTGTGGCATCTGTAGCAATTCCTTACGTACTGGAGATGATGCGAGGCTTGGATGAGCAGGGCATTTCCGCCTGCTTAAAGCACTTCCCCGGCATTGGAGCGACTGCCGAGGATACCCATAAGGGATTGGCTACTGTAGAGCGTACCGCGGAAGAGTTTCGTGCAGAGGAATTCACGGTATTCCAGGCCGGAATTGATGCAGGAGCAGAATTTGTCATGGTGGGACATGTGGATGCACCACAGCTTACCGGAGATAATACCCCGGCAAGTATGTCATCGGTTATTGTAACGGATATTCTTCGAAATGAGCTGGGATTTGACGGAGTGGTTATTACCGATGCCATGAATATGAAGGCGATTTCCGAGTATTATGGCGCAGATGAGGCCGCAGTGAAGGCGCTGAAGGCGGGCTGTGATATGATTTTAATGCCGGAGGATTTTAACAAGGCATACATGGGCGTTTTGCAGGCACTGGCAGACGGTACCATCGCGGAAGAGAGAATTAATGATTCTATTAAGCGGATTTATCGTGTGAAATATGCCGGAAAATTTGAAGAGTAAAAATGAAAGCCACGGAATGGAGAGATACCATTCCGTGGCTTTTGTAGGTTCAGAATTACTGATAAGTGAACTCACAGCTCCAATTCCCCAGAATTTTCAGAGGGGCGTCGCCTTTGGATGCGCCGTAAAGAGAGGTGATGCTCAATGTGTAGGCTTGGTCGGTCTGCAGCTTTTCTGCAGGAAGAGAAAGGGTTAGTGTTATGGTCCCATCACTTATCAGGTTGTACGAGAGCTCAGTTGCTGTCAAATCGATTTTATCACCGTTTTTATCGTTGAGTGTAACATCTCCCAAGGCCATATTTTCAAGATACTTAAAGGGTACCGTATCCTTTTTTATTAGGCGGATTTGGATGGGGAGAGCATCATCGGAAGCTGTACTTGGAGCTGCTGAAATTTCAATTTCTCCGGGAATGGTTACATATTCCGTTCCAATGACCGCACCATCTAAACGCTGGACATCTTTGAAAAAGCCTTTGACCCATGCCTCGCCTGTAGCTGCGTATGTGATGGCATTGCTTCCTAAAAAGAGTGCTGCCAGCGATGCTGCGGTCACAGCCAGTTTCTTTACAATGGAAAGTTTTTTATTATTTTGTTTTTTCATATTCATTACCTTTCTGGAGAGTTCCTCCGGGGCATGAACCTCTAAAAATGTATCACAGTAATACTTTTGGTTTTTGATTTCGTGTATCATTGCCATGCCTCCTTTAAAATTTCTTTTAGTTTCTGTCTTGCGCGGAGTAGTCTGGTTTGAACCGCGGTTTCAGAGATACCTATGATATCTGCAATTTCCTTTACCTGATAGCCTTCAAAGTAGTACAGATGTATTGCTTGCCGGTACTTTACAGGGAGCTCCCGGATGGCATAGTACAGAGCACTTTTCTCAGGAGAAGAAAAAGTAGGCTCTGTAGTAAGCTCTTCCAGGGAAGAGGTATGCTTTCTCCAAGGAGAGCGCCACAATGAGTTACACTCGTTGACGGCTACCCTTATGAGCCACTTTCTGGCATGCTCCTCATCTATGAAATTGTCTTTTTTATTTAGCAGCTTTATAAAGGTATTCTGCACAACATCCTCTGCATCTGCTTGGTTTTTGCACCCATTTAATGCCACCCGGTATACGGTATCCAGATAACTTGTTGCAAGACGATGAAATTCTGTCTGGTTCAAATTTGTTCCTCCTGTGTGGAAAGGCCTTTCAATAGTAGAACGTTTCATGTGGGTAGAATATCACATTTCTTTTAAAAATATTTTGGATGATATGTAAGTTTTGAGAAATACTATTGTGGGAGGTGATGATATGGACAAATTAAAATTAGAAAAGCTGGAAGAGCAGAAGAATCATAATCAGTTTAACTCCGTAACCCGGAAGACCACACCGGAGAATCAGAACCAGGATCACAATGTCAGAAAAGAGGGAACTGCCCCCATAAATCAGAAACGTTAACGTGCAGAGAGTGTAGTGACTGCAATATGACACTAATGTCGGGGTATGGGTAGAGAAAGTATACATCCATACCCTGTCAGGAGCGATAAAACGGCGATTTAGATGACTTTACGAGGTGAAAAGGGTACCTGGCTCTGAGGTTTCATCCCAGACCCTTGTTTTTTAAAAAAAGTGGGTTCTTAAGAAAGTTTTTTTTACCAGTACCCTAAGCCGGGAGATTTTGGAAAGAAGATGAACCTATTTTGGAATGGGCGGGGTATCTGGGAGTAGTTTTTTGACATATACCCTGACAAGGTATGCAAAGGGCATAATGATAAAAATTGTAGCAACCAATGTTGGGAATTGTAAAGGAAAATGGTATTATGGTATGCGGGTGTTATCAAGAAAAGAAGTGGTTTGCTTTTGCCAAAATAGAAATATTTTGAGAACTTCCATCTGGAAGGAGGTTTGGCATGGAAAATAATGGAAAAGGAATAATACTTGGAAATGATTATCAGTCTGCTTGGTACGATAGTTACCCTGGTGAGCATCGTAGTGACCATTATCAGTATTTTGCAGACATACAGAAAAGATAAACATAAAAAAGGCAACTCCACCGACCAAAGTTAAGTTGCCTTTTGTAAGTAACATATAATCGGGCGAATCACCTAAACTGGTAGCACCCATAAAACAAAAAAGCAATATTCCGACGAATACTGCTTTTTAAGAGCGCGAGACGGGGATCGAACCCGCGACCCCCTCCTTGGCAAGGAGGTGCTCCACCGCTGAGCCACTCGCGCATGTCTGTTGTGTTCCTTGGAACAATACATACTATACACGATGTAAAATGATTTGTCAACACCAAATTGAAGAAATTTTTAAAAAAATTTATGCAATACTATTTTGCAGGCTTTTTCTAGCCTTTTGGGCGAGGCTGTAATATAATAAAAGTAGTAGAAAACAAAACTTTTGCATTTGAATGGAATGGAGGGTTTTTATGAAGCTTACTTTTATCGGTGCAGCCCATGAGGTGACAGGCAGCTGTCATTATTTGCAGGTGGGAGAGAAGCATATTTTAGTGGATTATGGTATGGAGCAGGGTATCAATACCTTTGAGAATGCAGAGCTACCTGTTTCGCCGGCCATGGTGGACTATGTGCTTTTGACACATGCCCATGTGGATCATTCCGGAATGTTGCCGCTTTTGTATGCGAGGGGCTTTCGCGGGCAGGTATTTACTACGGATGCCTCCGCAGATTTGTGCGGGATTATGCTCCGTGACTGTGCTCATATCCAGATGATGGAGGCAGAGTGGAAGAATCGCAAGGCAAAGAGAAGTAAGGACAATCCTTTGGTGGAGCCCCTGTTTACCATGCAGGATGCGGATGGTGTGATTAAGCGCATTGTGGGATGCCATTATGATACAGAGATTGATGTGTGTGAAGGGGTAAAGATTCGTTTTACGGATATCGGTCATCTCCTTGGTTCGGCAAGTATTGAGGTGTGGGCTACGGAAGGTGATGTAACCAGAAAAATCGTGTTTTCCGGAGATATTGGTAATAAGGAGCAGCCGCTTCTGCGCAATCCCATTTATACGAAGCAGGCAGATTATGTGGTAATGGAGTCCACCTATGGGGACAGACTTCATGCGGCGGAGCGTCCGGATTATGTGACGGAGCTGGCACAGATAATTCAGGAAACCTTTGATAAGGGTGGAAACGTGGTGATTCCCTCCTTTGCAGTGGGAAGAACTCAGGACATGCTCTATTTCCTGCGCCAGATTAAGGTAAATCGGATGATTCAGGGGCATGAGAATTTCCCTGTGTATGTGGATAGTCCTATGGCGGTGGAGGCTACCAGTGTGTTTACGGAGAACCGTTATGAGTGCTTCGATGAAGAGGCGTTGGAGTATGTACGGGAGGGAATTAACCCCATTTCTTTCGGGGGTCTTCGTCTGTCCATTACCAGCGAGGAATCCAAAGCTATTAACTTTGATGAGCAGCCCAAGGTGATTTTATCTGCCTCCGGCATGTGTGAGGCGGGACGTATCCGCCACCACTTAAAGCACAATCTGTGGAGGCCGGAGTGTACGGTGCTTTTCGTGGGCTACCAGTCCGTAGGAACGCTGGGAAGGGCCATTTTAGAGGGAGCAAGCGAGGTGCGCCTGTTTGGTGAGCCCATCGAGGTCAGAGCCCGAATTGCCACCATTAAGGGGCTTAGCGGCCATGCGGATAAGGATGGACTCCTGGAATGGATTAATGCCTTTGAGGAAAAGCCTAAGAAGGTATTTGTGGTACATGGGGAGGACAGTGTGTGCACTTCCTTTGTAGAGTGTTTAAAGATTGAGCATGGGCAGAGAGCCTATGCGCCATACAGCGGTACGGTATTTAATCTGCTCAGCAATCAGTTTGAGTTTGAAGCAAGTCCCATGCTGCTGCAGAAGAAGGAGAAGCCTGCCACCGGTGTATATGCCAGACTTCTTGCGGCTGGTCAGCGTCTTCTGGCCATTATTAAAAAGAGTGAGGGCATGGCAAATAAGGACTTGGCCAAGATGGCGGACCAGATTGTGTCCTTGTGCGACAAGCTGGATCGTTTTATAAATTATTAATTGAGGAGAGTTAAGAAGAATGAGTTACGCGGATAAAGTGTTTAAGGAGATGTGCCGGGATATTCTGGAAAACGGCGTGGATACCAAGGGAGAGCTGGTGCGTCCAAAGTGGGAGGATACGGGAGAGTATGCCTATACTATCAAGAAATTCGGTGTGGTGAACCGTTATGATTTAAGAAAGGAGTGCCCGGCTCTGACCCTGCGCAGAACGGCGCTGAAAAGTGCCATGGATGAGATTCTCTGGATTTATCAGAGAAAGTCCAATAATATCAAGGATTTAAAGCCCCATATCTGGGACCAGTGGGCGGATGAGACAGGCTCCATCGGTACCGCGTACGGATATGTTATCGGAGAGAAATTCACTTATAAGGGAAAGCAGATTGACCAGATGGATTATGTGCTTACCCAGCTGAAGGAGAACCCTTACAGCCGCAGAATCATGACCAATATGTACCAGTTTCATGACCTTGCTACAGGACATTTAGATCCTTGCTGTTACTCTGCAACCTACAACGTGACCAAGGAAGAGGGCAGCGATAAGCTGGTACTGAATATGATTTTGAATCAGCGCAGTCAGGATATTCTTGCTGCAAATAACTGGAATGTGGCTCAGTACGCCATCCTCCTTATGATGGTTGCGCAGGTGAATGATATGGTTGCCGGAGAACTGGTGCATGTCATTGCAGACGCTCATATCTATGACAGACATGTGGACATCATCAAGGAGCTGATTGAGAGAGAAGAGCATCCTGCACCCAAGGTGTGGCTGAATCCGGAAATCAAGGACTTCTACCAGTTTACCACCAAGGATTTATTCGTGGAGGACTATGTGACCGGGGAGCAGATTACCGGGATTCCGATAGCAGTGTAGTATGTATAGAATAATATATACAAAAGTATAAGAAAATTCTTGACTTCATATGCTATTCTTGTTATTATTAATGCATAAGAAAGTTTACCACTGACCGATAGGTGGTATATAAATGGTCGGGTTGAAAGTTTAGTCCTTCATCTGTTGCGGTGAAGGACTTTTTAAATACTGAGGATACAATAGTGAAGAAAACAGGATTTTATATATTTAAAGATAAGTTCTATTCAGATATGCAAGATCCTTACCTGAAGGGAAATAAAGAAGGAAATCGTCCTCATTATTACTGTTTTGAAGATTCTGGTACAGGAATTTATTGGATGATTCCATTATCTACAAAACTTGAAAAGTATAGAAAGCTTTTGGAGATTAAGAAAAAGGCTGGGAAACCATGTGATATTGTGCATATTGTTAAACTGGATGATGATAGGGAGAGGGCATTCTTGATACAGGACATGTTTCCTATCACGGAAGAGTACATAGAACGCGAATACACAATAGCCGGAAATCATTTGATGTTAACCAGTGAGCATGTGGCAAAGGAGATTGAAAGGAAAGCACGCAAAGTGCTGGCTATGTTGAAGCGTGGAGTGAAATTTATGCCTACGCAGCCGGATGTAATTTCTATTTTAAAGAAGCTTTCAGGAAAAGAGGAATAAAGGATTATGAATATCATCGTAGCAGCAGACAATAACTGGGCTATCGGAAACAAGGGACAGCTTCTTGTGACCATTCCCAATGACCAGAAGCATTTTCGGGAGGAGACTGCCGGTAAGGTGGTGGTAATGGGACGTAAAAGCCTGGTGAATTTCCCCCAGGGGATGCCGCTGGCGGGCAGAACCAGTATTATATTAAGTAAGGACCCAAAGTTTACCGTGAAGGGCGGTATCGTGGTGCACAGTATAGAAGAACTGCAGGAGGAGCTGAAAAAGTATCCTTCTCAGGATGTGTATGTTATTGGTGGTGACAGTGTGTTTAAGCAGCTGCTTCCTTATTGTGATGTGGTGCATGTGACCAAGATTGACCATGAGTATCAGGCGGATACCTATTTCCCTAATCTGGACAAGGATAAGGACTGGGTCATCACTGCGGATAGCGACGAGCTTACCTATTTTGACATTGCCTATGAGTTTTTTAAATATGAGCGGCGGCGCTCTTGACTTTTGGGTAAATAGGTATATAATTAAAAGAAAATTTGATGCGTTACTTTGGTAAAGCATATGTGAAATAAACGTGCGAAGGCACAGATGGGAGTACCGATATGGAGAAGAAAAATATCGATTGGAGCAATTTAGGCTTTGGATATGTACAGACTGACTACAGATATGTATCCAATTTTAAGGATGGTGCATGGGATGATGGTGAAATTACCACCGATGCAAATATTGTATTAAATGAGTGTGCAGGCGTTTTGCAGTACGCGCAGACGGTATTTGAGGGTATGAAGGCATATACCACCGAGGATGGACATATCGTAGTGTTCCGCCCGGACTTAAATGCATCCCGTATGGCGGATTCTGCAAAGAGACTGGAGATGCCTGTTTTCCCCGAAGATAAGTTTATCGAGGCCGTGGCGGAGGTTGTAAAGGCAAACGAGGCATGGGTTCCACCTTACGGAAGCGGTGCGACCCTTTATCTTCGTCCTTATATGTTTGGTTCTAACCCCGTTATCGGTGTAAAGCCTGCGGACGAGTATCAGTTCCGTATTCTCTGTACTCCGGTTGGACCATACTTTAAGGGTGGCGTAAAGCCTCTGACCTTAAAGGTAAGTGATTTTGACCGTGCGGCACCAAATGGTACCGGTAATATCAAGGCAGGTCTGAACTATGCAATGAGCTTACATGCTATCGTAACCGCTCATCATGAAGGCCATGATGAGAATATGTACTTAGATTCCAAGACCAGAACCAAGGTGGAGGAGACCGGTGGAGCAAACTTCCTGTTCGTAACCAAGGACGGTAAGGTAGTGACTCCGAAGTCCGATACTATTTTACCTTCCATCACTCGTCGTTCTCTGCTGATTGTTGCTAAGGAGTACTTAGGACTTGAGGTTGAAGAGAGAGAGGTTTACATCGATGAGTTGAAGGATTTTGCAGAGTGTGGACTTTGCGGTACCGCAGCGGTAATCTCTCCGGTTGGTAAGGTGGTAAATCATGGCGAAGAAATCTGCTTCCCAAGCGGTATGACCGAGATGGGACCTGTTACCAAGAAGTTATACGATACCTTAACCGGTATCCAGATGGGACGTATTGAGGCGCCCGAAGGATGGATTCACGTTATTAAGTAAAACGAACGTGGTATAGAATAGTTTGTGATAAGATGCTATAATGCAAGCAGTGCATTATAGCATCTTTTTTTGAAAGGGAATAACATGAAATTTTTACACACAAGTGATTTGCATATCGGTAAGAAAATATTTGAGTGCTCCCTTTATGAGGACCAAAAGCATATGCTTTCGGAAATTCATCGGATTGCGGTGGAGGAGCAGGTGGATGCGGTAGTGATTGCCGGAGATATTTATGACCGTTCCATGCCTCCCACAGAGGCGGTGGAACTTTTGGATGATTTTCTGACAGAACTGATTTCTAAGAAAATCCCGGTCATCATGATTAGTGGCAACCACGATTCCCCGGAGCGAGTGGGCTTTGGCGGAAAGATTTTAGAAAAGCAGGGACTGTATATCGGCGGTGCCTATGATGGTGGCCTTCGCAAGGTGAGCCTGCAAAACGGAGAAAAGGAGACGGTATTTGTGTGCCTCCCCTTTGTAAAGCCGGGTGTGGTGGGAAAGAATAACTGTCAGGAGGCGGTAGCAGAGATTCTTAACCGGGAGAACATTGATTTTCAGGATGGGAAGCAGTATGTGCTGATTACCCATTATTTCGTTACCGGAGAGACGGGGCAGATGCCCGAGCTTTCTGATTCGGAAACCGGTGCATTCGTGGGCGGTATCGACAATGTGACCGCCGATGTATTTGGGGGCTTTGCCTACGTGGCACTGGGACATATCCACAAGAGCCAGAAGGTGGGTGAAGGAGAGATTTACTATAGCGGTACCCCTATGAAGTATTCTTTTTCGGAAGCAAATCAGACTAAGACAGTCAATATTGTGGAAATCGGAGAGGATAATAGGGTGAGTGTGGAGAAAAAGCCTGTGAAGCCTTATTTGGAAATGCGGGTAATAAAGGGGGAACTAAGCGCACTGATTCAGCCGGAGGTGGTGAATGCAGAGGGTGTGAATCCGGAGGATTATATTCAGGCAATACTTACGGACAAGGATGCTCTCATTGACCCAATCGGTACTTTGAGAAGTGTTTACCCTAATGTACTTCAGATTGTATTGGAGAAAAACTATTCGGTGAAGGAAGAGTTATACAGTAGCAGCTTCCGGGCTCAGCAAAAGAGTATTCAGGAGCTTTTCGGGGAGTTTTATCATATGCTGGCAGGGGAAGAGCTGTCAGAGGAACAGGCAGCAGCAGTGGACGCAGCAGCCAGAGAGGCAGGAGAAGAGTGAGACCTATTAAATTATGTATCAGCGCCTGGGGTCCCTACAAGGACAGGGCGGAGATTGATTTTACACAGTTTTTCGGGCAGGGGCTCTTTTTAATCACCGGAGCCACGGGAGCCGGGAAAACGACTATTTTTGATGCCATAACCTATGCGTTGTACGGCGCACTCAGCGGAGAAATCCGTGATAAAGAAAGAAACAGTGTGCGAAGCGATTTTGCGGAGGCTCAGACGCCCACCTTCGTGGAGCTGACCATGGAGCATGGGGGCAAGGAATATTTCATCCGCAGAAACCCGGAGTATTTTCGGCCCAAAAAACGCAGCAGCGGGGAAGGAATGCTGACTCGTGAAAAGGAAAATGCCCTGCTGAATCTGCCGGATGGTAAGGTCATCGAGGGTGTCCGGGAGGTAAACAGTAAATTGCAGGAGCTTCTGGGGGTGGATTTGCAGCAGTTTAAGCAGCTTTCTATTATTGCCCAGGGAGAGTTTGCAAGGCTACTCACTGCATCGCCCAAGGACAAAACCAAGATTTTCCGGGAAATCTTCGGGACGGGTATCTATGAAAGATTTACCTATAACCTGTCCAAAGAGGCGAAGAAGCGTTACCAGAAGGTGGCGGAGCAGAAGGCCAAGCTGGATGAGGATTTGCGGATTTTGGCAGGTGGTTTTAAGGATATGCCGGTGGCGGAGGATGTGAAGGCAGAATTCCTCGGCTTTCTGGAGCTTTCCGCAGTGCCTTTTGACCGGGTTACTCAATGTTTGGAGACCATGGAGCAGCAGCTTTCGGAGGCTCTGACGCAGAATAAAAAACGTAATGACAAGAATGAAAAGGAAATATTAAAGACCCAAAGTCTGTTAACCTCCATAGAGGAGGAAAATAAGCGAATTAAGCAGTTCTTGCAAGCCACCGCTACGCTTGAACAGCTGGAGGAGCAAAAAGCCCTGTATGCGGAAAAGGAAGGCATCTACAGTGGGGCGCTGAATGCCAGCTACCTGGAAGCGGATGCAGTGAAGATTGTTGCAATAAAGGGGCAGGTGGAAAAGATGTGCTTAGCCCTCGGGCTTCTGGAACAGAGTATGGCGAAAAATCAGGGGCTTCTTGCAGAGGAGTTGCCCGTTTTTGAGCGCCGTGAGGAGTTGTCCCAGTGGATTTCCGAAAGGCAGGAATACCTACAAAAGAAAAAGGAGCTGGAGGCAAAGCAGGCAGAGCTATCCGGGAAAAAGGTGCGTCTTGAGAAGGACAGGCTGCAATATGTAGCACTGGATGGCGAAGCAAGGAGTCGGAAGGAGCGATATGAGGATGCTCTTCGCCGGAGGAGCTATGCAGCTATCGGTATTGCTGCCCAGCTTCTGGAGGAAGGAAAGCCCTGTCCCGTGTGCGGAGCTTTGGAACATCCAAGTCCCGCAGTATCACAGGAAAAGGTGGTTTCGGAGGAAGAGCTGGAGCTTTTAAAGGCGGAGGCTGACAGCATCGGAGAGCAGACACAGCAGATATATGGACAGGTACTACGTCTCCAGGCGGAAGTCTCCATGCTGGAAAAGGCGGAGGCTTTGCTGAGGGAAAGTGTGGCTAAATTGCAGGCACTTGTGGAGGCAGCCAGGGAGATTCCTAAGGAGCTGGCAACGCTTTCCGGAGAAAAGGCAGCAAAGCGACTGCAGGAAATCTGTGACCAGGTTAACTCTCTGAAGGCCACCATCATGCAGCAGGAAAAGCAGTGTAGGGAAAGCAGGGAAGAGCTACAAAATCTTGGAGATGAACTGGAGGAGCTGGAAACGGACTTTGCCGAAAAGCTGAAAATTCATGGCTTTTCGGATAAAGAAGCATATGAAGCCGCGTATATGAGCAAAATGGATAGGGACGCTTTGAGTGAGGAAATCAGCGGCTATAAGGAGAGACTTACGGCAGCAGGCCAGCTTTGTAGCACCTTGAAGGAGCATATTACCGGCATAGAGCTGAAGGACTCCGGGGAAGCGGAGCTGCATTTGAAATCGCTACTGGAGTTGCGAAAGGAATTGTCCGGGGAAAACAGAAATCTGGAATATTCCCGGAGTGAGGTGAAGCGGTGTAAAAAGCAGCTTGCGGAAAAAGAGAAAACCATTCGCCGGGAAAGTGAGGAGTATGGCTTTATCAAAGAACTGGAGAATATTGCAACGGGCAATAACCCCAAGCGTCTGGTGTTTGAGCAGTATGTACTGGCCGGTTATTTTGATGAGATTTTAGTGGCAGCCAATATCCGCTTCCGAAAGATGAGCGGGGGAAGATATGAGATGCGCAGGGTGAAGGAGGTGTCCGACGGAAGAGTAAAGGACAATCTGGAAATTGAGGTTATGGATTATTATACCGGCAAGCCACGTTCAGTACGTACCCTTTCCGGTGGAGAATCCTTTAAAGCATCATTATCACTGGCGCTGGGCTTAAGTGATGTGATACAATCAATGAATGGAGGTATTAAGGTGGATACCCTCTTTATTGATGAGGGATTTGGGGCGCTGGATGGCGAGTCCCTGGATCAGGCCTGCAATACCTTAAATACGCTGGTGGAGAATAGCCGTCTGATTGGTATCATCTCCCATGTGCCGGAGCTGCGGGAACGTATCTCAAAGCAGTTAATCATTGAGAAGACCGGCGGTGGCAGCAGCGTCAAGGCTATAATATCGTAAAAAGGTTGAGATAAAATGAGAAGAAAGAAGAAAAATATAGTACCCCTGCTGCTCCTTGCAGTAATTCTATTGGTGATTGGTGTAGTAGTGGGGGTGAAGGTCTGGAATGGCGAGGGAGAGGAGGCCAAGGTGATTTTTACCACCGGCTTTGAGGAAAATGAGCTTTTCCGAATCGGTGACCTTTCCTGTACCAAGTCAGAATTTATGGTATACCTGACCAATACCCAGAATCAGTACGAGAATGTGTACGGTTCAGAAATCTGGAACGTAACCCATAATGACATGACCCTGGAGGAGAATATCATGGAAACCGTGCTGGCTAAGATTGCCCAGATTAAGTCCATGTATCTGCTGGCTGAGGAAAAGGACGTGGTGCTTTCGGAAGAGGAGAAGCTGCTTTTAGAGCAGGCAGCGGAGGCGTATTATTCCTCTTTGACAGAGAAGGAAGTGCAGGCCATGGGGATTACCAAGGCCACTGTGCTGGGGTTATATCAGGAGTATGCCTGTGCAGAGAAGGTGTATCAGCAGATTATCGGGGGCGTCAATCCGGAAATCAGCGATGATGAGGCACGTACGATTACCGTGGAACATATTCTGATTAAGACCTATACCACGGATGGCACCGGGCAGCGGATTGCCTTCAGCGAGGAAAGAAAGCAGAGAGCCTATGTAACGGCGCAGGAGATTCTGGCCCTTGCCACAGATGGAGAGAATGACTTTGCGCTTCTGGCGGCAGAGTATAGTGAGGATGCGACCGTGCGCTATTCCTTTGGTAAAGGGGAGGTGGATGCTGTATTTGAGGCAGCGGCCTTTAATCTGGCCACGGATGAAATCAGCGGTATCGTGGAAACGGAGTCCGGCTATGAGATTATCAAGTGTATCAGTACCTTTGACAGGGAGGAAACGGATGCCAATAAAATCAAAATCGTGGAAAAACGTAAGAACGAAGCTTTCGGAGCGGAGTATGATGCCTTCGTGGGAAGACTGGCAAGACGTTTGAATGAGAAGCTTTGGAGCAACATCTCGATGATAGAGGATGAAGAGGTAAAAACAGATGATTTCTTTGCCGTATACCACGAATATTTTGATGAGAAATAGCCTCCGGGGAGGTTGTTTACAAAAATTTAAGAAAGCCGGAAACCCTTGAAAATACTGGGTTTTTCATGAATTATTAGCACTCGCAAAAAGTGAGTGCTAATTTTGCCTTGACTTTTAAAGGGGACAGTTTTAAACTTACTTTTTAGTGGGGGACAATAAAATTTTTTAGAAGGAAGTGGAAGAAAATGGCAACAAAGAGCGGCAGCTTATCAATTAACAGTGAAAACATATTTCCGATTATTAAGAAGTGGTTATATTCTGACCACGATATCTTTTACAGAGAGTTAATCTCCAACGGCTGTGATGCCGTAACCAAGCTTAAGAAGCTGGATATGATGGGAGAGTACACTCTTCCGGAAGGCTACAAGGGCAAAATTGAGGTGATCTGTGATGCAGACAACAAGACTCTGATCTTTAAGGACAACGGTCTGGGAATGACTGCAGCAGAGATGGAGGAGTACATCAACCAGATTGCCTTCTCCGGTGCAACAGATTTCATTGAGAAGTACAAGGACAAGAGCAATTCTGACCAGATTATCGGTCATTTCGGTCTGGGCTTCTATTCTGCATTTATGGTGGCGGATGAGGTGCATATTGATACCTTATCTTATCAGGATGGCGCTACTGCTGTGCATTGGGAATGCGACGGCGGTACCGAGTTTACCATGGGAGATGGAGAGCGTAGCGAGGTGGGTACCACCATTACCTTATTCCTCAACGAGGACTGCTTACAGTTCTGCAACGAGTATAAGGCAAAGGAGGTTGTGAAGAAGTACTGCTCCTTCATGCCTACCGAAATCTATGTGTCCAAGGCAAACGAAACCGACGAGGAGAAGAAGCCGGAGCTTATCAATGAGACCACTCCTCTCTGGACCAAGCATCCAAATGAATGCACCAAGGAAGAGTACTTAGAGTTTTATCGTAAGGTATTCCAGGACTACAAGGAGCCTCTGTTCTGGATTCATTTGAATATGGATTATCCTTTTAATTTAAAGGGTATTTTATACTTCCCGAAGATTAATATGGAGTACGAGTCCATCGAGGGAACCATCAAGCTTTACAATAATCAGGTATTTATTGCAGACAATATCAAGGAAGTGATTCCTGAGTTCCTGCTCCTGCTTAAGGGTGTCATCGACTGTCCGGACCTGCCTCTGAATGTATCCAGAAGTGCGCTGCAGAACGATGGTTTCGTTAAGAAGATTTCTGAGTACATCACCAAGAAGGTGGCAGATAAGCTGTCCGGTATGTGCAAAACCGAGAAGGAAGAGTACGAGAAGTACTGGGACGATATTAGCCCATTTATCAAGTTCGGCTGCTTAAAGGATGATAAGTTCTGCGAGAAGATGAACAATTATATTCTTTTTAAGAATCTGGACGGCAAGTATATGACCCTCCCGGAATGCCTGGAAATCAAGCCTTCTGAGGAGGAGGAAGCGGCTGTGGATGAAGCCGGCAATACCGTGGAAGCAGAGGTTGTGACCGAAGCAGAGGAGGTTGAAGAAGAGAAGAAGGAAAAAATCATCTACTACGTAACCGATATGCAGCAGCAGGGACAGTATGTAAATATGTTCAAGGCTGCCAAGATGGATGCGGTGGTACTTACCCACAACATCGACCAACCCTTCGTATCCCAGCTGGAGGCAAAGAACGAGGGAATCAAGTTCCAGAGAATCGATTCGGACTTAACGGATGTCTTCAAGGCAAAGACCTCTAAGAAGGCGGAAAAGGAGATGGCAGAGCAGGCAGAAAGCCTTGCCGCTATCATGAAGAAGGCTCTGAAGAACGATAAGCTGAATGTGAAGCTGGAGAAGCTTAAGAATAAGAAAATCTCTTCCATGATTACCTTATCCGAGGAAAGCAGACGTATGCAGGATATGATGAAGATGTATGCGATGCCGGGTATGGATATGGGTGCCTTCGGCGCAGAGGGTGAGACCCTGGTGCTGAATGCGAACCATCCGCTGGTAGAGTATGTGGTTGCAAATCAGGAGGGTGAGAACACTAAGATGATTTGTGAACAGCTTTATGATTTGGCAAAGCTGCAGCATGCACCGCTGGATGCGGAGGCTATGACCAAGTTTATTGCCAGAAGTAATGAAATAATGATGCTGCTTGCGAAGTAGTGGAAGTGGTATGAGGAACCCCCGGAGCGTGTTGCGACGCTCTGGGGGTTTTTGTATGAAAATATTATAGTGCTCTTTTTAAATAGCCTTTGATATAAGCAAGTAAAATCTTTTTTTCCTGTTTTCCTGCAGCTCTGTACATTTCAATTAATTCTATTTCGTCAGAGGAAAAACTATAACTATCAATTCTGTAGGGGGGATTTTCGGAGAAAAACTCAGCCATACTGATATGAAAGCCTTGGCAGATTTTTTCCAAAGTGGTGAGAGTGGGTTGATTGTTTTTTTGAAATAGGGAGTTGAGCGATGAATAAGGGATGTTTGACTCTTTTGCTAATTTGTAAAGAGTCCAATTGCGTTCTTCCATCAGCTTCTGCATTGTGATTAGTGTTTTATTCAGTTCCATAAATATAACGTTCCTCCATCGTAATAATTTTAACCTACATATAACGCATTTATTAGATGAGAAAAGACATATTAATTTTTGTTGCGCTTTTTTGTATGAAATGCAAAAGCGTTATTGACAAAAGGTGCGCAAAAGCGTCATAATAGTACTATAGTACATTCTGTAAAGGAGATATCAAATGAAAAAGTTACGTGTGACCTTTTCTATGTGTTTAATGGGGTTATGGTTATTGTGGAATGCAGATATGCCATTAGCTCAAGCTGCACAAGAGGAAAGCGGTACAATAAGTGTTAAGTCATCCGTTCCTACGAAAGAAGAGTGGGCTGCATGGGAAGAGGATGGAACTCTGCAACAGCGTATTGATTTTATGAAGGCGATTGAGCAGGAACAAACAGCAGAGGGGCTGATTGCAAGGTGGAACCAGTCGGAGACTCTTTCCTTGAATTCACCGGAGTGGTGGCATGGTGGAATGCCCACGGAGGGGGATGTTAAGGCGCTGGTGTTTATGGTTGAGTTTGCGGATATGAAGAATACCAATACCCAAGTGACGGTGGAGTACATGCAGGAAACGTTTTTTGGTGCACAGAACAAAGAGGCAGTTATGTATCCTCATGAAAGTCTTACCGCATTTTATCAGCGTTCTTCCTACGATAAGCTGAATATTTCTGGTGATGTGTATGGCTGGTATACCCTGTCGGAGAATAGAAGTGCTTATGAGAATGACTGGGAAGGTCGTGAAAAACTAATAAAAGAGCTTTTGGATGCTTATGATGAGCAGATAGATTTTTCTGATTATGATGCGGATGGAGATGGTAATATAGATGCTATCTACATTCACTATGCCGGGGGAAATACCGGGTGGGGATCTCAGTGGTGGAGCTATATGAGTAGTACCGTAACTGAGATAACTTATGACGAAACGGATGTTTATAGATATGTTTTTCTTAGCGATACTGACAGTGTAACAGCCATCCATGAGACGGGACATTTGTTAGGCTTGCCGGACTATTATAATGCGGCGGGATTGGAGTCAAATAATGAAAAGGGCGGAATTGGAATTTGTGATATGATGGATCACAATATTGGTGACCATAATATCTTTTCCAAGATGCTCTTAGGCTGGGTGGAGCCCTATATTGTAACGGATACATCGGAGGTAACCTTAGAGCTTTTATCCTCCAGTGAAGCTAAGGCAGTGATTGTTGCTAAGGAAGATATTAGTAGTATTTTTGAGGAATATTATATATTAGAGCTCTATAACAATAGTGGTAACAATGTGCATAGTGCACGGCGCTGGGCACAGGAACCAGAGACAGATACACCGCTGGTTAAAATATATCACGTAGATGCAGCCCTGAATGAAGATGGTACGGATTTTAAATATGACAATTATTCTACCGAACATAAGCTGATAAAGTTGTTGGAATCTGATGGAAAAGAATTGAGCGGTCTGCTGGATTGTGAGGTTGTAAGCAGTAAGTTCTATGATGAAGGAATGAGTCTGGGACCCAACACTTTACCTTCTTCTGAATGGTATGGTGGTTTGTATAGTGGAATAGAAATTACGGTTAAAGATATTACAAATCAAAATGCATCCGTGCAGATTACAATGGGGATTGAGGATGCTGTAGCACCGGATGTACAGCCTGACGCATTATCGATGTCAAATAGTGTGTTTAATATTGTTCCAATTGGAACAAATTCTATGCGCATAATGTTTGATTGCTATATTTATGAGGGTGACAATTTTGCGGGAATAACACTTTTAAATAGTGCTACTGGAGCAAATTTGAGTATTACTTATGATATTTTAAATCCGAGAGGAGATTATCCGGAAACGGTTAACAGATATCATATGTTAGAGCTGATATTTTCAGATGCTTTATCCTATGATACGGAGTATGTACTAACAATTCCTGCGGATGCTGTTAGGGATGCTGCCGGAAACGGAAATACAGAGATTAAGCTTTCTTTTCGTAGTGCACCACAGCAAAGGAGTTATGTGGTGGCAACAGAAGATTTAGGTTTTGATGTATTGCCGGAGGGTACACCGGATGGCGTGGAGACAGTTCCCGGATATGATAAGGAAATATATTATATGGAAAATGGTAACATCATTGTTACCTATACTCTCACAGAGGGGCACAGTGGTATCAAGGTGTATGGACCGGATAAGCAGGTACTTAGTAATACGTATTCAGAGGCATGGCTTACAGCGGGAACACTATATAAGCTCAGTGAAGAATACTATTTCTTAGATGCCGGCTATGGATATGTCATTCTGAATGTAGATGGCAAAGTTATGAAGTTGGGTAGTTATACAGAAAGTGGCTATTCGGGAACTATTAGTACGGACAGTGTATTGAGGGAGGATTGTCTTGATATTAGATTACGGTCACCGGAATGTACTACGTCCTTAGTTGGATATTTTATTTGCAGAGTAGATGAACATTTAGAGATTTCTTATTTATATCCCGATATTGATGGAACGGAGCTTGTGCAGTACAACAAGGATTATACCTATCGGGAGTGGCCAAAGCCTGACCAGTACAGTGATTTTGCAGATGTAAACTACCATGAAGATACGCAGTATTATCATGGAGGTTTTGTGGTAAGTGGATTGTTGACGGATAAGTATACATACAGTAATTCGTATCATAATTCGTCTGCATTAGGATTTTCCAATATTTGGGACAGTGAGGGTGGTTTGGAAATCTGCGATGACAGAAACAGAAAATATGTGGAATGTAATACCAGTTACGGCTATAACATGAATGGTCTTATCAATGTCGATTACGTCGGAGATGGTTATGTCATATCTAATGATGTATATAGTCTGTTATCTTCACCGACGCTTAATGGAAGTTGTACATATTTGTATCATCCAGAGGGCAGACAGATTACTAGATTGGATGAGGAACTCAATGTTTTGTGGACAACCTATATTCCGGTGGATGTTGATAATAATCAGGCTGGTAGTCCAATAAAAATGGGTGATACAATTTATCTCACACAGGGAAGTGTTACATTAGCTATTGATGATACAGTAGCTGCAACATGGATATCTGCGGATAAGGGTTTTTCCTTTGCTGAGACGGTGGGAACTGTGGATGAAGAAAAGCAGACGATTTTGGTTGCCCCCGGAACCACTGTGCAGAATATTGCAGATAAGGTACAGGGGAGCTATGGCAGTATTACCTTCTACAATGCAAGCTATGAGGAAATCACGAATTGGTCAGAGGTAATACATAATGGGATTATGTGCGTCACTTCGGTGAATGGATTCTATGATTATTACTATCAGATTACGGATATTGAAGAGATTACCCTGGGTACAGATTATGTGGAATTGGTGCAGAATTATGGTGAGAACACAACCTACGATTATACATCTGCCAATATGATTACTGCTTCAGAGGATGAGGTTTTCCTTTATGTAGAGAGTACCAATGGGGGAATTTCGGATGGACATATATTCACTTACGATGGACGTTCCCTAAGTATTTCGACGAATGCTGTTGGAGAAGCGACACTTACTGTGAAAAATGTGTTTGGTGATGCAGAGGCAGAATGTGTTGTTAAAGTATATCCTTCCGGTACAATTCTGACAACAGGAATTGAGTTAGAAACAAGTTCGCTGTCTTTGACAATTGGAGAGAGCGAAGCACTGGTTGCTAAGGTATTGCCGTTGAATGCCACGGATCAGACTGTGACATGGAGTAGTACGGATGAAGCGGTTGCGACAGTGAGCACCACTGGTGAAGTGACAGCGGTTGGGGCAGGTGAAGCTGAAATCGCAGTAACAACAACCAATGGAAAGAAAGCTGTATGTGCGGTTACCGTTGCAGAAGCTGCCAAGGGATATACATTGGGCGGTACACTGAAATGTTTTGGTGATGAAGCGGAGCAGACGAGTATTGTTCTCTTAGATGCTTCCGGCAATCAAGTATCTGCCGCAACAGTAAGCGGATTGAGCACAGAATACTCCTTTGAAAATGTTGCAGAGGGAAGCTATACCGTAAGAATCAGTAAGCTGAATCATGTGACAAGAGATTACAGTATATCTGTGGAAGGTGAAGCTGTTTCAGTAGATGTGGAGCTTCGTTTATTGGGTGATGTCAGTGGTGATGGTAAGCTTTCATTTTTGGATAAAAAGAAATATTTTGATTATTTACAGGGACTTGCAACGTGGGATGAGTATTTATTAGAAGTGGGCGATGTGAATGATGACGGAAAAATTTCCTTCTTAGATAAGAAAAAGATTTTTGACCACATCGAAGAAAAAACATTGCTATGGTAGTACAAATATAACCATATGGCAACAAGGGTTGCCCTGGAATATAAAACGAAAGGAACTATATTATGAGAAAAGTATTAGCTATTTTTCTGGCTGTATTAATGGTGGCCTTCGTGCTTCCACTTACAGCAGATGCTGCATCTGAGAATGTTACATTTACAGTTGCAGCAGACAAAAGTACTGTGGAACGAGGAGATACTGTTAATTTTACCGTATCCATCGGCGCAGTGCAGAGCCTGGGTGTATTGCAGTTTAAGTTGATTATTCCTGATGGAATGACGATTGTAGATGATTCCATTTCCTTACCGGATGGGTTGGCTACTACACTTGATTCTGATGGTAATATCATGGCTCCTTCTGCAACGAACAGCTATAGATGGGGGTATAGTGCACAGCTTACCGGATATTCCGGAACCACTGATTTAGTATTGGTATCATTTGCATGTACCGTAGATGAAGATAGTGCTTATGAGCAGAAGAATGTTACCATTGAAATGATGGAAATCTATGACAATATCAATTACGATGCGCATACGACAAACATTGTGCCTGCGAAAGTGACTGTAATGAAGACTCCTGTGCCGGTTACAGGTGTTAGTCTGGATAAGTCTACTATTACCTTAAAAGATGGTGAGACAGCAACACTAACAGCAAGTGTAACACCAAGTGATGCTGATAATAATGGTGTGACGTGGTCAAGCAGCAATACTGCTGTTGCAACTGTTACAAATGGAACTGTAACAGCTGTAAAGGAAGGTACTGCTGTAATCACTGTTACTACTGTGGATGGCGGAAAAACTGCAACTTGTGCTATCACAGTAACATGTAATCATAGTATGACCAAGACTGCAGCAGTAGCGGCAACTTGCGGAAAAGATGGTAATATCGAGTATTATACCTGTAGTAAATGTGAGAGAAAGTACTCTGATGAGACTGGAACCACTGTTGTAACAGATGTTGTGACTAAGGCAACCGGTAATCATGTAAATACTGAAATTAAAAATGCGGTAGCAGCTACAGAGGAAGCAGAAGGTTATACAGGTGATACCTATTGTAAGGATTGTGGCGTTAAACTGGCAACAGGTGAGGTAATTAATAAGTTAGATCATACACACACAATGGATAAAACTGCGGCAGTGACACCTACTTGTGTAAAGGATGGAAATGTAGAATATTATACTTGTACAAAATGTAATAAGGTATATGCCGATGAAAATGGAGTAACAGAATTAAAGAGTACAGTGGTTTTGGCCACTGGTCATACTGCGGGCACAAAGTGGGTTGCAGATGACGAGAATCATTGGAAAGAATGTATAGTGTGTGCGGAGAAGCTTGAAGTAGAGGCACATACATTCAAAAAGGTGATTGATAAGGAAGCAACAGAGGATGAAACCGGTTTGTATCATGAGGAATGCTCTTGCGGTAAGGCAATAAATGAAAATACCGAAATTCCAAAGCTTGATCACGTACATGTGGGCATTGTGTATGTAGCAGGCGTTGAGGCTAGTTGTCAGAAGGAAGGAACGGTAGAGTACTGGACATGTGCAAGCGATAAGTGTGCGGGAAAATATTACGGCGACAGTGAGTGTCAGGTAGAGATTGAAGATATCACGGTTGCAATTGACCCGGATAAGCACATGGATGCCGATTGTGTATGGACTTCTGATGCAGATAAACATGTTAAGACTTGTAAATGTGGAAAAATTGTGGTAGAAGGCGAGCATGAGTATGATAACATGGAAGACGCTTTTTGTAACTTATGTGATTATCAGAAATTCTATCAGGTAGTTGAGGGCGACGAATCTAAGTTTGAACTGGAGTCGGGTAAGGATGTAACGATTAAGATAGATGGAGAATTTGAGCTGTTTGAAATGGTGAAGGTGGACGGTGAGGTAGTAGATCCTGTACATTACACTGTTTCAAAGGGAAGTACAGTCATTACTTTTACTGCAGCATATTTAGAAACCCTTTCTAAGGGAACACACACGATTGATGTATATTATAGTGATGGCAAGGTTGCGAACACGGAGGTCACCATTGTGGAGAAGACTGTTGCACCACCGTCAGTGGCTCCCACAATAGCACCGACACCGGCTGTTGAGGAAAGTCCTGCGATATCTCCTAAAACTGGTTCTGAGAATAATATGGGATTCTGGATTTGCCTTATAGTAATAGCCGGAGGAGCAGGTGTTACCCTATATAGCAGAAAAAGAAAAGATATGCAGATGAGATAGAAGTGTATGTTAGTGCCTTTTCAGATGGAATTAAGGTACTAGAAGGTCATGGGATGACTATTAAAAAACAAGGGGGATTACAGAATGAAGAAAAAAGTAATTGCAGCACTCGTTGCTACTATGATGTTTGGCAGTACATTAACCGTGGATGCAGCTGGATTAAATGATATCTTTAGTGCGGAGTACTATGCGGGGCAGTATCAGGATTTACAGGATGCATTCGGAAACGACGAGGATGCATTGTATGAACATTTCTTAGAATATGGTCTGGAGGAAGGCCGAGTGATGAATCCCATCATTGATGTAGCTAAGTATCGCAAAGAGTATGCGGATTTGGAAGCAGCTTTTGGGGATGACTGGGATGCATATGTAAATCACTTCTTTGAGTATGGTATTGAAGAAAATCGTGAGAATGGTACGGATTTTGATATTAAGGCTTATGTGAATGCATATGGCGATATTAAGGAAGCCTTTGGGGATGATTATGAAGCAATCGCAAAGCACTATGCGGAGTATGGTATCAAGGAGAATCGTGTAGAAGCATCTAAGACTGTGATTGCTGAAAAGGAAGAGGCGAAGAAGCAGGAGGTATCTAAACCAGTTCCGAGTCCGGAAGAAGAACGTTTAAATGGTGTGTATACAGATTATCATAATGATGGTAGCTGGAATGTGATGGAGTATCAGGATGGAAAGCTTATTGGTGAGGAGTGCTATACAGCAAAGGGTGAGTTATCTGTATATATAACATATGAATATGATGAGAAAGGAAGAATTCTGCTGAATATTTGGTATAATGCTGATGGTACAGTAGGAAGCACGATAGAATATACTTATAATGCAGATGGCAGTGGTTTGAAAACACAAACACAGGGCTTCGATGGTTCTTATGATGTTGAAGAGTTTGATGCAGAGGGAGAGACTACGGCGAAAACATTCTATAATGCAGATGGACGATGTACCGGTAAGAGCGAGTATGTGGATGGAAGAAATACAACATCTATCTTTTATGATGAAAATGGAGATGTATGGATGACTAGTGAGTGTACCTATGATGCGTCCGGCAACTTAATGTATTGCTGGTATAATAGAGTGGATGGAACTAGAGATGTATTGTATTATGAAGGAGGAAGAACGACTAAGGATATTTGGTATTATACCGATGGAAGATATTGGGTTCGATTGTTTGCATCAGGTGAGCGTTATAATCGTGTGGCAAGAGAAACCATGTATGATAGTACAGATGCAATTATCGAAGATGTAGTATATGAATTTGATGTGGTTACAGGAGAAGCGTTCGGCTATAAGGTATATGATGGAGATGGAAATCTGATTGAGGAAGTTGTATATTAAGTAAAATGGGGCTGTAAGAACAGCTATAACGAAATGCTACGATGTTGCCGTGAGGTGGCATCGTAGCATTTCATGTTTTACGTTATACTCTTTTGCTTAAAATAACCGTTTCTTATTAAGCCTATCCAAAGATACAACGGTGTAAATAGGAGAACCATCACATGACAATGCAAGAACTATTTAAGCGTTGACAAACTGCGTCTTGTGATATAAACTGATATTAATATCTGTAAAAGATGGGGATCCCCATTTCCGGCCGTTTCCGGCATGTTTTCTACGCAAAATACAACAATAAATAGAAAATACTTTACTTAGAAGTTATATGTGTGTTAAACTATGGGTAAGGTGAAGGTGTGACGGGATTTGTTGTTACAAGGAGGTATATAGATGTCAGAAAAAGATTTTTTGAGTGCATTAAGTGATTTACTTGATGAGAAGTTGGAAGAGAAGTTAGATAAGATTTTGGATGAAAAGCTGGAAGAGAAGCTGGAGCCGATTAACAACCGCCTAACTCATCTGGAGAAGGTGGTGGAGCCAATGAGCGACCGTTTAACCCGTTTGGAGCGGGCGGTAGAATACGATATTGTTCCGAGGCTGCGAACGATAGAGTCTTGTTATCTCGCTACCTCAGAAAGATATTTAAAGAGTGCAGCAGAGCATGAGGGGATGAAGCAGGACATAGAGGTTTTGAAATTGGTAGTAGAAAATCATAGTCAGAGGCTGTTGCAGACATCATAGTATGTCGGCGGGTGGCAGCGGATATGGGGCTTACAGATATGTATAAGAAAAGGAGCTGTTCTAATCATCAAGAGATGAATGGAACAAGCTCCTTTTATGGTATCAATTTATTTCACATATTTCTTAAGCGTAGCTTCCACAGCCCCAACACCGGCAGTTAACTCGGTAAAATACTGTTTTACTAAATCAGCCATACCAACCGCGATTAAATCCACACCAAAGATATCCTTTCTGGAAAGTAACTCATCCAGTTTACTTAAATCCTTAGGCGCATCAGACAATTCATATCCTTCCACGTAAGGAGTCGCCACGCTAAGGAGCGGGTCGTTGCTCAGTTCAAAGGCATTTCCCTGATCATCGATAGCCATGAGATAACGTAACCAGCCGGCAAATACCAGAGGAATCATCTTCAGGTTCTTCTCATCCAGCGCAGGACTAGCCATATATGCCTTGATAGTTTCGCCAAAGCGGATAGCCAGCTTCTGGCTTGTGTCGGTGGCAATACGCTGTGGGGTATCCGGCATGAATGGGTTCGGGATACGCTTGGTGGTTACTTCGTCAATAAACTGCTTCGGGTCGATGATGCCCGGATTTACTACTACGGGAAGACCTTCCTCGTAGCCGATGATTTCCACCAGTCTCTTAAGAGAAGGATTCTTCATTTCCTCACTAATCAGCTGATAGCCTAGGATGCATCCGTATACTGCTAAGGTGGTGTGAAGAGGATTTAAGCAGGTACAAACCTTCATCTTCTCTACCTTATCCACGGTCTCTCTATCGGTGAAAATGATGCCGCCCTTTTCCAGTGCAGGGTGTCCATTGGGGAAGTGGTCCTCGATAACAAGGTATTCGCACTCCTCTGCATTTACGAAAGGTGCCACGTAGGTGTTCTTGCTGGTGATGACAGCGTCTAAGCCATCGATACCATCCTTACCCAGCATCTCCTCTACAACCTTGTCCGGTCTTGGGGTAATCTTATCAATCATACTCCATGGGAAGGAAACCAGCTCAGGATTCTTCACATATGCGGCGAAGTCAGCAGAAACCAGGCCGTTTTCCACCCACTTATCTGCATAAGCAAATACTGCTGCCGCAAGCTTATCTCCGTTATGAGAGCAGTTGTCCATACTTACCATGGCGATAGGGAGCTTGCCGGCCTCGAATCTGGTGTAAAGTAAGGACACTACCTTTCCTAAGTAGCTCACCGGCTTTGCAGGACCTGCTGCGTAGTCAGCAGCGATGGGAGTGGGAGTTTCGCCCTTGCCGTCTAAGATAGCGTAGCCTTTTTCGGTGATGGTAAAGCTTGCCATCTGGAGGGATGGTGCTCTGAAAATTTCTTTTAAACGATGGTATTCTGCATCGTTGTCGCTATCTAAAATCACGGATTCTACCACGCTGGCAACGATAGTCTTCTCCACGGTGTTATCAGCTTTTAAGGTAGCTAAGATGCCCAGATTGTCATGAGGTCGGTACATCTTTTCGATGATTTCGTAGTCGAAGCCTTCTGCAGCGATGATACCGGTGGAAAGGGTACCATCGTTTAATAAGTTCTGGCATACATTTGCCTGAAAAGCACGGAAGATGTTTCCTGCGCCGAAGTGAATCCAGGTAGGATTCTTCTTGGTTTCCTCGGTTACCTTCTGGATATCAAAGGTAGGAAGCTTATATCCGGCTTTTTCAAACTGTGCGCGGTTTTCTAAAAGTCCTTTTAATGTTAATTCCATTTAAAACATCCTCCATTAATGAGTCTTTTCAATAGCTTCCCAAAGACCGTTTAAGTAGCAAGCGCCCAGGGCTCTGTCATATAAACCGTAGCCCGGCATAGCTACCTCGTCCCAAATCATGCGTCCGTGGTCAGGACGGATAGGGCCGGTAAAGCCGATTTCGTAAAGAGCTAACATAATCTCATACATATCGAAGGTTCCGTCGCTGGATAAATGTGCAGCCTCTTCGAAGTCGGTAGGAGAGTTGAACTTTAAGTTACGGACATGTGCAAAGTGGATTCTGCCCTTTAAGGAACGAATCATATCCGGCAAATCGTTCTCTAAGTTGGTACCGTAAGAACCGGAACAGAAGGTTACACCATTGTGCACATTGTCCACCATCTTCATCATTCTGTGAATGTTTTCCTTGTTGATGATGATACGAGGAAGGCCGAATACGCTCCAAGCCGGGTCGTCGGGATGAATTGCCATGTTGATATCGTACTTATCACAGGTGGGCATGATTCTCTCAAGGAAGTACTTTAAGTTGTCAAAGAGCTTATCGTCGGTCACATCCTTGTACATCTCGAATAATTCCTTTACGCGAGCCATACGCTCCGGCTCCCAGCCCGGCATCACGGTGCCGTTCATATCGCCGGCGATGGATTCAAACATCTTCTCCGGGTCGATAGCGTCAACTGCTTCCTGAGTATAAGCTAATACGGTAGAGCCGTCCGGACGCATACGAGCCAGCTCAGTTCTGGTCCAGTCAAATACAGGCATGAAGTTGTAGCATACCATATGGATGCCTGCCTGTCCCAGTCTCTCTAAGGTAGTAATATAATTGTCGATGTACATATCTCTGTCGGGAGTACCAACCTTGATGGCGTCATGAATATTTACACTTTCGATACCTGCAAGCTCTAAGCCTGCATCTTCGATTTCTTTTTTAAGAGCTAAAATGTCTTCCATCTCCCAAACTTCTCCGGGTGCAGTG
>JAFTXD010000144.1 GCA_017461775.1 Lachnospiraceae bacterium
GATGACCATAATTATGTGGTGACTGTTCCAGGATGTGGTGGACAGGAGACAAAGTATACTTGTTCAGTTTGTGGTGATTCCAAGTTTGTTGAGGAATATTTAAGGTGTTTGGATAGTAATGGAGACAACTACTGTGACATTGGAGGATGTTACCTTGAATAAGAGAAGAAAAAATAAATTATTTCGGCTGGCATTAGGAGTTCTAATGTCAGTTTTTTTATGGACAAACAGTACAGCTGTAGCAGAAGCTGATACTTATACGGAGATGATGAGCCAGTTTCCAGGCGTAACTGTTTCGGATGACGGAACCGGCTGGACAACGGATTATAAGCTGCAGATTGCAGAACGTCATAACTATGGATATACGGTAACTACGGGAGCTACATCTACCAAGGCGGAGGCTGGTCAGGGAGAACATTATTATTCCAAGGATGCCACCGGATTGATTCCTATCAGTAAGTGGACGTTAAGGCATCCGCCGGCACAGTGTATTCATGATCATGATTATCATCAAAATAAATATGGAGGATTTGAAATTGGAAACCAGATATGCGGAACCTCCTATAGCTCCGGCTGGTTTGCGACCTGTGCTAACTGTAATGAGGAGATAGAGCATTTCGTCTATTCCCGGGAGAGCACGGTAAGTGGAATTACCTTTATTCCGGCAGATTCCCTTTATGTGTATGTATGTCCATTCTGTAATAACATGGAGCAGGGTGTAGAATATTCCCACAGATGCTTCAGCTATGTTTCCAAGAATTATTACCGGATACAGTACGTGGCAAATTATCCGGCTGATTCTCCTAATACGGAAGGGTGGATGACGCCCACAAAACATATGGTAGATAATGCGACAGAGTATGAAGGAAAGCCAGCAACTGAGAGGGGATTTACGGATACCCATTTAAGAAAGAATACATATTACGCAGAAGGATATGTTTTTACTGGATGGAATACAGAGATTGATGGAAGTGGAACATCTTACGCGGATGAAGAAGCAATAAATCTTTGCCCCGATGAAGATGGAAAACGATACATCCTTTTCGCCCAATGGGAACGCAAGTCCTCCACCCTCGTCATCGACGAAAACGGTGGTACCTATTACGGCTATACTGGCCCCATCACCCAGGACTACGGTTCCACCTGGGAATTTGAGGAGAGTAAGATAACTCCTCCGGCCGGTCCTACCGTAACCTTTGAACATAACGGTGGTAGTGGTACAGCCAGCATCCAGTCCACGAAGTCTTATAAGAGCTTCACCATCTCCACACCTACCCATGGTCTGCTCGTCGGCAACAGGTACACCTTCCTTGGAGCCAGTACCACGGATACCATCACCTTAAACTACAGGCAGAACAGCATCATCCTGCCCACCAGTACCCGCAGCGGCTACTCCTTTGCAGGTTGGTACTTCGATGAAGCCTGTACAAAGCCGGTGGGCGTGGCTGGAGATGAGTACATGCCGCCGGGGGATGTGACCTTATATGCCCTTTGGGCAGACCTGGTTCTTACCAGCGTGGATGATTACGATTCCAACGGCGGAAAGGGTGCGGTAGATCTTAGCTGGATACAGGGAGATGGAGAGAACAAGATATACCAGGTGTACCAGTATTCGGAGCTGGATGCTGCGCCAAAGCAGGTAGGCTCTGCCACGGATACCGGCGTAGGAGAAAGTGTAAGTGAGACCTTCACCTTTACCGGGGATACCTCCAAAACCTATACGGTACCGGCCAGTGGTTACTATACCCTGGTTCTGGACGGTGCCCAGGGTGGAAATTACACGGATACCACTACCGGTACCACTTATACCGGCGGTCTGGGCGGACGAACCACAGCTCGTATTTATCTAGAGCAGGGGGAAATCCTCACCTACAATATCGGTGGCCAGAACGGCTATAACGGCGGTGGAAAAGCCACGGATTACGGAAATGGCGGAGGTTACAGTATTGTAAGCTCTAACTTAAAAGGTGAGCTTCTTATCGCCGGCGGTGGCGCAGGTGCTACCGACATAAGCAATGGTAATCCCGGAGGAGATGGAACCGGACTTACCACAGGCCGGGACGGCCAGGACGGCATGGCCGGAGGCGGTGGAGGTGCCCAGGGCGGCAGCTCAGAAGATAAAACGGAAGCTCCCCATGTCCACTCCGGAAATAAACTTCAGGGCGGCGGATGCTACACGGTTCCTATTTATGGGCATAGGGAGCATACGGAGGTAATGAGTGTTGCCGGCAGCTGTTATACTACTTTTGTGAATAAATCTTGTACAGTAACCCATTACTGTACACATACCATTGAAGACGCAGTCTGGACTTGTAATGTAAACAATTGCGGCACAACGGTTTACGGTAAAAAATGTTTTTACGGATGGGCTGATTGCGCCGGGAACTGGCAGCCATGTGGCGGTTCCACTTTATATAATGGTGTATGTTCTGTCTGTGGGGCAACACAGGGCACACCAACTGTGGCAAATGGTGGTATACAAAATGGTGGATGTAACCAGTCATGCAGCGGCCAAGGACACACCTGTGGCGGAATGAATGGTTACGCCTGTTCTCTTCAGGATTCCGATGTGGTGACAGAATGGGCTCTTGGATGCGGACATGAAGCATATGCCCCATACGTAATGGAAACCGAAGAATATGCCAATTTCACATATCAGAAAGGAACCGGTCACAGCCAGAAGGTATATTCCGGCTATTCTGCTATGGAGCAGGTATCCTACTATGGGGCTTATTATTATAAAACCACCGCCGGAAATCTGGTTTTGAAAAGTTCCGTAATTGAAACGCCGGATACAGGAAATCTGTTCTTTGATGTCAGCAATTATATTTATGAAGGAGAGAATGTTTATCAGACAGGTGCCCACTTATCCAATACTTCCTATACGGTGTCTGTATTAAATGCAGATACCGGCACGATAATTGCAACCAGGGATATTATTTCTAATGGGATAGCTCATACAGAAACCGGTACGAGCACTAACATGACATGTACGGTTTCCGGATGTCCCGGAACCCATTCCATTACTGTATATGACTGGGAATATACAGAAAATGCGGCTGATATCTTTATATCAGGCACCCGTAAAAAATATGCAGCCTTGAGTACATATCACAACGGTTCCCAAGGTGCCGTTAAAGCCTATGATATAGTGGATGCTGCGGTGATGGTGCCGATTACGGATGATGTAAATAACGTGCAGATTGTTGTTGATATGGGTCTTAATTCTTCTGCCGGGAATGTTACCTCCTTTCTTTCTAATATCCAGTACCAGTGGAATGGAAACGGGGAAATGACTG
The DNA here is from genome assembly GCA_017461775.1 of Lachnospiraceae bacterium. GTDB lineage: Bacteria > Bacillota > Clostridia > Lachnospirales > Lachnospiraceae > Acetatifactor. The sequence goes on from JAFTXD010000144.1 coordinate 3,300, forward strand.
ATACCCCAAAGGAGGCCGTTGCCTATGGAGGCAGCAACTATGTGAATGATACATACTGTACCACCTATGATTCCGAAAGCGGCGTTGTAACCGGTAACGGCTTGCTGTCCATCACCTCCGAGAGTACCGGATTTGTTACTTCTACAACCCTTAGTGATGTTGCTGCAACAGATATGGCTGCGCCGGATGCTGTGGATATAGATACCGTGGTGAAAACCGGTATCAGTAAGACCCAGTACCGGATCACCTTTGATAAACCGGCCGACCATGGAACAGCTTATTACCACTACGTAAAAAGCTTTGATTCCTCGACCGGAGATGAATCCCTGACATCCAATACAACCCTAAATACGCTGACCAGCGGTGTGGCAAGGTATTATTACATTTATGATACCTCTTCATCCACCGGTGTAACCTCGGCAGCATCCTATGTGACCACGGAGAGCATTACCGTGACCGTTCCGGCGGCAGGCACCACAAAGTACCTCCACATCGCCGCAGCGGATAAGGCCGGCAATTTAAGCCAGACCATTCATATCACCTTAAGAGAACCGGCGCTGGAGACGGATGTGGTGTATGAGCCGGAGCCGAATACGGAACAGATACAGATTACCTTGGGCGATGGCGTAGCTACCGGCGCAGATGACCGGACCTTCTATGTCAGAAGTGATGGAAATGCCGTCATCGAGCTTTCCGAATATGCTTATCTGACCGACGACGGATCCCGGGCGGCGGCCCAGGTGGATACCGTAAGATGGAATGTATGTAATACGGCCTTTGGCATTTATGAATGGGCAGAGTCCATTATTCCGTATGCACCGGATACAGATACCATCGTATACGGTAACGATGAGCTCCAGACAGGTGCGTCCGCCCAGGACAGAATGCAGCTCTATGGGGTGGAGGCCAAGAGATACGGCGCAGATGCGGTGGATGTATTCCACAGGTACACGATACCAGGTACCTACAGCGGCCAGACCTTTGTGGTGTACCCGGGCGCGTATACCACCTATCAGCACAAGCTGTATGCTTCAGATGATGCTGCGGACAGGGGCAACTACATCAGCCTTATCTGTGATGGTGTGGCGCCGGTGATTAGTGGATTGGATGCGATTGTCGACGTGGATGTGCTGAATATGACGGAGGCGGAGAAGACCTTCACCATCACTGCTACGGATGACCTTAGCGGCCTGCAGGACTTTACCATCACCCTAAATAACCGGGACTGCGCTATGACCAAAATCTACCGGGATGAGGACGATGGTGCTAAGGATGGTGTAATAACCATTTTGGTGCCGAAGTTTGTGGAAGGAGATTTGACCGGAATAGAGTTTTGTGGTGATTTCACAGTGACGGGGAGCGCAGTGGATAAGGTTGGAAATGTGCGGCTGGAAAAGGTGGAGAGCTTGGAAGTAGCACTGACCGCGGATTTACAGCGGATGCTGGCCCCTCATGCCCCCATCTTCAAATGTGGAGAAAGCGGCATCTTGACAGTGAACACATGGGGATATGTGGAAAAGGTGCAGGTGCAGTTCCCGGAGTGTCTGGGGCTGGATACCATGTATGTTTATGAGGAGCCGCCATACACAAAGCAGGAGCAGCTGGAGTTTATGATACCCCTTGATTTTCCGGAAGGAGATTACACGGTGATAGTGACCGGATATAAAACGGGAACTATGCTGGAGCAAAGCCCGGAAATTTTACATTTTACAGTGCGAGGAAGTGTGCTTGATGAGTTACGGACCAGATTGCGTTAGAGAAAGTATGTGGCAAGATGTTTTTTGGGGAGGTTTGACCGGAGCGCTTACCTTTGGTGTGGTGATGGCGCTGCTGTTTTATTTGCAGAAGAGAGACGAGGAGCTACGCATAGAAGTGAGCGAGTGTGGGTACATGGGACTGTTTGCGCTCTGTGTGTTTATGGGAGGTGGCATTTTTTGTCTGGAGCAGGGGAACTACGTGAGAATGGTAACCGGAATCCTGATGCTGGCATACCTCACTCTTTGTAGTATCACGGACCGGTATATGCAACAGGTCTATGACAACGTGCAGTTGTATGCAGGCATTCTTCTGGCTGCCTTGGCTTTTTGCAGGGAAATACCACCCGGTGTGGGGGCAGAGCTGATTGTCTTTGGCATAGTGCAGGGGTTTTTGTTTCGTCGGATGTATGGGGAGGGGGATGTGATGGGATTTCTCATCTGTGCATTATCACTTGTGGAAAAGGGCATTTTGATATGGATGGTGCACATGGCCATCACCTATATCCTGCTCGGAATCGTACAGGGGAGGAAGAAAAATGTGGGCAGAGATGGCAATTTAAGAGTTCCGGTTCCCCTATTTCCTTATATGGCCTGTGCCTACATATTTGTTTTTTAAACCGGTGCCGGTGTTGTGCCAAAGTTTTGAGTGTGGTATGATTTAACTGTTCAGGGCCTGCAAGGTATGGGCCTTGGATAGTTAAAGCAGATATAGAGAGGTATGGCATGGTTTCTATCAGCTTGTGCATGATTGTGAAAAATGAAGAGGCAATTCTTAGAAGATGCTTGGATTCTGTGGCAGATTTGATGGATGAGATTATTATCGTGGATACCGGTTCTGTGGATGGAACCAAGGCCATTGCCGCAGAATATACGGATAAGATATATGATTTTGCCTGGGTGGATGACTTCAGCGCTGCCAGAAATTTTGCCTTTTCCAAAGCGTCCATGGATTACATTTATTCTGCGGATGCGGACGAGGTGCTGAATCAGGAAAACAGAGAGCGGTTTAGAGTGCTGAAGGAGAGTCTCATACCGGAGATTGAGATTGTGCAGATGAAGTATGGGAACCAGATGCATTTGGGCACGGTCTACAATTTTGATGAGGAGTATCGTCCTAAGCTGTTTAAGAGATTGCGGGAATTTCGCTGGATAGAGCCCATTCATGAGACCATTCAGACGGATCCGGTGGTGTATGACAGTGATATTGTGATTACCCATATGCCCACAAGTGCCCACGGAAGCCGGGATTTGTGCGCCTTCCGTAAGCAGATAGATGCCGGAATGGGTCTTTCCCGGAGACTGCGGGAGATGTATGCCCGGGAGCTTTTGATGGTGGGGGAAAGAGAGGATTTACTGGCAGCGGAGAATTACTTTGCACAGCTGTGCTGCGAGGAGGGGATTTCCGTGGAGGAAAGCAAGGAATGCTACAGTGTTCTGACCCGTATCGCCATGGAGAAGGAGGATGCCGCCATGCTGATGAAATATGCGTTAAAAGCGGTTCTTACAGAAAGCTGTAGTGAGGTTTGTCTGGAGTTGGGGCATTTTTATGAGCGGGCACAGGATTTGGAGGAAGCAAGCATCTGGTATTACAATGCTGCATTTGAGACCGTTCCGGTGTTGGTTAAGGCAGCCGGAGATGAGCAGGCGCTGGAAGGATTGATACACATTTATGAACAGATGGGTCTTACAGAGCAGGCGGAGAGCTATCGTCAGGAGCTGCTGGGCCGCAGGGAGGCTTAGGTAGAAGGATATATTTGCAAAATATATGCAAAATGATATAATAAGTACTTAATGAACTGGAAAGGTATGGAAATACAATGAAGTGGGAAGATAATGTACGTAAGGTGATTCCTTATGTTCCGGGCGAGCAGCCAAATAAAGAGAAAATGATTAAATTAAATACCAATGAGTGTCCTTATCCACCTGCACCGGCAGTGGAAAAGGCACTTCGTGAAATGGATATGAGTGAATTTCGTTTATATCCGGACCCGAATATTACCGGTCTGACAGAAGGGTTGGCAGATTACTACGGCTTAAAGAAAGAGCAGGTATTTGTTGGTGTGGGAAGCGATGATGTCCTTGCCATGGCATTCCTCACCTTCTTTAACAGTGACAAGCCCATTCTTTTCCCGGATATTACTTATTCCTTCTACGATGTGTGGGCGGATGTGTTTAAGATTCCGTATAAGCTGTGCAAATTACAGGAGGACTGGCACATCAATCCGAAGGATTATAAGCAGGAAAACGGTGGAGTGGTTATCGCAAATCCAAATGCGCCTACCGGTCTTCTGGAAAGTCTGGAAACCATAGAGGAAATCATTAAGGCGAATCCAGACGTCATCGTTATTGTGGATGAGGCCTATGTGGATTTCGGTGGTGTATCCGCCCTTCCACTGCTGGATAAATATGAGAATCTTTTAATTGTGCAGACCTTCTCCAAATCCAGAGCTATGGCAGGTATGCGTATCGGCTATGCCTTTGGTAACGAGAAACTGATAAAGTATTTAAATGACGTGAAGTTCTCCATCAATTCCTATACCATGAATAAGCCCTCTCAGGTGCTTGGTCTGGAAATGCTGAAGGATAAGGCATATTTTGAGGAAATTGTAGGAAAAATTGTAAAGACCAGAGAGTGGACAAAGAAGGAGCTTGCGGCTCTGGGATTCACTTTCCCGGATTCCAAGACCAACTTCATCTTTGCAAGCCACGAATCCGTTCCGGCAAAGGAGCTGTTTGAGGCATTGCAGAAGGAAAACATTTTTGTGCGTTACTTTAATAAGGAGCGACTTTCTAACAGTCTACGTATCAGTATTGGTACGGACGAGGAAATGCAGACATTGGTGGAATTCGTAAAGAGTTATATGGAAGCGCGGAGGAAATAAATGGAAGCGTATACTGATTTTGCATCCGTATATGATGAATTCATGGACAATACGCCCTACGAAGAGTGGGCAGATTTTATTGAAAAGAAAATCCGGCAGTATGGTATCAGTGAGCCTAAGAGAGATAGTGAAGACCTTTTGGAATCAGAGAAAAATCTTGTGCTGGATTTGGGTTGTGGTACAGGTACCTTAACCCAGTCTTTGCATGACAGGGGCTATGATATGGTGGGGGTGGACTATTCCGAGGACATGCTCCGCATCGCCATGGAAAAGCGGGACGAGGCCGGTGCAGAAATACTTTACCTTTTGCAGGATATGCGTGAGCTGGAGCTGTACAGTACGGTAGGAACCGTGGTCAGTGTGTGTGACAGCGTGAATTATATTCTGGAAGAAGAGGAGCTACAGAGGGTTTTTGAACTGGTGAATAACTACCTTTATCCCGGTGGAATCTTTCTCTTTGACTTTAATACCGTATATAAGTATGGGGAGGTTATCGGAGATACCACCATTGCGGAAAATCGGGAGGAATGCAGCTTTATCTGGGAAAACTACTACCATGAGGAAGAGGAAATTAACGAATATGACCTGACCATCTTCGTGGAAGAGGAGGAAGGGCTGTTTCGACGTTTCCAGGAGACCCACTATCAGAGAGGCTACACAGTGGAGACCATGCAGCGCCTGGTGGAAAATGCAGGAATGGAGATATTGGAAATTCTGGACGCTGACACTCATGAGGATGTGACCGAAGAGTCTGAGCGGATTTATATTATTGCAAAAGAGGTGCAGAAGGCACGATAGTTTTGGTGAATTAAGTATTTAGAAAGAGTAAGAAAATGAAAGATTATATTGTAAGAGCAACTGCAGCAAATGCCCAAATCAGGGCGTTTGCCTGTACAACAAAAAACTTGGTGGAAACTGCCAGAGGTGCCCATAATACCAGCCCGGTCGTAACTGCTGCATTGGGAAGACTTCTGACCGCCGGCAGCATGATGGGAAGCATGATGAAGGGGGAGAAGGATGTTCTTACCCTTCAGATTCATGGAAGTGGTCCGGTACAGGGACTTACCGTTACCGCAGATTCCAAGGGAAATGTAAAGGGCTATGCCAATGTACCTGACGCTATGATGCCCCCCAATGCCAAGGGAAAACTGGACGTAGGCGGTGTCATCGGTATCGGATTTATGAATGTTATCAAGGACCTTGGTATGAAGGAGCCTTATGTGGGACAGACCGTGCTCCAGACCGGAGAAATCGGTGACGATTTGACTTATTACTTTGTGACCTCCGAGCAGGTACCCTCTTCCGTAGGCTTAGGTGTCCTAATGGAGAAGGACAATACGGTGAAGCAGGCAGGCGGCTTTATTATTCAGCTGATGCCCTTTGCAGAGGAGAGCGTGATTGCCAAGCTGGAGGAGAATCTGGCAAAGATTGCCTCCGTTACCAGTATGCTGGATGCGGGAAATACCCCGGAGCAGATGCTGGAAATCGTATTAGAGGGCTTCGATGTAGAAATTACGGATACCATGGACACACAGTTTGTATGTGACTGTAGCAAGGGCAGAGTGGAAAAGGCCCTGATTGCGGTAGGAAAGAAAGAGCTGGAGGACATGATTGACGATGATAAGGAAATCGAGGTGAACTGTCATTTCTGTAGTAAGCATTATGTATTCAGTGTGGAAGAATTAAAGGCATTATATCGAAAAGCACAGCGCTAAGGCTGTGCTTTTTCAATGGAGTTCTTTATGGATTCCAGAATAACCAAGGAGGTGTATTTACTGGTCGGCTCATAAGATATATCTTCCGGAGACTGGGTTAATAATACCTGGTCTTTGATAGAAGCAAAGGTAGGCTCAAGAAGGGGATACATGGAAGCGATATCTTCGTCCAGCCCGGTTAATTCGATGGCGGTGATTTCGTTTTCGGATAGGGTTACTTCGATATTCACGGATCGGTCATTTAATACCAGTTCGGTTGTATACAGCCCCGGCACATAAGAGTTAGTGGAGGATACACTTTCTGTAGAGGGGGGGTCTGTTTCGGGGGTGCCTGCATCGGTGTCAGCATCCGAAGAAACTAAAAATAACAGAAAACAAATCAGTAAGATACCAAGAGCTGCCGCGATTAATGTAAAGACCAGCTCCTTCATATGTAATACCACAATTTTTGTTTTTGAACTCATACTTTCCCACCTTTTCTATTTCTTATTCTCATTTTATGCAGGAAGAGTACAGATTAGAATAAAAAATCTTGTGCTTTATTCTTTCCTGCGTTAAACTATTAGAGTGAATTTGCCTGATAGTAAGGAGGCTGCGAATATGAGAGAGAATTATTCCAAAGAAGATGTGATGCGACTGGTAGAGGAAGAGGATGTGGAGTTTATCCGTCTGCAATTTACCGATATCTTAGGCAATCTGAAAAACATTGCCATTACCTCCAGTCAGCTGGAAAAAGCATTGAACAATAGATGCACCTTTGATTCCACAGCAATTGTAGGATTTGAAGATTGTGAAGAAGGGGAGCTGCTATTGGTTCCGGACCCGTCCACTCTGGCGATTTTCCCTTGGAGACCACAGCAGGGAAAGGTTGCCCGTATGATTTGTGATGTGTGCAGATTGGATGGTACCCCCTTTGCAGGAGATTCCAGAGTAGCACTGAAAAAAGCCATTGCAAAAGCCGGAGAGCTTGGATATACCTTTGAGGTGGGCCAGGAATCAGAATTTTTCTTATTCCATACCGATGATAATACCCTGCCCACAACCATTACCCATGAGCAGGCGGGATATTTTGACTGTAGCCCTCTGGATTTTGGAGAAAATGCAAGACGTGATATGGTGCTGACCTTAGAGGATATGGGATTCGAAATTGAATCCTCCCACCATGAGGCGGCAAGAGCCCAGCATGAAATTAAATTCAAAAGCGATGAGGCACTGGCTACAGCGGACAATATTCTGACCTTCCGTCTGGCAGTGAAGACCATCGCAAAGCGTCATGGTCTCCATGCCACCTTTATGCCTAAGCCCAAAGAGGATGAGAACGGCTCCGGCATGCATATCCGTATGGTTTTAAAAAAGGATGGGAAGAATATTTTCACAGATAAGAATGATGAGAAGGGACTTTCCAGAGAAGCATATTATTTTATCGGCGGACTTTTAAAGTATGTAAAAGGTATGTCTGCCATCACCAATCCTTTAGTGAATTCTTATAAACGACTGGTTCCCGGTGGCATCGTACCCAGGAATATCGGCTGGGGAATGAGAGTGAAGGACAGAGCTGTTTGTGTATACAGGGATTTAGATGGAGAAATCAGTATTGAGCTTCGAAGTCCTGACCCAGCGGCAAATCCTTATCTTACCCTTGGAGTTTGCCTACAAGCCGGTCTGTGGGGAATCACGCAGGAGATAATGCCCGAAAGAGATGCGCAGGGAACCATGCCGGAGTCCTTGTTGGAAGCTGTAAATTGGATGGAGCAGGAGAAGGAATTCTTCACAGAAGGTATTGTGGGAGAATATTTATTTGAAAAATATATAACCAGAAAAAAGGAAGAATGGAGCAGGTACCGGAAGGTGGTCACTGCCTGGGAAGTGGACGAGTACTTATACAAATATTAGGAGGACGGTCAAGTGACTAATATTTATGTAGTTTTCCGGGGGCAGGAAGAGGGGCGCAGCATTCGCCATATACTGATGAAAAATGGTTTTTCCGTGGCCGGAGTCAGTATGAGTGGGAGCCAGCTGCTTCAGCAAATTGAGGAAGTACCGGATCCCATCGTGGTGTGTGGCTACAAGCTGCCGGATATGTTGTATCAGGAGCTTTGGGAGTATCTGCCGGAGGATGCGCTGATGCTTCTTCTTGCACCGGCGGGCAGAGTTGGAGAGTATGATGAAAATGGAATTACCTGTCTGTCCATGCCGTTAAAAATCCACGCTCTTTTGGACGCCTTGCGTGCCATGGTGGAGCAGGTGGAGTGGCGAAGAAGAAAGCGTAGACAGCGTCCTAAGGTGCGGGCGGCTGCGGATGATGAGGTGCTTGGTAAGGCCAAAGCATTTCTTCAGGAGAACAGGGGCATGTCGGAGGCAGAGGCACATGCCTATCTGCAAAAATGCAGTATGAACAGCGGCACTGGTCTGGTGGAAGTGGCGAAGATGGTGCTGACATTAGGTTTACAATAGAGTTGGAGGAAGATTATGAAATTTACGAAAATGCAGGGCTGCGGTAACGATTATGTATATGTGAACGGATTTACCGAGAAAATCGACCAGGATAAAAAGCCGGAGGTGGTACGCTTTTTGAGCGACAGACACTTCGGTATCGGTGGGGATGGCGTGATTTTCATCAATCCCAGCGACAAGGCGGATTTTGAGATGGAGATGTTCAACGCGGACGGTACCCGCTCAGAGATGTGTGGTAATGGTATCCGCTGCGTGGCAAAGTTTGTGTACGATTACGGTATGACCACAAAGACTAAGGATTTACCCATCATCAGTGGTGGGCATGTGAAGTATCTGGATTTAACCGTGGGCGAGGAGGGTAAGGTATCCATGGTAAAGGTAAATATGGGAGCACCCATTCTCACACCTTCCGAGATTCCGGTGGTTGCCGTGGGTGACCGTGCCATCAATTTACCCATTACCGTGCAGGGTGAGGAATATCATATGACCTGTGTATCCATGGGAAATCCCCATGCCATTATTTTTGTGGATGATGTGATGGCAATGAATTTGGAGAAAATCGGTCCTGACTTTGAGCATCACGGAATGTTCCCACGCAGAACCAATACAGAGTTTGTGCAGATTGTGGACAGAAGCCACGTGAAGATGCGCGTGTGGGAGCGTGGAACCGGCGAAACCTTAGCCTGCGGAACCGGATGCTGTGCCACGGCGGTAGCCTGCGTGCTGAACGGTTATACCGAAAATAAGGTGGAGGTGGAAGTCCTGGGCGGTAAAATTTTTATCGAATGGGACAGAGACGCGAACTTGGTATATATGACAGGACCGGCAGTGACGGTGTTTGAGGGGGAAATTAATATTTAAGGAAATAGAAATGTGAAGAGACTTCAGCTTGAGCAAATAGGCTGGGGTCTTTTTATTTTAAGAATCCGACGGGAAGGTGGTTTTGGAATGGGGCACTTGGTGTAATATGATAATAGAACGAGAAATACTTATGATTTTACATAGTAGCAGAGAACACTGTATTTGTAAAGGAGCAGAGCATGAAATTAACAGAATGGAGCTTAACAGAAGATTTTTGGGGGAATGTACAGGCCCATGGTTATGTAACCGGTCATCACAGACTGGCAGAGGGGGATTGGATTCATACCAGCAAGGTGCTTTCCATAGAATCCAGCGAGGTGCAGGGGAGTATTAAGATGCACACCTACTCAGGAAGCCTGTATGAGCTTTCCGTGGTTGATATAGATATTTCTGCTGCTGAAAAGACAAGCGAATTAGCACAAAAAATGGGGCTTTCCGAAAATGTTTGTCAGGAGATAATTCATTGCGGAAAAGAAAAAGTGGAAGACCTCCGAAGAAGTGTTTCAGAGCAAATAAAGGAGCGAGAGCTATATTTGACATTTCGGGGAGTAAATGTGAAGAATGCCTTTTGGAAATCGGCATCGGGAGAGTGCCGGGAAGTGGGTATTTCCTGCCATGTAGGGATGATTCAGGATTCCATGCTGATTCGGGACAGTAAAGATCGAGAACTGGATTTTCGTTATTTCCCGGGATGGGGAGAAATCAGGCCTTACGCATGGAGTAATGGACGGGAGGCTGTATGGATTGATAATCAATCGGATGTGGATTTTATATTTCGGACAGAAACAGAGAGCATTACCTGCCCGGGAGGGGAGAAAATTAGAATTGAAAAGAAAGAAAAGGTATAAGTTACTGGAAAAGCATAAGGCCTCGGCGGAGGAAAAACAGCGGTATGAAAAGATTTTTGCCACAGAAAAAGAAAAATTTGTCCGAGATTCTTTGGCGGGTGGCGTATCAGAAAATGGTCATTATGTGAGGTTACATGACCGATATATTTAGAAGGAACTATTGTCAAAGAAGGAGTAGAAAATGGAAAAAAGATATGAAAATTTTATGTATTTGATGAAGATTCTGGATGATTCCGAGGGAGATAGAGATTCGGAGGTAGGCTCCTTTAGTTTTCTCTGGGACAAGTCCTATGTGCGGGAGGTAGTAAGTAGTCCCAGTATAAAGACGAGTATTGCTGGTCTGAAGACCTTTCTGGCTACGGAGGTGCTGGGGATTTTTGGTGCAAAAAATGAGTCCAATCTGACTTACAGAGATATGCAGGCACAGTTAAGTGGTGATAGCAAGGCGAAAAAGTACAGCTTTAATTTTGAATTTCTGGATGATTGCTTTGATATTGAGAAGAATAGAGAGGCCATGCTTAGGGAGTGTCAGGAGCTTCCGGAGGAAGAAGGAATTCGTAAAAGCCTTGAGCAGGCGCAAATCTTGATACCATATCTGTTTATGGACAGACTGCGGGAGGTGGTGTGGAATAAGCTGAGAGCTTTTTTCAAGCTTTGTAACCAGACGACCTGTAGTGAATGCGAGAAAAAGAGTGAGGTGTATTTCCAGTTTATCCAGGCCGTTGCTCTGTATGAGATTTTTTACATCGAGTTTGTACAGGAAAAGGCGGCCTTTCTTGTAGAGGAAAGTATGGTATCTATCCGGAAAGCGGAAGAGGAGGTTGCAAGACTTGGAAAGCAGGGAGAACTGCTGGGCAACTGTGAAGATATGCCTGCGGAAGAGCTGGTACTTTCCGTGCAGGAGCTGGCAACAGGATATCAGAATATCTGGAATAATCTCCTGGAGGACAAGGTTTGGCATGTAGGGATATTCCAGCTGTTGATTGCTGAGTTTGGCATCAGCTTAAACGCTATGTGTTATCTGTTGATGATTTTAGAGGCCATGAATGTGTGCAACGGGAAAATGCGAGGACTGAAGAATATCAGTGTGCAGATTCAGAAGAACCTGTCCAATATTTATGAAAAGGACTTAGAGATTTTACAGAATTACAATAAGAAAAGGGCAAAGCGTTATCGCCAGGTGAATGTGAAGCTGGAATCGGTTTTGGAGAAGTATATCTGGTCGGAGTATCAGCAATATGATGAGGCAGCCATAATATATGCTTTTATGGAGGAGCTTTGCATGCCCTTAAAGGAGCGAGACAAAAAAACACTTCGTGGCCTGGAATGTATGCTGGGATATCCGGTTTATAAGGAGCTTGAGAAGAAGGAGGATAATCCTTCGGAAAGGTGATTTTCCAAAGGAAAAGGCATGGTACTGTAGCATTGGAAAAGGATGCTACAGTATTTTTTACAGGACAATCAAATCAAAGAGGGAAGGGATGGAGTTTGATGCAAAATCCGAGCCATAGGGGGTGAAACTTAAGGGGAAATTATTATAATTAAGATATAGATAAAGCATAGGAGATGGGAGCTGGATGAAGACAATAACCTTTATGAACCAGCTTGGTGGTACCGGAAAGACTACCAGTGCATGGGCATTAGGAACCGGATTACAGAAAAAAGGCTATAAGGTTTTGTTGGTGGATTTGGATTGTCACAGAAATCTGACATCCAGAGCAGGTCTTGACCAGAAGGGCGTAGCAGACAGCATTTACGAGGTTTTTCAGGGAAAGGTTGATGTTGAGAATGCAATATATTTCCTGAACCCTGGTTTGGATATCCTAATAGGAAGTCTGCATTTATTCGGGGCAGGGCAGGAGTTTGTACAAGGGAACAAGGAGGCTATGCTGAAAGAGCAGCTGGAGAAGGTACAGACCGGATATGATTACTGCATTATTGATACAGAATCACGTATAAATCTGCTGCTGGTCAGTGCGCTGACGGCAAGTGATGGTGTGATAATACCTATGCAGGATGAGGAATATGCTCTGAACGTTATGGAGGATTTGATGAAGATCATGGATTATGTTACTAAGGAGTGCAATCCTATCCTAAAGATAGAAGGCTTTCTGATGATGAATTTCAGAAAGGTGGTCCCACAAGAGGTATTGCTTAGAACAGAGGAAATAGCAAAACAAATCGGTACAAAGGTATTTCATACCATAATACGTTCTACTGTTCGGGCAGAAGAACTGGCATTATGTGACTATAAGAACTTTGTAGAGGAATTTCTGGAAAATCAGAAGGAAGGAGGGACTGGGCAATGATTTACCTGGTAGGTGACACTCATGGCACATTTGATTTGGACAAGGTACTGGACTTTTTCGAGATAGAAGTGCTACTCAGAGACGTTAGCAAGGAGGATTATTTGATAATTTTGGGGGATGTGGGCGTCTGCTGGGATGGCGGAGAAAAGGATGCCTGGGTGCTTAAAAAGTTGCGGGAGCTTCCGGTGACGGTGCTGTGGCTGGATGGCAACCATGAGAATTTCGACCTGCTTAGGGAATATCCGGTGACAGAGTGGAATGGTGGCAAGGTACAGCGGATTGCACCGGATGTGATTCATTTGATGCGGGGCTACGTTTATTATATTGAGGGGAAGCTTTTTTGGGTATTTGGCGGTGGTATGTCCGTGGATAAGATATGGCGAAGGGAAGGCATCAGCTGGTGGAAGGAAGAGATGCCCTCCTACGAGGAGTATGACAGAGGCCTGGATAATTTGCAGAAGGCAGAGTTTCAGGTGGATTATATTCTGACCCACACCGCACCCCGGAAGGTGGCGGAGCAGCTGGTGGATGTAATGCTGCCCGGAGAAGAGGCGTTGCAGTATTATTTGCAGGATGTGGCCGAGAGAACCAGCTTTGCAGGGTGGTATTTTGGTCACTGGCATATGGACAAAGTAGTGGATGAGAAATTTTATGGATTGATGGAAGAGATTGTCAGACTTCTAGAGCAGTAGGGGATTTGAGCAATAAAAAAGCAGATAACGGGAGTCGAACCCGCCTCTCCGGCTTGGGAAGCCAGCGTTCTACCGATGAACCATATCTGCATGAGATTATTATAGCACTTAGGCAGGCAACTGCAAGTAAAAAATGAAAAGAAGGTCGCAGGAATAGACATAAAGAGAGGAAATAGACTATATGAAAGATGCAAGAAGCAGTTTTTTTAATGCGTTGATGAGAATTTTGGATAATGCAGAGGGAACAAGAGACACCACATACGGCCCCTTTAGCTTTCTTTGGGATAATTCCTATGTGAAAAAGGCTGTTGTCAGCAGCTTTGAAACAAGCACCAGTATTACCGGTCTGAAAATGTTTTTGGCAAAGAATGTTTTAAAAATGTATACAGAAAGAAATAAGAGGAAAGAGGATAAGAAGGGGGGAGATATCACTCTGAGCCAGCTTACGGCAATTGTAAATGGGACTGCAAAGGATCATAAATACTATATTGATTATACTATTTTAGATGATTGTATTGATATTGAAAAGAATAAGAAGGCTATGCTGGAAAAAATGCATGCACCTATCGATGATGCAGATATGATCAAGTTTGTTCAAGACAGTAATATGTGGTTTCCTTACATTTTTGTGGACAGGCTTAGGGATGAGGTATGGTTTTGGCTGAGAGAATTTTTCAAGCTTTGTGACCAGAAAACCTGTAGTAACTGTGTAAACAAGAGTTTGGTTTATTTTAAATTTATCCAGGCTGTTGCGCTGTATGAGATTTTTTATATTGAGCTGGTGCAGGAATACGCGGCGGAGTATGTGGAGCAGGTGTTGTCCTTCCCAAAGAGTGCATTACAGAAAATGGAGAGCATTAATTGGCTGGTAGAGGGACTGGAAAAGGATGAACGAAATCAGCAGATGGAAAAGGTTTTGCAGACACAGGAGCTTCTTGAAGAGATAAAGGATATTTTTGGAGAAGACACAGAAGAGGAAAGCATGGAAATGTGTATACATAAACTGCTGGTTTTTCAGCTGCTGGATATAGAATTTGCTGTAAGCCTTCTCGCCATGTGTGACTTGTTGATGATTTTTGAAGCCATGCATGTGTGTGACCCCAGTATGAGAGGGATGGAACACCTTAGTTTTGAGATTGGCAAAAGATTGGATAAAATTTTTGAAAAGGAGCTGGCGACTTTAGAAAACTCCAATGCAAAAAGATATAAGCGTTATCGGGAAGTGAACCTGAAGCTGGAGGAAATGCAGAAAAATCAGTTTCCGTCCCAGGAGGATTTGGACATTGCAACAACAATTTACGCATTTATGGAGGAGCTTTGTAAGCCTGTGGGAATGCGGGATAGAGATCTGTTTAGAGGCTATGAGATGCTTTTGGCATATCCGGTTTACAGAGGTGCGGATTCGTTTGGGAAGAAGGAATAGACATGGAAACTGTATTAAAGCACTGGTACATAGAAATGCAGTTCGGAGGTAGGACAAAGATTGCCAGAGGAAATGTATTTCATTCTCCTAAATTTGTAAACAATCAAAATATATCAACGTCCAAAATCGCAAAAATTGTTAAAGACGATATTAGGGAGTGTTTAGAAATTCATACGAAAAACTCTATCTATTACTGCTATTGGAGAGACTGTGATTTTGAAAGCTGCCGTGCAGATAGCAAATATATACCGGATTTTGAGAAGTATCGGAAGCGCTATGTGGAGGAGGCATTGCTTCCGATAGAAAAAGATAGCATTGTACTTGTCTCTCGCAGTAGGGAGAATTATTTTCCCTATGTCTTTTATTGTCAGGAAAAAGGCGTGTGTATGCAGGATTTGTATCTGGAGAATGTACCGATTATTATCCCCTTGGATTCGAAAGATGAGGCACCTTTGGAGGCAGAGATTCGCTATAGTTATCAGCAAAGAAAACAGTATTGCATATACTACATGGATATACCGGATGGAGTGACCTTGTATGTGGAGAATCAAAGTGAAAAAGCAATTCAAGTCTGTAATGGTGGGGACATTATTGACATTGCAGCAGGAGCGCGCAAAGAGGTAATGACCGGCTACCAACCGGATTATTTGGAGCTTGCAAGGGATAGTAGAATGCTGCCAAAGAAGATGGAGCAGTTTGATGAGAGAGCTGTTATTCAGGAGCTGAATCATAATGGTGGTACAAATCTCTATAAAACATATATGATTACCCGCAAATGGTATGAAAAGAATGAAGACGGGGTACAGGATGAGAGAATTCAGTTACTTGCCGCTGGTGCTGTGGCAATGGCGTTACTCACCCATAATTACGAGCTTGCAAAGCAGCTTGTGGAAGCAGGGGTCTCTTTTGCATTGGAAGATTCTATTATACTGCAGTTTTATAATACAAACGGACTGCGAATGGCATCCACAGAGCTTGTACTGATGGAGTGGCTGGCAAGTAATTGGGAAATACCAGAGGATATATATACATTTCTTTGGTCCAAGGCAAGAGAGCATAGTATGCTACCATTACAGAGTCCGCTGGAGCTTCGGCTCAATTATGAGGCAGTGGGTGACAGCGTACATAATGATATGATAAAGCAGCTACTGATATTGGACAAGGTATGGAAGGAGGCCGCTGCGGAGTATCTTATGGCAGTGGCAGGATATTTTTTGAAAACAAAGCTCTCACCAAGCGAGGAAGTGTGGGATATAATGTTCGAAAAATTTTTGGATATGCGAAGATGCCTGATACAAAAAATAGTTTCGTTTTATATGCCGTGCCACCGTTACGGAGGTAGGGAAAAGATCATAGCATTTTGGAAAATATATATGCAGCATGAGGAGGCTGAGCAGGTAAAAATAACGCAAATCTATGTATTCCGAGAACAGCTGTCGGATCTATGCTCGGAGAAGGAAGATATGACATGGTTTCTTTCCATGCTTTTGGAGAAGGGAAGTAGTTTTGAAGAGCTGGAGCTTGGTGCAAGAGATGCCTGCGTACGATTTTTGCTGTTGCACAAAGAAACATGTAATTATGTATGGAGCAGTTTGCTTTCTACGGATTTTATTCCTGCCATATATGTGGATGATTATATTACCAGTGTAAAGAATTCCACTAAAAAATATTTGATTCCCCTTCTCGTATCTGCAAAATTTAAGGCAAAGGAGAATCCGGCTAAGATGATAACATAGGGAGCGTTATTTCGGATAAATCATCTAAGGAGGAAATGGAAGCTATTGGCAAGCGGAGTAGCGGTAAACGGTCAATATGTGAGAGCGCATGACCGATATATTTAGAGGAAGAAATCATGGAGAAAGAATTGGGGTGGATATCCTTGGGGAAGTGGGATGACCGCAGATAATACAACAAGGAGGAGCGCAATAATGGAAGCAAGATGTAAATTTTTTTCAGATTTAATTGAAAAAATGTTCTTCGTGGATTCGAAGTAATGCTGGGATATCCGATTTACAAAGATCTTGGTGAAAGTAGGAAATCGTAAGAGAGGGATTAATATGGATTTTAGAAAGAAATTTGTTTTTAAACAGAAATTTTTTGCATATGAGTTTTTAGTTCACGAATATAAAGATGGGAATTTTGAGTGTTGGTTTCAACCAGAAGGGTATCAGCAGGAGGGTTATGAATTAACTCCCAGATTGCTTCAAGTTGTAGACGGCAAGACATTAAAAAGAGCTCTCGAGTATATATCGGAAGAAGGTTACAGGGGGGTACCTAATGATGCCGGTTTCAGTAGTCCGTTTTGTTGTGATTATGGAGAAAGTAGTCCACTGTACACCAATCCATACCCTACAAAGAGGAGTCTCATATACTATGAATTGCCAAATATAGAAAAAAGATTCTCGGCCCTGCACGCAAGTGCTACGGAGTATCATAAAGCTACCATATTTTTGTCGGACTTAAAGGGAAAAATGTGCACAGTATTGCATCACTCTCCTACAGTTTTTCTTCTGTCCAGTCTAAATGAACCTGATGTTTACCATACTTATAGCGGAGAATTGGAACAATGGGATTTTTATCGCGAGCTGGATGACGCAAAGCTGTTTGCTGTTCCTATCGATGAGTATCAAGACTGCCAAGCTTTCTTCCGTTATTATCTCTGCGATGAGGAGGAATACGATAGTGGTGAATGCTATAATAAGTTAAAAATCGGTCAGGAATGGTGTTTTAATAAAAAAGATATTGCTTTGATGGATCCCCATGATTTGTTATATTTCTTCTATTTGTATGAGGTCTATTTACTTGATTATTTATACACAAATGAAGAAATAACGGATCTTTCTAATGGTGATTATGATGATTATAGCAAGATTGCTTGCGTTTTTTGGATTGCAGATGTAGAAGATGACCTTTATTTCCGGTTTTGTAAAAAATGGAATGATGAGTCCACCGGTAAGAGGTTTAAAGAACATTTGACGAACCTAATTCTAGAGGATTCCAAAGATGTATTTCGCAATTTAGGTAATAATAACTTTGGCAAATGTATGCAGCTTCGTTATTTGAAGCAGGTGCATTATGTTGTAAAAACAATGATTGCACCATTTAAGAGTATTTGGAGCAATATTTTGTACAATCCCAACGATGAAAAGCATGACTTTAAAGATGACACCAAAGAACTTTATGATTTTATCGAACGGCTTATAAATAAATATGGCATGTTACCTAGCTATAATGACCCAATAAGTAATGAGATTGCAAGACTTGCAGAAGAAACTAAGAATTTGTTAGCTCCACCAAAGATGCAATAGATTATACTGTAGTATTGGAAGGTATTACCTTCGAATGCTACAGTATTTTTTACCTAAAATGCAGAAGGAGAAAGGGAATAGTCCGACGCAGGGGCGTAGTTTGCAGAGAGAACAGGGGTTAAAATAAGTAATGTAAATAGAGGGAAAGGGGGAAACAGGATGGAAGTGATAAGAATATTTTTGGGAGTGTATTGTTTTTTGTCCTGTCTTGCATGTCCCATACATATGTGGCGATATCGTAAAAGTAAGGAAATGGTTGAGATATATTTTTTGACATTTCTCATCTGCCTATTAGGGGTTGTTTCATTCTTTTTTCTGTGAAAGGAGAGGAGGCGGAATGATGAAGCAGAATACGGGTATCATGAGTTTGCAAAAAATGACACTGATAATCAGGAGGCGTGTCCACTTACTTCTGATGCAGAAGAGCTTTCAAGAGAGGTTCCTTGTCCGGAGGAGGAGGAGTTGATAGCTGGACTTGGAACGGAAGATGTAACGCTTAGCTTTGAAATACCGCTTGTTGCCAAGCGTGAATTTAAAACATACCATCATGTATATAAGGTAGGGGATACCTTAGTTCTTATTCGAAAAGACTGGGATAAGAAGGTTAGAGAAGGATTCAATATGAGGCTGATGACACGGCTGGCTGTGAAGAAAAAGGTCTATTTAAATAGTGGGTACTGGTATGATGCTATATTAAAAATCATAGACTGCCGAGAGGAAAAATATCGGGAAATACTAACACCGGAGGCTTACAGCCTTTATAAGGAAATGTGGAGTGAATAGCCCATTTGGATGAAGGAGAAGAATCCGACGGTAAGGGTACGAAAAATGCGTAAGAATATGATACTGTAACATCAGAAAATGGTGTTACAGTATTTTTTTGATGAGAAAATGGAGTGATTTATCCCTATGGAAAACTATAGAGAGTACATGGAGTCTTGTCTTTCAAATGGTGAGAGGATGCCCTATCCCTATGAATTACACTGTATAGAACAAGTATTATCGAGGTTACAAGAGCTGCTGCTTGCTGCGGAGCCGGGATATGAAGCACCCTATATGCGGGAGGAAGCGTGCTTGCCTGAGCTGCTTTGGATAATCGCAGAGGGAGAAGTGCAGGAAAAGGGTTTTTATAGCTGGAATAAACCGGAGGGGGAGTTGGCGGTGGTTGCACCTCCCGGCCTTATGGCACTTCTAATGGGGGAATATGAACTGGCTATAGCACTTTGTGAAGCTGGGTTTGGCGGTGGTAGAAATGATATTGCCTCTGAGCTTAGGCAGGAAGGGCAGACCTCCTTTCTGGGAGGAGGCTCCATCCGTTTTTGTGAGGCGTGTCTTTTGTGCCGGGATATGACGAAAGAGCAGATTGCTTATTTTAAGGGGAAGGATTTTCTGGATGTTCTGAACCTTTGGCGGGAAAATGGAGACCAGTTTGCGGATGTATGCTTTTTTGTGGATAAACAGGTAGTGTGGGAGAATTTGTTTGGGATTTTGCAGAGAGTGAAGGAGGACGGGGAAGTATATGGTGATGTGGAGGATGTCCTCATCCTGATTTTATGGTACGCCTTGCGGATGGAGATGGATGTGGGAAATCCGACCTTTTGGTTAAGGCTATACAGCTTGTTTGCAGAGTCCGAGGTCTTGCCGGCGATTCCTCACACGCTTCACGCCTATGCAAAGGCTTACTACAGGGGTGAGGCGGGAATTTATAAGGAGCAGCATAGACTGCTTAACGGTATGGATATGTATTTTCGATTTGCGGAGGCTATTAATATTCAGCATGTGGAGCTTTATATAACGGAGATTATTTTGAAGAAATGCGGCACCGGGAAAAAGGCAAGAGAATTTCGGCGGGTATATTTTTCTGTAATGAAGAAAATCGAGGGAGATATCACGGCAGAGTGGCTGGAGCATATGTTAGAGCTACTGAAAACAAAAGATTTTCCGCTGTTAGAGCAGGCGTTTCGAAGCGGCTTTCTGCGGGATGACTGTGTGGAGGATTATATCAGGTATTTCTTCCGGCATAAGGAGTATGCAGGGATAATACCTTATCTGCTACAGAGAAGGTGGAGAACGAAGGAGGATGCAAATGGGTGTGTATAGAGAAAAACTGTCTGAATTGGCACCGGTAATTCGGCGCAGATATGAACGGAAGGGATCCGATGTAATGTGTCAGGTGCTCACCGTGGAGGGGTGGCTTAAGAAGTACTATGAATTAGAGTATTTAAAGGCTGTTACAGAGTATTTTGATTACAGTGATGGCTCACTTAATGATAAGCGTTTTTTTCTGATAACAGAGGAGGAGAATGTAGGAATAAAGGCAGCTTTTGCCATTATAAATTATCCTCTGTACGGATGCTTGCAGGAGGATTATTGGTATGAAACAAAGGAGGAAGGTTCTGGCAATACGCTTACAAGGCTTGAAAGCATGAAGGAATATTCCTTTCTGCTGACCGGTGGGGTACCGGAAAAGGAGATTATGTACTTTACCGGATTAATGGAGGAGGAAAAGGATTTTGAACTGGGGACGAAGCTTCGCTGTATTATGGGGTGCCAGGCATCGCTTCAGTTTGTCCAGCTAAAGGAGGAGCAGCTGGATATGCCGTGGGCAAGAGAATTGTTAAAGAGTAAGGAGTGTGAAATTATTTACCTTCCGAAGTGTTCTGCTTCCTACTATCTGAGCGTTGCAGAACGATTGTTGGAGGGGGAGAGATATCGTTTGGATGAAGCCTTAAGCTTGGCAAAAATAGTACACCATATTCAGAAGAAAAGTGGTAGTAAATTTGGAGAAGAGGATATGGCATGGAGTTTTGACCAGGCGGAGAAAAGCGCAAGGTGCAGGGGGGACTATCGCTATATGATAATGAAGGATTTTAAGCTTGATTTTGGGAGTATCAGGTCCCCTTTGCAGGTGCTAAATGAGATGACAGGGCTCAGGGAGATAAAGCTGCTGGCCCGGGAAGTTGCGGCACTTCAAAGGGAGCAACTCCGCAATGAGAAACTGAAGGAGATTTGTAAGCATGTGATATTTGAGGGAAAACCGGGAACTGGCAAGACCTTGTGCGGAAAACTTTTGGCGCAGATTATGTCGGAGCAGGGGCAGGCAAGTGGCAGCTTTGTACAGGCAACCCGGAAGGATATTATCGGAGAATATGTGGGCCAGACGGCACCCAAGGTAGCGAGTCTCTTTGCCAAGGCAAGGAGAGGAGTACTTTTTGTGGATGAGGCAGGTTTTTTTCTGCATGAGACAAGAAACTCCTTCAATCAGGAAGCCGTGAAGGAGTTTGTAAGATATATGGAGCTATATCAGGATGTGATGGTTATCTTTGCCCTTTATCCCGGTGAGGTGGAGGATTTCTTGGAGCTTGATGTGGGGCTTTCTTCCCGTATCAGCAGGGTGGTACCTTTTGAGGATTACTCAGAGCAGGAGCTTTTGGACATTACCAGAGGAATGTGTGAGACAAAGGGGTATCAGTTGGCAGAGGATTGTGAAGAAATGATTTGCGCTTATATGAAGGAGCGAAGAAGGAAGCTGGGAGATGAGTTTGGGAATGCCAGAGAGGGGCGCAAACTGGTGGAGGCAGCTGTCATTGCCAGAAGTATCCGGTGCTATGAAAAGGAGCCACCGGAGGAGATGCCATCTCTGACACCGGAGGATTTTTCCTATGGTATTAGGAGGCTTTATAAGGAATCCGGCAGAAAGGCGGCATCCATCGGATTCTTGGCAGGAGGAGTGTAGAGTGATGAAAGAGGAAAACAGGCAGGCGCGGGAGTGGTTAAATATGGTATTGCTGGAGCTGAAAAGTCATTACAGTGAGCTGTTATATCCGCTGTCTGTTCTGATGTTTAAGGAGGCACCGGCGGGGAAAAGGGTGGATGGTATTGCTACGGATGGTGTTACCCTCTACTATGACCCGGATATCATTTTGCGGCAGGGCAGGGCACAGACGATGAAGCAAATCATGCATATCATGCTCCATGGATTATTGGGACATTTCCAGATAAAGGATGATTATAAGCAGCATATGCTTCGGGATTTGATGATGGATATACAGGCAGAGTACCTGCTTTCGAGGATAGGAGGAGTGGCTGCCGGACAAAGAGATTTTAGGGCTAACCAGTGGGATTCTTTGGTTCAGGGAGACTATTCCATGGGGAGCTATTATTGCCTGCTGGAAAAGAAAGAGCTGCATTCCAGGTTGGCACATTATCAATATGGATTGCGCGTGGATGACCATAGTATGTGGGATGAGGATATGAGTGAAGGACACAGGCAAAAGGTCATGGAGCTGTGGGGAGAGATTCAGCAGGTCGTACTGGGGGAAAACGGGGAGGAAATGGATGGTTTAGCGGTCCTTGCGGGGACTTTTATGGGTAAGGGAAAAGGTGATAATGAGGAAAGCTTTGGCGTTGGGAAAGGAAGCGGGCGGAATTATAAGGAGCTTTTGGCAGAGTTATTTCGCCCTAAGGAAATCTGCCGTGAAGAGCCGGATTCCATTGACCATATGTTTTACAGCTATGGTCTGGAGCTTTACGGAGATGTTCCACTAATTGAACCACTGGAGATAACGGAAAGGCCTGCACTCCATACACTGGCCATAGCAGTGGACGTAAGTGGCTCCTGCGTGTGTGATGAAATTATGGAGAAATTTTGGGGAGAGACATATGATTGTATCTCGCAGATAAAGGCTCAGCATGTAGAGGGTGAGGTGCTGCTTTTGCAGTGTGATGCTGGGATACAGGAGGAACAGAGGATATGTCTGGCGGATTTTAATGAGAAGCCCGCAAAGATTGAGGTGAAGGGCTGGGGTGGCACCAGCTTTGTTCCTGTTTTTGAGAGACTTAAGGAGCTGGAAGCAGAGGATGGAAAGGTGGACGCACTGATTTATCTGACGGATGGGGATGGTGAATATCCGAAAGAAAAGCCGGATTATCCGGTGTATTTTGTACTTCCCAAGGAGGCGCTATCAAGTTGGTATGTAAAAGAGAAGATGCCGGAATGGATAAATAAGATTTGCCTGGAGTAGAATGGAGGAATGTGAATGAGCACAATAGCAGAAGCAAAAATGCATATTACAAACACAGTCAGACAGTATTTGTACAAGGATGAAAGTGGAAATTATGTCATGGTAGAGAGGAACCGTCAGCCCATTTATCTGGAGGGGCCGCCGGGAATAGGCAAGACGGAGATTGTGGAGCAGGTAAGCAGGGAGCTGGGAATTGGCTATGTGGGAAGTAGTCTGGCTCACCTGACCCGCAATTCTCTGCTGGGACTTCCGGTGATTGAGGAGCTTGGAGACAGTAGGAAGTATACTACTTACACGGTTTCAGAGGTTCTTGCCATGGTTTATGAGAAGGTAGAACAGGGGTATAAGGAGGGAATTTTGCTGTTGGATGAGTTTGCCAGCACATCAGAAACCATTATGCCTACGATGCTGGGCTTTTTGCAGACGAAGAATATCGGAGTGCATACTCTTCCGGAGGGCTGGGTCATCGTTTTGTGTGGTAATCCTCCGGAGTATAACAGGACGGCGAGAAAATTTGACTGCGCGGTGCTGGATCGCATCCGCAAGATAACCATCGAATTTGATGCAAAGACATTTATTACCTATGGAAGGGAAATTGGCCTTGATAAGACGATTCTGGACTATCTGGAAGTACAGCCCACCCATGCATACAGATGTGTGGATAATGGCGGCGAGAAGGAGCTGGTAACCTGCAGGGGCTGGGAGAATTTGAGTCGTGCATACTCTATTTACACGAGGCTGGAGCAGACCATAGATTTACAGATGGTAAAGCAGTTTATCAAGTCGGATGAGATTGCAGACAGCTTTATGGCTTATGTGAGACAGTGTAGCGTAGGAGTGAGCATTGAGGAAATGGATGAGATTCTTCGGGGAAGAGGCTTTGAGAAGAATCTGGAAAAGGTAAAGGGACTTACCTACAGGCAGCAGTGGCTGCTTTCCGAATATCTCTGCGAGCGGATGCTTACCAAGGAAACCAAGGAAGAGGCAGGACTTGGCAGGTATAAGGAGATTGCAGGCTGGATTGATAATGTGCTGGATATGCTTTATGAGGTGGATGAGAAGGGTGTATTGTCAGAGAAGGTCTTTGGGTTTATTAATAAAAATGAGGAGCTTTTGAAGGTGGTGAGTAATGTGAAGTGTAGGAGGTATCTGGAGATGTGTGAGAAGGTGCTGGGGGACGTGGGAGCGTAAGGAGCGGACTGGATACGTGTATTGTCAGAGTGATTGAATGGAGGTATAATTTACATAAAGAGGTGTGATTTATGCAATATGGTTGTATAATATCAATTATAGCATTGGGAAGTCTGAAAAACGGAGGTGGCAGACAATGATTCAGCGTCCAGAGATAATTTATGTGGAAGGTAAGCAACGAGATGCTATGCGGTCAGAGGGGTATGGCATAAAAATGTATGATGCGATAGGAGAAGATAAAAGAGAGTTAACGTACGAAGTAGAGGAACTGAAGGAGTGGATAAGACTTGATAGAATAGTTGTATCTAACTTATGGTTGGATGCAAAGGGGATATTCAGACAGAAATCCTACGACGGAGATAGAGTAAAAAATGTGGCAGATGTGATAAATCGTGATTGCGCCGGCATGTTTGTGGCTATGTTGCATGAAGCGAAAACGGATGCTGAAATGTGGAGGAAAATAGAGGAGAATAGTAAGGACGGTTTTGACATTGAAGCTGCTGAATGTTTTGAGGCATCAACGCGCATGGAAGGAGACGTTTATAAATATTTCTATGGGTTGAAATTTAAGAATAAGCAGTGGGTTTGGTCATGTGCATTGGTTAAATGGAATAATGGTAACCCTGAAGTATCCAAAGATTCTATTAATGAAATAGTGAAATTAATGTTTTTGGCGTTTTATGTGCCCCAAAAGGAAGTAACCCTAGAAAATCTTATGTGCAGAAGAGGGCTACCGATTACGTGTGAAATTCTGAAAGGTTATCAAGAAGAGTCAGGCTATACATACGGGTATGATATTAAGGGGCGCATGGAAGGTGAGGAGTATATACTAGAAAAGCTTCACGTCAGTGAACTGTGGAAGCTGGTTGACGAAGACAAAATTGTTTTTCCGGAATACTTTTTTAGAAAAGATAGAGATGGTAGCATCACGACTAATAAATTATATAAGCGTGATCCGAAAAGAAAATTTGGAAAGGTTAAGCATGTGTTACAGGAGATTGGTTCTTATCTGCATAATATTAAAGATATTGACAGAAACGAATACTATAAAGGGCCTAGGGACGATTGGGATAAGGCTCATAATAGAGCCAATTCTCTGAAAGATGCTAGGCAGGTTTCCTTTGATGGTTACGTATATTTATCGGAATTACGGCCTAAAATGCTTGGAGAGAAGCTTATATTATATGTCAAGGATATTCCACTTGTCACGTTGATGGTAGGCGAGTTGTCTATTGATAGGAGGTATTTGCTTACAATGGACATCAGTGGAAGGTCTGTCCTGCATATGCGTTTAGAAGAAGAATGGGATCGTTTTTACCAGCAGTATTGTCTGGTGGAGAGAGACATAGGGGCGATGTTGGAAGTACTGGATACTGAGGTGATGATAGCGATGGAAAGTATCGTAGAGAATGAGGGAGCAGTATACAAGGAGTGATGTGGTATGAGGGATAAGCCAAGAAAGAATATAATATTTGTTTCTAAGCCATCATGTGCAAATAGGGAAATTAAGGAAGAAAACAAAGTGGTTGTGCAGCAGGCGGAGGCTGAGGAAGATAAGTACGTGGAGGGCACAATAAAGTTTTTCAATAAGGAAAAGGGATACGGTTTTATCAAAGAGCAGGCGAAAGCTACGGATGTATTTTTTCACATTTCGAAAGTGAATATCAATGAAAAGGATTTCTTTTATTCCTGGTATGATAAGGAACAGAAATATGCAAAGGTACTATATAAAGTGCTGGATGGAACAAAAGGATCGGAAGCAAGCGATATTTATTTTTGTGGTGGGGGTTCTGAGGGAAGACGGTTCTGGTATGATAGAGAGGGGAAGCTTCGATACTATTCAGGAAAGGATTGCAAGCTGAGGGAAGTTCTTACCTTTTACGATGGAACTGTGTATGCTGAGAAGAATGGTAGCGTTTTAGAAAAGGATTCTGTGAGTACAACAAATATTGAGATGCTGTTTGAAAAAGGGGAAATCGACACACTGCGGAGCTTTTCAAATCAGGAGAATAAGCTTGAACTTAGGGAGGGCCGATTTAATTTTGTGTCCTCATGCAATCGGGAAAAATTCTTTAAGTGGGCAAACATCCCACTGGATAGCGAGGAAGCACTAGATTTCGCAAAGCAAAAGGGAGGCTATATTCTCAGAAGGGCCATAACTTTTTATTTGCAAACAAAGGATTGGGATGCAGATGGCTGGGGGTTAGAAGATTTGGAATCAACAAAAACAGAAGCTATCGTTGAGATTCATTCACTGGTTTATTATAATATCGTTAAGTCATGGGGAGATGGTTATGTTTTAGATTCTCATGACGTAAAGCGTATCTGTGACACAAAGGTTTTTCGAGCGTATCATAGAATTCCTTTGGAAGAGGGACTTTCTACTTTGTTGGATATATTGTTCGAGAATTAAACGAAGACGTTTTTGGGAATAATGATATAATAGTGAGGGCAAATTGTAATTAGGATGTACATGCTACAATTTGCCCTCACTATTTCATAAGAAGAAAGAGGAATCGGCCGCGAGGAAGGGCTGAAGGCTGGTCATGAGACAGGGTTAAGGGAAGGCATCGAGAGTGGTTTGAAAGCACTCGTTGATTCGATGAAGCAGTTCTGTAGTGATTTTGATGCGTTGTATGCGGCAGTGATAGCAAATGAATGCTACAAGGATGTCACAAGGGAGCATGTGATGGAGTATGTGTAAGAAACTTTATTTCCGTTTTTGGGGAATAATGTTATAATAGTGAGGGCAAATTGTAATTAAGGTGTACACGCTACAATTTGCTCTCACTATTTTTATACTAAGGGAGATTATATTTCTTTGAAAGACATAATATTAAGACTGGAAAATATAAAGAAAGCCTTTGGAGACACGCAGGTCTTAAAGGGAATTCATTTAGAAATTCACCGGGGAGAGTTTATCACGCTGCTGGGTTCTTCGGGCTGCGGAAAAACGACTACTTTGCGTATTATTGCAGGGCTGGAGGATGCCGATGAGGGCAGGGTGATTCTAGAAGGAGAGGACATCACCCATGCAGTGCCTAATAAGCGGGATGTGAATACGGTGTTTCAGAATTATGCCCTGTTCCCACATATGACCGTGGCGGAGAATATCGGGTATGGTCTAAAAATCCGCAAAAAATCCAAGGAGGAGATTCGTCGTAAGGTAGAGGAGATGCTTTCTTTGGTGCAGCTGGAGGGCTTCGGGGACCGCTATCCTGACCAGTTATCCGGTGGGCAACGGCAGCGTATCGCCATTGCCAGAGCGGCAGTGCTTGAGCCGAAGGTGCTTTTATTGGACGAGCCCTTGGGGGCGCTGGATTTAAAACTGCGCAGGCAGATGCAGTTAGAGCTTAAGAGACTGCAGAAGTCTCTTGGGATTACCTTTATTTATATTACCCATGACCAGGAAGAAGCTATCAATATGTCAGATAGAATCGCTATTATGAATCATGGTGTATTTGAACAGATTGGCACACCCAATGAGATTTATTATCATCCCGAGACAAGCTATGTGGCAAGTTTTGTGGGAGATGCTAATATTTATAGAGAAGACGGCAAATTATATGCAGTTCGTAGTGAAAATGTGTTGATTCATGAAGAAGAGGAATGTACTCATGAAGCGGTTGTTTTGGAAAAGAGCTTTGCGGGTGGTCAGCTCCGCATCCTCTTTGAACTCTCTGACGGGCAGAGGATAACTGCTTCCCGCTATGGTATTGATGCAGAGGTAGCGGTGGGACAGCGGATGAAAATCGGCTGGAAAGTCGCCGTAGAGGTAAAGGAGCAGAAGGGAGGAAGCGATGAAGAAGACTAAGGGATGTATCTGGCTTGTGATGCCCATGTATATTTTTACCCTGATTTTTGTGGCCTTTCCCTTTCTTTACATGTTCCTTTTAAGCTTTATGTCCAGAGCCAAGGTGTGGGGCGTGGATTTCACTTTTACACTGGCAAACTATGAGAAGATATTGGATCCGTTGTATCTAGGGACCTTTGTGGATTCCTTCAAACTGGCGTTTTTGTCTACGGGGATTATTGTGCTTTTGGGATATCCCTATGGGTATTTTATGGCGCGGATGAGCGAGAAGTGGAAAAAGCGGATGATGCTCCTTATCATGATTCCCTTCTGGACAAGTGCGTTAATCAGACTCTATGGCTGGATTATTGTGTTTCGTAGCAATGGTATTTTAGATAAGGTATTGACGGGAATTGGTCTGACGGATTCGCCTTTAAAGCTCCTTTACACCTATCCGGCAGTGGTGGTGGGAATGGTGTATGGTTTGTTTCCCTTTATGGTGCTGGCGGTGTATTCCAGTGCAGAGAAGATGGATTATCGTCTGGTGGAGGCAGCAAGGGATTTGGGGGCCTCTTCGGTGAAGGCGTTTTTTACGGTCACGCTTCGTCTTACCTTGCCGGGGCTTTTGTCCGGTGTGATTCTGACCTTTGTACCCTCCATGGGATTGTTTTTTATCGCAGATATCCTAGGCGGAAATAAGATTTTGCTGGTGGGAAATGTAATTCAGGAGCAGATGACCAAGGGAAGGAATATTCCTTTTGCGGCGGCAATGTCGGTGATACTGATGATTCTGACATCCCTTATGATGGCTCTGTATCGTAGGGTCAGCGGCACCACGGAATTGGAGGGGATAATGTAATGAAGAAGAAAAAAACGTTCTCCGGGATTTATGTGGCGGTGCTTACCATTATTACCTATGTGCCCATAATACTTACGGTGATTTACTCCTTTAACGAATCCAAGTCCTCTGTTAGCTGGACGGGCTTTTCTTTAAAGTGGTATGAGGAGCTTTTCCGTGACAGGGAGATTAAGGAGGCGCTGATAAATAGTCTGATACTGGCTGGCAGCAGCTGTTTTTTGGCAGTGGTACTGGGAACTTTAGGTGCCCTTGGTATCTTTAAAATGTTGGAAAAGCCAGAGCAGTATAAAGCGTTTGCGAAGATAAATAATGTAATGGGATATATCAGTATGTTGCCCATTATGATTCCGGAAATTATTCTGGGTATGGTATTTCTGGCAGTATTTTCCTTTATGGATTTGCCCTTTGGTATGTTGACGTTGATTATTGCCCACACTACCTTTTGTATTCCCTATGTGTTTTCCATGGTGAAGGCAAGGCTGGTGGGGATGGATAAAGCGCTGGCAGAAGCAGCGCTGGATATGGGGGCTACACCTTTTCAGGTATTTTGGGATATTACCCTGCCTCTGATTATGCCGGCGGTACTTTCCGGAACGATGCTGGCCTTTGCCATGTCCTTTGATGATGTGGTGATCAGTATTTTTGTCACGGGAGCCAAGGTGAATACCCTGCCGGTGAAGATTTATACGAAACTGAAAACCGGTGTCACTCCGGAAATTAATGCGCTTGCCACCATGATGCTGTTGGTGACCTTGATTCTTTTGATGATATCAAGTATACTAAGCAAAAAATGGAAGAAAAAATAATACGTTTAAGGAGGCTTATTGTGAAAAAATTACTTGCTTTGCTTTTGACCGGAGCTCTGGCTGTAGGGAGCCTTACCGGATGCGGTGGAAAAGAGGAGAAGGGGGAGCTGAACCTCTTTACCTGGGATGGTATGTTTCCACAGGAGATTCTGGACGGTTTCGAGGAAGAAACCGGATATATTATCAATTATTCTAATTTTGATTATGACGAGACCATGCTTGCCAAGCTGGAGGAAACGGAAGGCGGAGAGTATGACCTTGTGATTGCGGACGATTATATTATTGAAGTGGTGATTGCGGAGGGACTGGCACAGAAGCTGGATACTTCCAAGATTGCTACCTATGACTATTTGAATCCGGTATTTATGTCACAGTTCTATGATCCGGCCAACGAGTACACCGTGCCTCATGGTGCCGGGATTCCGCTGATTGTATATGACCCGACGCTCACCGATGTGGAGATTACCGGGTATGAGTCCCTGTGGAATCCTGCACTGGAGGATAATATTGCCATTACCGCAAATTATCGTGTGATTAATGGTATCACGTTACTTACCATGGGTGAGTCCATGAATACTGAGGATTTGGACAAAATTGCTGCAGCTGGTGAGAAACTGAAGGAGCTGGCACCCAATATCCGTGTTATCAATGATTCCAATACTCAGGATTTTATTTTGAGCGGTGAGGCTGCAGTTGGATTTTTATACACCTCTCAGGTGGTAGCTGCCCTGATGACCAATCCGGAGCTGGAGCTGGTGGTTCCGAAGGAAGGACTTGGCTTTGGTATTATGGCAAGCTTTATTCCATCCCAGGCACCCAACCCGGATGCTGCTTATGCGTTCCTTGAGTACATCAACAGACCGGAAAATGCAGCAAAGTGCTTTGAGTACTTAGGTTACTACTGCACGAACAAGGCCGCAGAGCAGTATATTTCAGAGGATATGAAGAGACTTCTGGTGCTTCCCGAGGATGCAGCAGCAGGGGAAATTATTCAGAATATCTCCGTGGAGGCAGAGGATTTACATTCTAAGAACTGGAATGAATTTATGAATGCCTGCGACTAAGTAAATTTGTAGATGGAAGATTGTTAGTGTGAAAAAGCAGAAGATAAAAAAACGGTATTTTTATGCAATTATTCTGGTGTTTATACTTCTTTTGGTTACGAAGGTAGGGTATGAAAAATTGCAAAGGGATATGCAACCGGCAGTGGTGCCTGTAGCGACTGCGGCTCCGGCTGAGCCGGAGAGTATATCTGTACCGGTGGCGACATCGGAGCCCGAGGCTACAACAGAACCCGTGGTGACCCCAGAGCCGGAACCTACGTTAGAGCCGGTGACTACGGTACCACCCACAGTGGTACCACAGGAGACCAAAGAAGAGATACAGGGGGAAGAGATTATGGCAAATGCTTTAAGTCCACTTCATGTGGAAGGAACTTCTATTGTAAACGAGCAGGGGGAGAAGGTGCAGCTTCGAGGTATCAGTACCCATGGTATTGCATGGTTCCCTCAATATATTAATCTGGATTTTTTCAAGCAGATGCATGAGGAATGGAATGCGGATGTGGTGCGACTTGCTATGTACACAGCAGAAAATGGTGGCTACTGTACGGACGGGGATAAGGAAGCTACAAAGCAGCTGATTCGTGACGGTGTGGCATATGCGGAAGAAGCAGGAATGTATGTGATTGTGGACTGGCATATTTTGTCGGATTTCAATCCTCACACAAACAAGGCGGAAGCGATGAAGTTTTTTGAGGAGATGTCTGAGGAATTTGCAGATAAAACACATGTAATCTATGAAATTTGTAATGAACCTAATGGCGGCATTTCTTGGTCGGAGATTAAGTCCTATGCAGAGGAAGTCATCGGTGTCATCCGGGAAAAGGATGCGGATGCCATTATCTTAGTGGGTACTCCTAATTGGTCGCAGATGGTGGACCAGGCAGCCAAGGACCCGATTACAGATTATGAGAATATTATGTATACACTGCATTATTATGCAGGAACTCATAAGGAATCCCTGCGTAATACCATGGTGCAGGCGATAAAGGATGGACTGCCTGTTTTTGTATCTGAGTATGGTATCTGTGATGCCAGCGGAAACGGAGCTCTGGATTATGACCAGGCAAATAAGTGGGTAGAAACCATGAACAGCTATGGTGTAAGCTATGTGGCATGGAATATCTCCAATAAGAGTGAATCCTCTGCTATGTTTAAGGCGGAGTGTAACAAAATCAGCGGTTTTAATGAGGCGGACTTGAATCCTTCCGGTAAGTGGCTGATTGAGATGCTGACCGGAGAGGCCACATCTACATTGCCAACCCATGAGGGTGTGGAAAATCCAAATGAAAGTGCGGACCGCAGTACGCCTACGACCATGGATAATACACCTGCTCCCCAGCCAAGCCCTTACACCGCACCTGTCGGTGTGACTGAGGCAGATCTTAATATTACCACCAATAATAATGCCCTCACTGTGACCTTGAAGACCACGGACACCTGGAGCTCTAACGGTGGCAACTATTATAATTGCAACATTACCCTGACCAATACCTCCGGCAATGATATCACCGGCTGGGAAATCTATATCGATTTATCCGGCAAGGACTTTAAGCTGGACACCGGCTGGAATGGGGATTACGTTTCCGAGGGAAATGTACTGAAGATTACCAATAAGGACTATAATGGCACGGTTTCCGCAGGGGGAAGCGTGGGGGATATTGGATTTATCATAAAGATGTAAGCACGCAAAAAGCGCTTCCGGCATCATGACAGATTGGCCGGAGGCGCTTTTAAAATGCAATCTATTCAAATAAATAATCCAGGAACATCACTGCGTCTTCCACATGAGTAGAATTCACTACAAAGCCCATGGGAACAACCTCTTCTCTGAACCAGTAAGCCTCCATGGCTTTGTCACTGTTGTTAATGCAGATAGCGATGGGGACCGGGTCTACGCAGGTACTTGGGTCTAAGGGGTCATATACTCTTCCTACATAGCTGTCAGCTTCCAGATTCTGTGCGGCTTCGTTAGCCTTTGCAACCTCGTCCATATCCACATAGTAGAAATAGGGTTCATACTTCTCAAGCTGCTCGGGAGTGAGAATATTTCTTAAGTCATGGAAAGTTTCCGTTGTAGCATACCTTAAAAAAGTGGTGGAATCCGCTGCGATAAAGTCCAAATCTCCTGCGGCGATAAATACCATCAGTTTTTGTTCTGAATTGTAGGATACCTCACTGGCGGTCATACCTGTTACATCCATGCTGCTGGAGCTGCCGATGGAGAGGGAATTGTCGATGTCTACCACATATTTCTCCGTATCAATTTCCAGACGGGTGGCCATTTCATCCATCAGGGCCTGTCCCTTGATGGTGCCATCCTCGTTTTCATAAGCATATGCATTCAGAAAGGTGCCGAATAAGGCATAATCCTTAGCGGAAAGAATGTCTCTGACAAAGATGCATAGGAAAAAGATGGCAAGACCGCCTCCAATGACATACCATTTATAATAATCCAGAAAATATTGCCATTTTTCTTTAAAACCGGCGTTTTTCAGTGCTGCACGCTCCTCTTTAAATTCATCCATTACAGGCATGATGTATCCTCCGTTTCTGCCAAAAGCAAAAAATACAAATTAAAATTACTGCTCTATCATAAATAAAAAAGAAAAGCCTGTCAATGAAGCAATCCTAAGAAGAAAGTTAAAAAAGAATAAACTGTGTCTGCCCTTGAAAGTTTTGCGTTTCTGTATTATAGTTTTCTCATAAACTTTTTTAGATAAAGAGGAATGAAGAATGAGTGATATGTATGTAGAATGCCTTGTGAAGGCGAAATCCAATGCTTTGGGTAAATTTTTCAAAGTGTTCTTAATTATTGTAACTGTGATTATGTTGTTCTTTACCCTGCTGGGGGTAACGGTAGCATTTATTGCAGCGGTTGCCTGTGGTGTGGGTGCCTATTTTGTAAATCTGTATACAGATATCGAGTATGAGTATTTATATCTGGACAGAGAGCTTACCATTGATAAGGTAATGGCGAAGACGAAGAGAAAACGTGTGGCAACCTACAATTTAGACCGTATCGAGGTGATGGCACCGGTATTTTCCTATCATTTGGACAATTATAAGAACCGTCAGGTAAAAGTGAAGGATTACAGTATTGGTTATGAGGAAAAGCCGGACAAGCGCTATGCCGTTTATTATGAGGGCGGCGAGAAGCTGATTTTGAGTCCTTCCGAGGATATGGTAAAAGTTATGAAAAATACTTCTCCAAGAAAAATTTTTATGGACTAAATTCCGATTGACATGAAGCATTAAGTTTGATAAACTCACAAGAAACTTTTAAATTCATTATACAATTTATGGAGGAACGATAATGGGACAGATTATTGGTGAAGGCATTACTTTTGACGACGTACTTTTAGTACCAGCTTATTCTGAGGTAGTACCCAATCAGATTGACGTATCTACCAATCTTACAAAGAAAATTAAGCTGAACATTCCGCTGATGAGTGCAGGAATGGATACCGTTACAGAGCATCGTATGGCGATTGCCATGGCCAGACAGGGTGGTATCGGTATTATTCACAAGAATATGTCTATCGAAGCGCAGGCTGAGGAAGTAGACAAGGTAAAACGTTCAGAGAACGGTGTAATCACAGACCCATTTTCATTATCTCCAGAGCATACATTGGCTGATGCTGATGACTTGATGGCAAAGTTCCGTATTTCCGGTGTTCCTATCACCGAGGGCCGCAAGTTAGTTGGTATCATCACTAACCGTGATTTAAAATTTGAAACCGATTTCTCCAAGAAGATTAAGGAGTCTATGACTTCTGAAAACCTTGTAACCGCTAAGGAAGGAATTACCTTAGAAGAGGCAAAAGAGATTTTAGGCAAGGCTAGAAAAGAAAAGTTACCTATTGTTGATGATGATTTCAACTTAAAGGGACTTATCACCATTAAGGATATTGAGAAGCAGATTAAGTATCCTCTTTCTGCAAAGGATTCTCAGGGAAGACTTCTCTGTGGTGCGGCAGTAGGTATCACTGCAAATGTTCTTGACCGTGTGGCAGCATTGGTAAAGGCTAAGGTTGACGTTGTAGTACTTGACAGTGCACATGGACATTCTGCAAATGTTATCCGTTGTGTAAAGATGATTAAGGAGGCTTTCCCAGACCTTCAGGTTATCGCAGGTAACGTGGCTACCGGTGCTGCATGTAGAGACTTAATTGAGGCAGGTGCAGATGCTGTTAAGGTTGGTATCGGACCTGGTTCCATTTGTACCACCCGTGTTGTTGCCGGTATTGGTGTTCCTCAGATTACAGCAATTATGGACGCTTATTCCGCAGCAAAGAAGTACGGTGTGCCGATTATCGCCGACGGCGGTATTAAGTTCTCCGGTGATATTACAAAGGCAATCGCAGCAGGTGCAAATGTATGTATGATGGGAAGCATTCTTGCAGGATGTGATGAAAGCCCTGGAACATTCGAATTATATCAAGGAAGAAAATATAAAGTATACCGTGGTATGGGATCTATCGCAGCGATGGAGAACGGAAGTAAAGATCGTTATTTCCAGTCCGATGCAAAGAAACTGGTTCCGGAAGGTGTCGAGGGACGTGTAGCATACAAGGGTATGGTAGAGGATACCGTATTCCAGATGCTTGGTGGACTCCGTGCCGGTATGGGTTACTGCGGTGCAAACGATATTCCGA